>NZ_BPRL01000039.1:0-109727 GCF_045862635.1 Kitasatospora sp. NE20-6
CCGGGGGGGGGCGGCCCGCCGGGCCGCGGGTCAGGAGGCGGAGCCGCTGCGGCGGCGGAGGCCGACGACGCCGAGGGCAGCGCCGACCACGCCGACGACGATGCCGACGACGCCGAGCGTGCGCGCCGTGGAGTCGTCGGCCGCGCTGCCGGAGGCGGCCGCCGCGGTGTCCTGCGAGGCGTGGTGGTCGGCGGCCGGGGCGGCGGACGCGGACGCCGCGGCGGCCTTGGTCAGGGTGAGCACGGGTGCGGGCTTGGCCGGCTCGGCCTGACCCTCCTTCGCCTCCTCGATCCAGCGGACGATCTCGCCGTTGTCGTACGTCTGCAGGGCCTTGAAGGTGAGCGTGTCGGTGTCGGTCGGCAGGGCGCCGAGCGACACGCGGAACTCCTGGAACTGGCCGGGCGCGATCCTGGCGGTCGCGTCGGCGGTCCAGGTGATCTTCGTGACCGCCTCGGTGATGTCCTTGCCGTGCGACTTCAGCGGCGTGGCGAGCTTGGTCTTCTCCAGGACGGCCGTCCAGCCGGTCAGGGGCTGCACCCGCACCGAGGCCATCGGGTGGTCGGCGGGCAGGCTGACCTCCAGCTTCACGGTGGACGCGGTGTCGCTCTCGTCCGGCACCCGGAACGCCACGACGCTGTAGCCGCCCTGCGGGACGCTGCCCGGCTGCACGGTCACGTGGGCCGCGGCGGGCCCGGCCAGCGCGAGGAGGGCGGCGCCGGCCACGGCGGCGGCGAGGGCGGTCCGGCGGGCGGGAGTGGAACGCATGATGGGGTCTCCAAGGGGAGAGGGGGCGCACGGCGGCTCGCGGCCGCAGGCGTGCACCGGGGCTGTGGTGGGGCAGGTGCGGGCCGTCCGCTCACGCGCGGCACGGCCGGTCGCGCACGCCACGGGCCCTCGGCCCGTCAGCGCGCGAACGCCCCCGCCGGCGGCCCCCGCCGGACCACGCTGTGCCGCAGGACGGCCGCCACCGGCAGCCGCCAGTCCTCCGCCCGCCCGCCGTACGGCCGCACCGGGCGCGACGGCACGGCGCCACCGGTGAGCAGCGCGGCCAGCAGCCCCAGCACCGTGCGCAGCGGCGGTGCCAGCTCCCGGGCCGCGGCCGCGGTCAGCCGCAGCAGCCGCCAGAGCGCGGCCTCGCCGCGCCGCAGCCACCAGCCCGCGGCGACGGCCGCGACGAGGTGGCCGAGCAGCATCGCGGGACTCGTGCCGAGCAGGCCGCCGGCATGGCCGGCACCCGCCGCGGCGTACGCGTGCGGGTCCAGGCCCGCCGCGCTGATGAGCTGCTCGGGGCTGGTGCCGGCGGGCAGGGCGGTCACGCCGTTGCCCGCGACGTCGTCGCAGAGCAGCCGCCCCGCGGCCTCCGGCATCGTCATGCCGGCCATGTGGTGGCCACCGGTGGCCGGGGTGGTGACGGTGTGGAACACGACGTGCAGGGCGAGCTGACCCGCCGCCAGGGCGCCGGTGATCGCGCCGAGCGACCGCTCCCGGCCGCCCAGCGACGCCGCGAGCAGCAGCACGGCGGTGAAACCCGCCGCCAGGGCGGGCAGGGCGACGTCCCCGCCGCCGACCCACGCGTGCCCGGCCGCCGCGATCAGCGTGCACACCAGGGCGAACGGAACGGCCCGCGCCACCCTGAAGTCCCAGGCCGCGGCCGGCACCCCGTCGGTGGGGGCGGCGGCGCCTGCGAACGGGGCGACGGGACGGTCGGTCATGGCCGGGCCATCATCTCACCGTTCACACCGCCGACCGGGGCAGGGTGGCAAATATGACGGATGACCCTTTCGGCCCCGGCGCGGACACTCCGCCGTGCGCCGCCCGGCACACACTTCGGCGCCAGTCCATCCCCCGAACGGGCGGTCCGCGGCCGCGCCGACGGTTCATCGCGGAAACGCCCGGAGATACCTAGTTGTATGTGGAGCCGCAGCCAGGAGGGACCTCCCGTGGACATCTGGTGGACTCTGCACCTCAAGCGCGATCCGGCCAGCGTGCCGCTCGCCCGCCGCATCCTGCTCGGCGCCATGGACTCCGCCGGAGTCGACCCGCAGATCGCGTACGACCTCGGGGTTGCCCTCACCGAGGCCTGCGCGAACGCCGTCGAGCACGCCGTCACGGCCCGCCCCGACGAGGGCTTCCAGGTCACCGCCTCCATCGCCGGCGACCGGCTGCGCATCGAGGTGATCGACTCGGGGCCCGGCCTGCCGCCCGTCGGCGTGCCGCTGCCCGCCGCCGTCCCGCCGCTGCGCCGCACCGGGCGGCCCGCCCCCGCGCAGGCCCGGCCGGCCGGCCGCCGCTGCCGCACCCGCCGCGGCCGCGCCACCCTGCCCGCCCCGCTGCTCGTCGGCCACCGCCCGCGCCGCACCGACGGCCCCGCGCCCTACGACACCCACGTGCTGCCCGCCGGCCGGCCCGCCACCGTCCGCGCACCCGACCCGGACGTGCTGCCCGACCTCGGCGCGGAGTCCGGCCGCGGACTCTTCCTCATCCACGCCCTCACCGACCACGTCCAGCTGCGCAACCACCCCCTGAGGGGAGCGATCGTCAGCTTCGACAAGATCCTCAAGTGGCAGGACGACGCCCTGCTGCGCGCCGCGTCCTGAGGTCCGAGGTCCGAGGGCCGACGACCGGGTGCCGACGGCCGGGTGCCGCTGCGCTCAGAGCCCGCCGCCCGCGGACCCCCGCAGCTCCTCCAGCTCCTGCTCCCACCAGGCGCCGTCCCAGTCCTCCGCCCACAGCGCGGGACGTCCGCCCGCCAGGGCCGCGACGCGGAGCCGCCGGTCGGCACCCAGCGCGACCGCCACCCGGGCGGCCTGCGGCACCCCCAGGACCGTCACCGCGGGGTGCCCGCCGTCCGGCGAGGTCAGCTCCACCGCCGCACCGTCGGGCCGGGCGGTCACGACGGCCGGTCCGCCGCGCAGCCCCGCCATCGCGACGTCCGTGCCGGACCCGGACCCGGACGCCGTACGGTCCGCCAGCCACTCCCCGGAGAAGTGCTGCCGGAACGCCCGCACCCCGCCGTCCGCGGACACCGCCCGCACCTCCGGCTCCCCGGCCCGTCCCACGGCCAGCGCCGCCCGGACCACCGCGCCCTCCAGCACGGTCCCGCGCTCCGACGGGCCCCCGCCGCCCTGCGGCCAGGTCACGCTCAGCAGGCGGTCCGGCTCCGCGACCAGCACCACCGGCACGCCCATCTCCGGGCCCCAGGCCGCGGCCAGCACCCGCGCCTGCCGGAAACCCGGCTGCACCGACTCCTCCGTGCCGCCGCCGGGCGACCACCGGGTCAGCCGCAGACCGGTGTCCCGGCCGGTCCACACCAGCACCCCGCCGCCCGGGGAGGCCAGCACCGCCAGCCCGGCCGCACCCTCGCCCGCCCGCACCCACCCGGCGCCGCCGCCCAGCCAGAGCGTCGCCCCGCCGTCCACCGCGGCCACCAGCGGCTCGCCCCGGCCGCCGCGGACCGCCGCGATCTCCCGGACGTCCCGGGGTGCCCCGGCGGCCGGGGCGAGCCCTGCCGCGGTGTCCGGCTCCGGCCCGTACCAGGACACCCCGCGGCGCCCGCCGGTGACCACGAGACTCGGCGAACGGCCGTCGGCCAGCACCGCCACGCACGCGTGCTCCGCACGCCGTGCCGTCTCGGCGAGCAGCTGCCGCAGCCGCTCCGCCCACGGTTCCAGCGGCGCGGGCCGGCGGTCCGGACGGGCGTCCAGGGCCTGCACCAGCAGCGCCGCGACGTCCGCGGAGTGCCCCGCCCGCAGCAGCTGCTGCTCCGTCACGCGCGCCGCGTCGAAGTCCGGCAGCCGCGGGGCGTCCGGCATCAGCAGCATCCGGGCCAGCGCGCCCACCGCGAAGCGGTCCTTCGCCTCGCTGGGCCGGCCGCCGTGCGACTCCTCCTCGACGATCGCGAAGCCGGGCGTCGCGACGACCGCCGTCAGCGGCCGGTCGAGCGGCGCCAGGAACGCGAGGTCGATGAGCTTCGGCGCCCCCGCCGCGTCCACGAGCACGTTGCCGGGGGAGATGTCGCGGTGCACCCACCCGCAGCGGTGCAGGTCGTCGACGACCCGGCAGAGCCGCACCAGCAGGTCGGCCCGTTCGGCGTCGCCCGCAGGCGACCGCCGCGCCCACTCGCCGACCGGCGCCGCCTCCAGCCACGGCGACACCAGGTACGGGACGCCCTGCTGCCCGGCGGCGCCCGGCAGGTGCGGTTCGGCGCCCACGAAGCACGCCACCGGCACGACCAGGTCGGGCAGTCGGAGCCGGGCCGCGCGGTGGATGCTGTCCTCCCACCGGCTCAGCCAGTGCCGGCGGCCCTCGGCGGTGTCGTGCGGCGGCAGCAGGGTGAGGATCTTCACCGCGCAGGTGTGGGCCCAGCCGTCGCGGTCGATCCGCTCGGCCTGCCACAGCTCGCCCTCCAGCCCGCTGTGCCGGTGCGCGATCAGCCGGTACTGGTCGGGGTCGTGCGACGGGCCCAGCCGCATGCCCGCCGTCCACCGCGAGCCCGGCGTCACCCGGATCCCCTCACTCGTCGCCCCGGTAGCGCAGCCCGAACCCGCCGCCCGCCGTCGGGACGGCGGAGACCGTCGAGGCCGCGGAGACCGGCACCGGCGCGGCGGGCGGTGCCGCAGCGGCCGGGGCGAGGTCCGTCGCCGCAGGGCCGGCCCCGGTCGCGGCCGCGTCGCCCTGCGGCACGCCGTACCCCGTGTCCGGGGCGGTCGCGGGCGCCGTCGGCGGCACGGCGGGACGCACCGCGGGCGGGGGCGGCACCGGAGCCGCGGCCGCGGAGTCGGCGAGCCGCCCGGCCAGCTCGTCCAGCGCGTCGGCGAGGCGGCCCAGCCACTCCAGCCGCCAGGCGTCGTCCTCCGGCCGGGCACCCGGCTCCCGCAGCCGGTCGAGCAGGCCCTCCAGGGCCGTGATCCGCTGCCCGGGCAGGTCCGGTGTCCGGGCGGGCCGGCGCGGACGGAACGCCGCCGCCACGTCCCGGACGAAGGCGTGGGCGTCCGGCCGGGCGGCACCGGTGCGGACCGACCGCGAGACGGCCGTCCGGACGTGGTCCGCGGTGAACAGGCCCGCCCCGCACACCCGCCGGGCCTCGCGGTTGCAGAGCCCGGCGGCGTCCAGCAGCCGGTCGGCGAGGACGTCCCACGCGGCGGCCGCCCCCGGAGCGCCGGCCGGGCCGACCCGGTCCTGCTGCACCCGCAGCGCCTGCAGGGTGGCCGCGCTCGCGGGCGGCAGCGGCCCGTGCTGCGCGGACGCGTGGCGCAGCTGCACCCGCCGGGAGAGCCCCGCGCCCAGCCCCGTGAAGTACTCGGCGAGCACGTCGAAGCCGCCCACCGCCGCAGCGCCTCCGCCGCCCACCCGTACGAGCTGCTCCAGCAGCGTGTGGTTGGGTTCGAGGCCGAAACCGTCCTGGCCGCCGCGGTGCAGCCACTGCCGGTAGAGCTGCGGGGTGCTGATGCCGAGCGCGTGGAGGCGCACCCCGGTGTCCCGGTGCAGGTGCTCCATGAGGCTGACCGGTTCCTGCGCGGCGTACACGACCTCGCCGAGGCCCTGGTCGCCGCGGGGGGCCCAGTGCGCGCCGTCGCTGACGAGCACGATGAGCTTCTCGTTGCCGGGCCTGCCGTGCTGGTAGAGCAGGTTGGCGGCCTCGTGCAGGGCGTTGCCGATGTCGGTGCCGGCGTTCTCCGGCCGCAGCAGCGACACCGCCATCCGGAACTCGTCGGCCGTGGCGACGCTGCCCGCGTCGAGCTCCGCCATGCCGCCGCCCCGCGGGAAGACCTGGCGGGTGGTGTGCGTGAACGCGACGAGGGCCAGCCGGGAGACCCGCCCGCTGATCTGCAGCCGCATCGCCAGCAGGTGCTGGAGGGCGTCGCGGAGCGCGGCGTCCCGCCGCTGCACGGGCGCCCGCGAACCGCGGCCGAACAGTCCGCGCAGCCCGCCGCCGCCCTGCTCGCCGACCGCCGGGATGTCGTCGACGCCCATCGAGCCGCTGCAGTCGGCGAGCACGACGATGTCGACACCCGTCCGGGCACCCGGGGCGAACAGCTCCGCCTCCGTGCCGGTGCCGATCTCGGCGAGCACCGAACCCCCGGCCCCGGCGTCCAACTGCTGGATCCGGTACGGCAGTCCGCCGACGTCCAGCCAGAGGTCCCCGGCACCGCCCGGCGGCACCCAGACGAGGCGGCCGGGCAGGCCCGCGTCGGAGACGTCCCGCAGGGCCGTCTCCAGCGGTGCCTCGGTCGGCGCCTCCAGGCGGATCCGGACGGCCGGCACGACCGGCACGGCGTCCAGCCGCCAGGGCGGCTCCGGCCCCTCCCCGGTGAGGTCGAGCTCGGCGGCCAGCGCCGCGTTGACGGCCAGCACACCGGGCGGCACCTCCGCGACCGGCACCAGCCGGACGGCCGCCTGGAAGCTCTCGCCGGCCCCGGCCAGCCCGAGCAGGGCCGGCAGGCCGTCCGGGCCGGTGCCCGGCGGGAGCGCGGCCGGGGCCACGCCGATCCGCTGGCCGTACAGCGGGCCGCCGGCCGGCACCGTCCGCAGGCGGTGGCTGTGGGACGTCATCAGCGCCTCGCTCACCGCCGGCCTCCCCGGTTGCCGCCCTCGATCCGCACGTCCATCCCCAACTGCTCCCGGTAGGCGGCCACCCGCGAGCCCTGCGGGCCGATGAACGGCCCGCGCAGCTCCGGCGGCAGGTGCACCCACAGCACGGCGGGCCGTTCGCCGCCGGGGCCGCCGGTGCGGGCCGGCTTGTACTCGGCGAGCCGCAGCGCGGCGGCGATCGCCTCGCCCCAGCGCGCGTCCTGACCGCGGACCAGCGCCCGGAGCTCGGCGACGAGCCGCTCGCCCTGGTCGCTGTGGCCGCGCAGCCGGGTCAGCTCCTTGTCCCAGTCGGCGCCGGCCCGCTCCACCGGCCTGACGAACTGCTGCGGACCGCTGCGCCGCAGGTGCCCGTCGAGGCCGGTCAGCGCGGCCCGGACCGCCCGGTGGTCCAGGGCGAGTTCGCGGTGGTCGCAGTTGCGCAGGTTGTGGCTGAAGGCCGCGAGCGACGGCATCCGCACGCCGGTGCGCCGGGCCGCGCCGCAGCAGATCTGGAAGAGCAGCGACTCCACCGGGGCCCCCTTGACCTGGCTGTGCACCCGGCACAGGCCGAGGCCGACGCGTTCGGCGCCGAAGACCTGCCAGCGGCGGGCGTGCCGCCCGCAGGCCTGCCGGCCGCAGGGCGCGCCGGCGAGGTCCAGCCAGTCGCACACGACGGTGCCGCTCGCCGTGCAGCCGGGCTCCTCGCACACCGGGAAGGCCAGCCGGTGGCAGGGCGGGCAGTAGTCGGTGTCCGGATCCTGCGGGTGCCGCCGCCGGTGCTGCTCGCACCAGGCCTTGCCCGAACGGCAGTTCTGCCCGCCGCACCAGAACGACGCGGGTGCGCCGCAGTCCGTGCAGGCGGGGTGGTGCCGGCCGCAGGACGGCGTCAGCGCGCCGTCCAGCAGCACCGCGTGCTCGACGCAGACCCGCTCCGGCCGGCCCTCGTCGGCGCACCAGCGGCACCGGAAGCAGCCGTACCCCTCCCGGCCGAGGGCGTCGCAGTCGGCGCAGCGGTGGACGATCCGGGGGCGTTCGCGGACGGCGACGAGGTCGAAGAGCGTCTCCGGGCCGGCGGTGGTGATCCCGGGGGCCACCCGCACGATCTCCAGCACGATCGTGCCGTGGGCCGCGTCCCAGGAGTGCACGGAGCCGCCGTGCAGCGGCCGTCCGTGCAGGGCGGGCTCCAACTCGTTCCAGAGGGCGAGGAGGTCGTCGCGTCCGCCGCCGCCGGGGGCCCAGCCGCGCAGGTCGAGGACGGCTTCCACCTGCCCGGCGGGGTGGCGGGGCTGCTGGTCGTTCACGTGTCGCCCTCCCGCGGGGGCCGGCCGCTGCGCCGGTCCCCCTGCCGTGGCCCGCCGCCGGGGCGGCGTTCGCCGCGCGGCCGGCCGCCGCCCTGCTGCCCCGGCCGTTCCTGTCCCGGCCGTTCCTGCCCGTCGGCGCGCTGTCCGCCGCTGCCGCCCTGTCCGCTGCCGCCCTGTCCGCCGCTCCGGCTGCCGGTGCCGGTCCGGCCGCCGCCGCCCTGGCCGCCGTCCCGGGGCCGTCGCCCGCGCGCCCGGTCGTCGCGCGCCTTGTCGTCGCCCGGTCGGCCGTCGTGGGGCCGGGTGGCCTGCGGCCCGGCCGCGGTCCCGGCGGCCCGGGGGGAGACGCCCTCCGTGAGGGCGGCCTGCCAGGTGTCCAGCAGCAGGTCGACCCGGCCGGGGGATTCTTCCCGGACGGACCGGAGCAGCAGGCCGCCGGGCCGGGTGTCGGTGAGGTGTCGGCCGATCACGTCGACGAGCGCCGCGCGGCCGTCCCGGGCGGCCCGCACCAGCAGGTCCTGGGAGCGCTGCGGGGGCAGTCCGAGGCCGGGCAGTTCCAGCGGGGCCAGCAGCGGGAAGAGCTCCTCGGCGGTGGCGTCGAGGAGGGAGAGCTCGGGCAGCAGGTCGTCGAGGAGCCGGCGGGCGGCCTCGCGGGCGGGCACGGGTTCGCCGGTGCGGCCGCGGGTGCCGCCGGAGGGGACGAAGCGGGCGCGGAGGCCGTGGATGACCGCGCGGGCGCGGTTCTCCTCGACGAGCCGCTGCGGGGTGCCGCCCTCGCGGCTGCCGTTCCTGACCATCCGCCTGGCGTGCAGGGCGAGGGCGGCGAGGAGCAGGGCGTGGGCGCGGAGGTCGGCGAGCGAGGGCTGGGAGTCGAGGCAGCGGACGAGCACGCGGGGGGTGGTGCCGTCGGTGTCGCCGACGGGGGCTATGTCCATCCGGGTGAGGTCGGCGATGCCGTCGCGGCGGCGGATCTCGGCCCGTACCCGGTGCAGGTGGCGGGGGTCCGCGGAGGCGAGGTGGCGGGCCGCCAGGTGTTCGCGCGAGTCGGCGAGGCGGCGGGAGCCCACCCGGTCGGGGCCGCCGCCGACGAGTCCGTGGCCGCCGAGGGCGATGAGCACCGGGCTGTGCCGGCGCAGCAGGTTGGCGAGCACCTCCTGTTCGACGGTGTCGAGGGTGAGGAGTTCGTGGGTGTCGCCGCCGAGGGGCGGCTGCTGCCCGGGTGCGAGCCGGGTGCCGGGCGGGTGCAGGACGCCGCCGAGCGCGTGGGCGCCGTGGGCGAGTGCGGCGAACACCGCGCCGAGGTAGGGGAAGAGGTCGTCGCGGGCGGCGGGGGTGCCGAGCCAGGCGGCGTCGACCGAGACGCCGAGCAGGCCGGGGGTCCGGTCGTCCGCCGCGATCCGGGCCGCGGGCAGGTGCGGCGGCGGCGCGGGCAGGGCGACGGACCCGAGGACGTGGTGCACGTCGGCACCGGTGACCGCGAGCGTCTTGGTGAGGGACTGCCGGGAGGCCCCCACTCTGGTCAGACTCACCAACACGCCGCCAGCCTAGCCCGTCCCTCCGCCCGGACCGGTGGAAATGACCGATCATCACATGGGCTTCTCAGGAGCGGACTTGTGGCCGGGGGTGGATTCCCGCAGGTCAGGTGACCAGCCGGGTCGGCTGGGCCCCGTCGGTCTGGGCGAGCACCGGCAGGGCGAGGTCCTCGTCGGCGAACCAGCGGCGCCCGGAGACCCGGACGGTCACCGCGTCGCCCAGCCGCAGCGCGTCGCGGTCGCCGAGGACGACCTCGCCGCCGGGTTCGAGGGCCCGCGGTACGGCGCCCGGCTCCCCGCGCTCGACGACGGTGCCGTTGCCGGAGCCGAGGTCGACCGCGGTGATGCGGGGCCCGCCCGGTGCGGCGGTGAGGTTCAGCATCAGGTGGCGGCGGCTGACCCGGCCGATCGCGGGCGACTGCCGCAGCTCCGGGGCCTCCAGGTTGATGCCGTGCGCGAGTCGGCCGCGGCCGAGCAGCACGGGGGTGTCCTGGCACAGCGGGAAGCGGACGAGCTCGGTGCCGCTCGCCGCGTCGGAGACGACCAGCGAGCGCACCGCGCCGCGCGGGCCGGCCTCGGTGAGCGCACTGTTGCAGGCCGGGCAGAGCACGGCGCCCTGCGCGGTCAGCGTGGGCCAGTCCAGCAGGTGGTCGGGCCAGAGCAGGGCCCGCAGGCAGCGGGGGCCGCTGCAGCGCCAGTGGCTGCGCAGCACCCGCAGGTGGGCGGGGTCGCGGACGTCGATCCGGTGCGGCCACTTGAGGCTCTTGGCCTCCACGGCGCGGGAGATCTGCTGCTCGGGCACCTCGCGGATGCCGCTGGGCCGCAGGACCAGCCGGCCGCCGCGGAGGTCCCAGCCGAGGAACCGATCGGCCGCGCCGGCGATCCAGGGGTGGTCCCGGCGCAGGTCGAGGAACTGGTCGCCGCTGACGACGTACCACTGCCGGTCCCGGGCGAGGCGCAGCAGTTCGGGGTCGGCGGTCGGGGCGAGGGTCATCGCGCCGGAGCCGAGCAGGGCGTCGAAGCGGGGCCGTTCGGCCCGGCCGATCTGGTGCCGGAGCGAGCGGTCGGCGATGACGGTCAGCGGTGCGCCGGGGCCGAAGCGGCGCCGCCACGCGTCCTGCACCGCGTCGAGCCGGGCGAGCCGGGGGATCCCGGCGCCGAGCGGCGGGATCCGTGCGGACCAGCACACGTTCGAGAGGTCCACGGCGCCGCCGGCCGGGACGCCTTCCGCCCTGCGGGCAGGTGCATCTGACGTTTCGTCCACCGCTCCCCCTGGCTTCCGGTGCCGGTCCCGCATGCTAGCCGCCGTCCCGGGCGGGCGGGAAGGCGCGGCCCTGTCACCGGCGGCCACCGCCGTCCGGATTGCCGGGTGCGCGGGGTCGGCGGAGCATGGGCGGCATGATGCACCGGATGCTTGCGGAGTACGGCCCTTCCGGCCCTGCCGGCGGGGTGAAGACCTGGCACATCGTCCGCGAGGGCGCTGCGGTCGGCCTGTGCGGCCGCGAACTCGACATGTCCGCACCGGAGCGCGACCCGGGCCTCTGGGACCGCACGCCGAGCCTCAACTGCCACACGTGCGGGGCGGTCTTCCTGCGGGAGGCGCCGTACGTGCCGGGCGAGCACGGCGAGGGGTGGCCCGCGTCGTAGCGTGGGCGGCATGGAGCCGATGACGCCGCTCGTGCCTGCCGCCGCCCGCCTGCGGGCCGGCGATCCGCCGCTCGACGAGCACGTCGAGCGGCTCTGCACCCGTATCGACCGGGTCGATCCCGGTGTCCGGGCGTTCGTGCCGGAGCCGGGCCGCCACGACCGGCTCGCGGCGGACGCCCGGGAGCTGGCGGCCCGCCACCCGGTGGCGGCGGGGCGCCCGCCGCTGTACGGCGTCGCGGTGGGCGTGAAGGACGTGGTGCACGTCGACGGCCTGCCCACGCACGCCGGGTCGGCGCTGCCGCCCGGGGCGCTGGCGGGCCCGGAGGGTGCGCTGATGGGCCGGCTGCGGGCTGCGGGTGCCCTGGTGGCGGGCAAGACGGTGACGGCGGAGTTCGCGGTGCTCGCGCCCGGCCAGACCCGCAACCCGCACGACCTGGCGCACTCCCCGGGCGGTTCGAGCAGCGGTTCGGCGGCGGCCGTCGCGGCCGGTCTGGTGCCGCTGGCGATCGGCACCCAGACGGTGGGGTCGATGATCCGGCCCGCGGCGTACTGCGGGGTGGTGGGGTTCCGGCCGACGTACGGGCGGATGCCGGTGGACGGGGTGATCGCGCACGCGCCGACGCTCGACACGATGGGCTGCTACGCCTCGGACGTCGCGGGGGTGGTGCTCGCCGCGTCCGTGCTGTGCGACGACTGGCGTCCGGCCGGTGCGCCGGGTGTCCCGGTGCTGGGCGTGCCGGTCGGCCCGTACCTCGCGGAGGTCCGGCCGGAGGCGCTGGCGGCCTTCGAGCGCACGGTCGCGGGGCTCGGCCTGCCGGTGCGCCGGGTCGATCCGCTCGGCGACTTCGAGGCCGTCCGCCACCACCTGCTCACGATCATCCGGTACGAGCTGGCGCGGGGGCACGCCGATCTCTTCGCCCGGTTCGGCAAGCTGTACCGGCCGGAGACGGTGGCGGCGATCCGGCAGGGCCGCGGGATCGACCGCGCCGACCACGCGGCGGCGCTGGTGGCCCGTGCCGACTTCCGCCGCCGGCTGGCGGAGGTCACCGCGGCCCGGGGCGTGGACGTGTGGGTCGCCCCGGCGGCGACCGGCCCGGCCCCGCGCGGCCTGGACTCCACCGGCAGCGCGGTGATGTCGCTGCCGTGGAGCCATGCCGGGCTGCCGGCGGTGTCGCTGCCCGCCGGGCGGCTGGAGGGTCTGCCGCTGGGCCTGCAGTGCGTCGGCGCGGAGGGCGGGGACGAGCGGCTGCTCGCCCACGCGGCCGTGATCGAGGGGCGACTGGCGGCGTAGGCTGGCCGCCGACGGCGAGGCGGACAGGGACCGGAGGACGCGGTGGCGGCGACCACGGACGGGCGGGTCCAGCGGGGCAACGAGACCCGCCGCGCGGTGCTGCTGCGGGCGGTGGAGGTGGCCTCGGTGGAGGGCCTCGACGCGCTGTCGATCGGGCGGCTGGCGGGCGATCTGGGGCTGAGCAAGAGCGGCGTGTTCGCGAGCTTCGGTTCCAAGGAGGAGCTGCAGCTGGCGGCCGTCCGGGCGGCGCAGCGGATCTTCCACGACGCGGTGATCGCCCCGGTGGACGCGGTGGCACCGGCTCCGGGCCTGGCCCGGCTGCGCGCGCTCTGCGACTCCTGGCTGGCGTACTCGCGCGGCCGGGTCTTCCCGGGGGGCTGCTTCTTCTCCGCGGTGTCGGCCGAGTACGACGCCCGGCCGGGCCAGCTGCGGGACGCCCTGGCGGCGGCCGGGCTGGCCTGGGAGGAGCACCTGCGCGACCTGGTGCGGGCGGCGCGCGCGGCGGGCGACCTGCTGCCGGGGACCGACGCCGAGCTGCTGGTCTTCGGCCTGGTCGGGCTGCTGGAGGCGGCGAACGCGCAGGCGCTGCTGTACGGCGACGACACGCGGTACGACCTCGCGGCGGCCGGTGTGGAGGCGCTGCTGCGCGGGGCTGCCGCGGCCTGAGGGCCCGGGCTCCGGGCGGGCGTCCGGTGTCCGCCCGTGAAACTGCACGAACGGTCGTGCTAAATTCTCCTCCACGGGTCCGCCACGCTCCGGGAGTCA
Organism: Kitasatospora sp. NE20-6; assembly: GCF_045862635.1. Classification (NCBI taxonomy): domain Bacteria; kingdom Bacillati; phylum Actinomycetota; class Actinomycetes; order Kitasatosporales; family Streptomycetaceae; genus Kitasatospora; species Kitasatospora sp. NE20-6. Next base: position 13,104 of record NZ_BPRL01000039.1, read on the forward strand.
CCATGGACCGTTCCACCGCCCTGCTCGGCAGGGCCCTCAACGGCACCGCCCTGATCGCCCCGCGCCTCGCGGGCCGGGCCGCCTTCGAACTCTTCCGGCACCCGGTCCGGCGCAGCCGCGTCCGCAGCACGGAACGCGAGGTCCACGACCGGGCCCGGCCGTCCGCGCTCACCGTCGGCGGCAGCCCGGTCACGGTCTACCGGTGGGGCGACGGCACCCGGCCCGTCCTGCTCGTGCACGGCTGGCGGTCCCGCGCCTCGCGTTTCGCCGGCTTCGTCCCGCGGCTGCTGGACCTCGGCCTCAGCCCGGTCGCCTTCGACGCCCCCGGTCACGGCGACTCCGGCGGCCGGGCCACGACGATCCTGGAGTACCGCGAGATCATCGCCCGCCTGCACGCGCGCCACGGACCCTTCGAGGCCGTCGTCGCGCACTCCTTCGGCGTCAGCGCCGCCTTCCTCGCGCTGCGCGAGGGAGTTCCGGCGGGCCGTCTGGTGGCGGTCTCCGGCGTTGCCGAGTTCCGCTTCCTGGTCGACGGCTTCCGGCAGCAGCTGGGCCTCGCGGACCGCCTGGAGCGCGAACTCACCCGGCGGATCGAGCGCGTGCTGTTCCCCGCGGAGGAGGCGCTGTGGGAGCGGTTCGACGCCACCCACCGCCCGGCGGAGATCACCCCGCGCATCCTGGTCGTGCACGACCAGGACGACGACGTCGTGCCGATCGGCCAGGCGCACCGGCTGAAGGCCGCGTACGGCGACCGGCTGGACCTGCTCACCACCCGCGGGCTCGGCCACCGCCGGATCCTCACCGAGCCCGGCGTGCTCGACAACGTCCTGGGCTTCCTCGCCGAGCCGTCGCCGGGCCGCTCGCAGGTGCTGCCCGCCTCCGCCTCCGCGGCCGCGCCGCACCGGCTGCCCTCCGGCCCCCCGGGCCTTCCGACCGCCTGACCGCCCTGTCGCCGGACGGGTGACGGACGCACGGCGGCGGGCAGGCCCCCGGGGGAGCCTGCCCGCCGCCGTGCGAACGTGCTGTCAGCCGCCGCTCTTGCGGCGGAAGGTGCGCTTGCCGCCCGCGGCGCCGTGCGTGCCGTGGATCTTGGACTCCCCGCCCGGCCCGCCGCCGGCATTGCCGCCGCCGCCGTGCTTGCGCTCCAGCGCTGCGAGGAACTTCGCCTTGACGTCGTCGGGCGCCGCCTCGGCCGCCGGCGCGTCGACCTGGGCGGCCTCGGACTCCGGCTGCTCGGCGGTTGGGGCTGCTTCCTTGCTCATGACGCGACCTCCGGTACGGGGCCCCGGGAGCGGAGCCGTGTGCAGTGCACACCCTGCCATGCCGAGAGGCACCCGAGGTCACTCATTTCCGTTCGTCGGGGAACCGCGGCCCGCCGATCAGGTACAGCAGGGCCAGCGTCGGGAAGAAGAACGACGCGATCACGAGGACGAAGAACTGCCAGACCATCACGGCACTCCAGGGAACGGGACCGGCTGATCCCCCGACGGTATGCCCGGCCCCGGGCGGTCGCCACCGCGCGCCGGGCGCACGCCGGTCCGACCGCGAAGGCCGGTCCGACCCCTGTTCGGGGCGGGCTCCCGCCCGCAGACTGGTCGGATGCAGGTACAGCTCGCCGGAGAACCGTACGGGCCGGGCCGCGAGAGCGAGGACTTCGCCGCCGCCTCTGCCGAAGCCATGGTGCTGCTGGACGGGTCCAGCATGCCGGAGACCCTGGAGTCCGGGTGCCGCCACGGCACCGCCTGGTACGCCAGAAGGCTCGGCGTGCACCTCCTCGCCCGGCTCACCGACCGCGCCGACCGGACGATCGCGCAGTGCCTGGCCGACGCCATCGCCGAGACGGCCGCCCTGCACGGCGGCCGCTGCGACCTCGCCAACCCCAACACCCCGGCGGCGATGGTCGTCGCCGCCCGCCTGTCCGGCGGCTCGCTCGAATACCTCGTGCTCGGCGACTCGCTGCTGGTGCTGCACCCGCGCGACGGCGGCGCGCCGCGGGTCATCGGCGACAACCAGCGCTTCCCGGGCGGCGAGCTGCTGCGCCGGCAGATCTGGACGACCGTCCCCGGGAGCGCGGAGCGGGCCGCCCTGTACCTCGCGTACGCGCGGGCCGTGCGGGCCGCCCGCAACTCCGGCCACGGCCCGTGGATCGCGGCCGCCGCACCGCAGGCCGCCGAGCACGCCGAGACCGGCTTCGTGGCGCTGGACGGGCTGCGGGGCGTGGCGGCGCTGACCGACGGCGCCGCCCGTTACACGGAGCGGTTCGGCCTCGGCAGCTGGTCGGACGTGCTGCGGCTGCTCGCGGAGTCGGGGCCGGCCGAGCTGATCGCCCAGGTGCGGGCGGTCGAGGACGCCGACGCCGACTGCACGCGCTGGCCGCGGGGCAAGCGCTCGGACGACGCGTTCGCCGTGTACGCCCGGCTCTGATCCCGCGGCCGGTGCCCGGTCAGGCGATCGGGTGCCCGAACGAGCCGGACTGGAAGTCCTTCATGGCCTGCTCCAGCTCGCGGTGGCTGTTCATCACGAACGGGCCGTACCAGGCGACGGGCTCGCGGATGGGCTGCCCGCCCAGGATGATCACGTCCAGGTTGGGGTGGCGCGAGTCCTGCACGGCGTCGGCGGAGACGGTGAGGGTGTCGCCCTCGCCGAAGACGGCGGCCTGGCCGGTGCGCACCGGGCGGCGCTCGGCGCCGACGGTGCCGTCGCCGTTGAGTACGTACACCAGCGCGTTGAAGTCGGGCCGCCACGGGATGGTGATCTCGGCGCCGGGGGTGAGGCTGGCGTGCAGCAGGGTGATCGGGGTGTGCGTCGCGCCGGGGCCCTGGTGGCCGTCGAGCTCGCCGGCGATCAGCCGCAGGATCGCGCCGCCGTCGGGGCTGGAGAGCAGCTTGACGTGGCCGCCGTGGATGTCCTGGTAGCGGGGCTGGGTCATCTTGTCGCTGGCCGGCAGGTTGACCCACAGCTGGATGCCGTGGAACAGGCCGCCGCTGAGCACCAGCGACTCCGGCGGGGTCTCGATGTGGAGGATGCCGGAGCCGGCGGTCATCCACTGGGTGTCGCCGCCGCCGAGGTGGCCGCCGCCGCCGTGCGAGTCCTTGTGGATGAACTCGCCGTCGATCAGGTAGGTGACGGTCTCGAAGCCGCGGTGCGGGTGCCACGGGGTGCCCTTGGGCTCCCCGGCGGCGTACTCCACCTCGCCCATCTGGTCCATCATGATGAACGGGTCGAGGAACTTCGTGTTGATCTTGGCGAACGCGCGGCGGACGGGGAATCCCTCGCCCTCGAAGCCCTCGGGCGCGGTGACGACCGTCAGCACCGGCCGGCCCGCCGTGGTGGCGGGGTCGGGGGTGGCGACGCGCGGGAGGGTCAGCGGGTTCTCGACGGTCACGGCGGGCATGTCGGCCTCCTTCGGGGTTTCTGGCCTACGTCCTGAAGATTAGTTCAATCCTCAACCACATGCAAGTTGAATATTGAACTATGTAGTGAGGGGTCGGGGCGGCCGTCCGCCGGGGCGTCGGTCAGCCGTACATCCGGCGCATGGTGAAGTCGACCATCTGTTCGACGGCCTTCGCGTCGAAGACCATCCGGTGCTCGCCCTCCATGTCGAGTGCGAAGCCGTAGCCGGTCGGCAGCAGGTCGAGCACCTCGGCGCCGGTGACGCTGAAGTGCTTGGACTCCTTGCCGGCGTACCGCCGCAGCTCCTTGAGCGAGCTGAACATCGGGATCACCGGCGTCGGGGTGTTGTGCAGGGCGAGGAAGCCGGGGCGCTCGCCGCGCGGGCAGTGCACCTTGGAGGTGATGAAGATCGCCTGGAAGTCCTCGACCGGCATCGACCCGGTGGTGAACGCCCGGACCGCGTCCGCGAGCGACGGCGGCGAGGGCTCGGGGTAGAGCGACTGCTGGGCGCCGGCCTGCTGGGGGTCGCCGTACGGGCCGGGGCCGGGCATGCCGTTCATCCCCGCCTGCTGCTGGTAGGGGTCCTGGTATGCGGTCTGCTCGTAGCCGTACACGGGTCAAGGCTAGCGGGCGGGACGGCCTCGCAGGGGAGGCGTATCGCACAATCCGGGTGCCGCTGCGGTTGTGGGACGTGACCACCTTCATAAGGCTTTGCCGTGAGAGGGCTTGAACAAAGTTACTGCCGGGTAGCATCATGGTGCGTACTGGTGGGTAAGTGGGGCGCTCGAACGGCGGGCCCACGGCAAGCAGACGAACCGGAGAAACGGTCATGGGTCACTACAAGTCCAACCTGCGGGACGTGGAGTTCAACCTGTTCGAGGTGTTCGGCCGCGACCAGGTGTACGGCACCGGTCCGTTCGCCGACATGGACGTCGACACCGCGAAGAACATCCTCAGCGAGATCTCCCGCCTCGCGGAGAACGACCTCGCCGCGTCGTTCACCGAGACGGACCGCACCCCGCCGGTCTTCGACCCGGAGACCAACACGGCGCCGGTCCCCGCCGCGTTCAGGAAGAGCTACCAGACCTTCATGGACGCCGAGTGGTGGCGCCTGGGCATCCCGGAGGGCATCGGCGGCCAGGTCACCCCGTCCTCCCTCGTCTGGGCCTACGCCGAGCAGGTGCTGGGCTCCAACCCGGCGATCTGGATGTACTCCTCCGGCCCCGCCTTCGCCGGCGTCGTCTACGACGAGGGCACCGAGGAGCAGCAGAAGGTCGCCCAGCGCATGGTCGAGGGCCTCTGGGGCGCCACCATGGTGCTGACCGAGCCCGACGCCGGCTCGGACGTCGGCGCCGGCCGCACCAAGGCGATCAAGCAGGAGGACGGCTCCTGGCACATCGAGGGCGTGAAGCGCTTCATCACCTCCGGTGAGCACGACATGTCCGACAACATCATCCACCTGGTGCTCGCCCGCCCCGAGGGCGGCAAGCCGGGCACCAAGGGCCTCGGCCTCTACATCGTGCCGAAGTACGACTTCGACTGGGAGACCGGCGAGCTCGGCGAGCGCAACGGCGCCTACGCCACCAACGTCGAGCACAAGATGGGCCTCAAGGCCTCGAACACCTGCGAGATGACCTTCGGCGCCAAGCATCCCGCCAAGGGCTGGCTGCTCGGCGAGACCGTCGACGGCATCCGCCAGATGTTCAAGATCATCGAGTTCGCCCGCATGATGGTCGGCACGAAGGCCATCGCCACCCTCTCCACCGGCTACCTCAACGCCCTGGAGTACGCCAAGGAGCGCGTGCAGGGTGCGGACATCTCCAACTTCATGGACAAGACCGCCCCCCGCGTCACCATCACCAACCACCCCGACGTCCGCCGCTCGCTGCTCCAGCAGAAGGCGTACGCCGAGGGCATGCGCGCCCTGGTGCTCTACACCGCCTCCGTCCAGGACGACCTGCTCGCCGCCCGCCTGCGCGGCGAGGAGGACAAGGCCGCCGAGGGCCTCAACGACCTGCTCCTGCCGATCGTCAAGGGCTACGGCTCCGAGAAGTCCTACGAGCAGCTCGCGCAGTCCCTGCAGATCTTCGGCGGCTCCGGCTACCTGCAGGAGTACCCGATCGAGCAGTACATCCGGGACGCCAAGATCGACACCCTCTACGAGGGCACCACGGCCATCCAGGGCCAGGACTTCTTCTTCCGCAAGATCGTCAAGGACGGCGGCCAGGCGCTCACGGCCGTCTCCGAGCAGATCCAGAAGTTCATCGCCGGTGGCGAGGGCGGCGAGGCCCTGGCCGCCGAGCGCGCCCTGCTCGGCGCCTCCGCCGGCGACCTGGAGGCCATCGTCGGCAAGCTGCTCGCCGACCTCACCTCCGTCCAGGAGGACACCAGGAACATGTACAAGGTGGGTCTCAACACCACCCGCCTGCTCCTGGTCTCCGGCGACGTCGTGATCGGCTGGCTGCTGCTCCGCCAGGCCGCCGTCGCGCTCGCCAAGCTGGAGGCCGGCGCCTCGGAGAAGGACATCCCCTTCTACGAGGGCAAGGTCGCCGCGGCCCGCTTCTTCGCCCGCAACATCCTCCCCACCACCGCCCCGCAGCGACTCATCGCCGAGGCCGTGGACAACGGGATCATGGAGCTCGCGGAGGAGGCCTTCTGAGGCCCCTGAAGTCCACCTGACACACCCTCGGCGAAGCGGGGTCCGGCACTGCCGGGCCCCGCTTCCCCATGCTCCGGGACCGGCCCCGCCGGCATCCCGCCCGGCCACCGCCCCTCGCGGCAACACCCTTCGCACCCGGCCGAGTTCACGCATCACCGGCCGGCCGGCGACCCCTGCCCGGGCAGGGCGGCACGCGGACCGTACGGTTCCCGTCCTGGTGTCCTCACCATTGGGTCACCGTTTTTGAGTTCCCCGTGTCATGTCCGTGTACGGGCATATGCTCAGAGGCGGAGCCGGGACCCCCATCCGGCGTCCCGACCTCCCTCAACCCAGGAGCAGCATGTCGACCGCCGCCCGCCCGGCCTACTTCGACCGGACGCACACCGACGATCTGATCGCCTACCTCAGCGCCGCGCCGTCGCCGTACCACGCCGTCGCCGCGTCCGCCGAGCGGCTGGAGAAGGCGGGCTTTCGGCAGGTCAGGGAGACCGACGCCTGGGGGGCGGAGGCCGGCGGCCGCTACGTCGTCCGGGGCGGCGCGCTGATCGCCTGGTACGTCCCCGCGGGGGCGGGGCCCGAGACGCCGTTCCGCGTGGTCGGCACCCACACCGACTCGCCGAACCTCCGCGTCAAGCCCATCCCCGACACCGGCGCGGCCGGCTGGCGGCAGGTCGCCGTCGAGATCTACGGCGGCGTGCCCCTCAACACCTGGCTCGACCGCGACCTCGGCATCTCCGGCCGCCTCGCCCTGCGCGACGGCACCGCCCGCCTCGTCCTGATCGACGAGGCCCTGCTGCGCGTCCCGCAGCTCGCCATCCACCTCGACCGCGCGGTCAACGAAGGCCTCAAGCTCGACAAGCAGCGCCACCTCACCCCGATCTGGGGGATCGGCGAGGTCACCGAGGGCTCCCTCGTCGCGTACGTGGCCGAGCGGGCGGGCGTCCCGGCCGAGGACGTCGTCGGCTGGGACCTCATGACGCACGACGTGCAGCCGCCCTGCTACCTCGGCAAGGACCGCGAGCTGCTCGCCGGCCCGCGCCTCGACAACCTGCTCTCCGTGCACGCGGGCACCGCCGCCCTCGCCGCCGTCGCCACCGAGGGCGGCGCCGGACTGCCCTACATCCCGGTGCTGGCCGCCTTCGACCACGAGGAGACCGGCAGCGAGTCCGACACCGGCGCGCAGAGCCCGCTGCTCGGCAACGTGCTGGAGCGCAGCGTCTACGCGCGTGGCGGCACCGTCGAGGACCGCGCCCGGGCGCTCGCCGGCACCGTGTGCCTCTCCTCCGACATGGGCCACGCCGTCCACCCCAACTACAGCGAGCGGCACGAGCCGGGTCACCGCCCGATGCCCAACGGCGGCCCGATCCTCAAGGTCAACGTCAACAACCGCTACGCCACCGACGGCCTCGGCCGGGCCGTCTTCGCCGCCGCCTGCGAGAAGGCCGGCGTGCCGTGGCAGACCTTCGTCTCCAACAACGCCATGCCCTGCGGCACCACCATCGGCCCGATCACGGCCGCCCGGCTCGGCATCACCACCGTCGACTGCGGCATCGCCGCGCTCTCCATGCACTCCGCACGCGAGCTCTGCGGCGCGGACGACCCGTACCTCCTCGCCGGCGCCCTCAAGGCGTTCATGGAGGGCTGACCCGCGGTCCGCGCGGGCAGGAGGGGGTCCGGCGCGCGGAGACCCCGGCACGACGAGGGGGGCGGCCCGGCCGGGCCGCCCCCCTCTGCGCGTCCGCGCTCAGCCGGCGCCGGTCACTCCATGCCCGCCAGCACCAGCGGCAGACGGCTCGCGCCGCCGGACGTCAGCTTCACCGGCACGCCCCAGTCCTGCTGGTGGACGTGGCACGCCGGGTACTCGATCGCCGGGTCGTCGTCGCAGGAGGCCGCCATCGCCGAGACGTGCAGCACGCCCTCGGCGACCGCCTCGTTCAGCACGAGCTCCCGCGAGAGGTCCGTGTCGGCACCCGCACCGGAGAGCAGCAGCTCCGGCGGGGTCGCGCTCACCAGCAGCCGCGTCGACGGGCCGTAGCGCTCGTCCAGCTTCTGCCCGGACGGGGCCTGGAACACCACGTCCAGCTGCAGGGCGCCGGGCGCGATCTCCGTCGCCGCCCGCTGCGTCCGGTGCGCGACCGACTCGACCTGCACGGCCTCCTCGGGCAGCCGCAGCCGCGTCAGCCGGTGCCGGGCCGACTCCACCACCACGATGTCGTCGCCCACCAGCACCGCCCCGGACGGCTCCCGCAGGTCGGTCGCCAGGGTGGAGACCTCGCCGGTGGCCGGGTCGAACCGGCGCAGCGCGTGGTTGTAGGTGTCGGAGACCGCCACCGAGCCGTCCGGCAGCACGGTCACCCCGAGCGGGTGCTGCAGCAGCGCCTGCCCGGCGGCGCCGTCGCGGTGCCCGAAGTCGAAGAGGCCGGTGCCCACGGCGGTGTGCACGCTCCGTGTTTCACGTGAAACCCAGCGCACCGCGGAGGTCTCCGAGTCCGCGACCCAGAGCCGCTCGCCGTCCGCCGAGACGGCCAGCCCCGACGGCTGCGCGAACCACGCCTCCGCCAGCGGCCCGTCGACCAGGCCCTCGTTCGTGGTGCCCGCCGCCACGCCGACCGTGCCGGCCGCCGGGTCGTACGCCCACAGCTGGTGCACACCGGCCATCGCGATCCACACCCGGCCGTCGAACCACGCGACGTCCCACGGCGAGGAGAGGTCCACCTCGCGCGCCGCGCCGTCGGTCGGCGAGCCCTGCCACCACTGCCGGCCGGTGCCGGCCAGCGTCGTGACACTGCCGTCCGACAGCCGCACGCCGCGCAGCGCGTGGTTCACGGTGTCGGCCACCACCACGTCGAAGCCCAGGCCCTCCGGCACCAGCGCGAGGCCCTGCGGCTCGCTGAACCGCGGCGCGGCGCCGTCGACCAGCCCGCGCTCGCCGTCGCCGATCCGGCGCACCACCGTCTCGCCGTCCTCGGCCAGCTCCACCAGGGAGTGGTGCCCGGAGTCCGCGACCAGGAAGTGGCCGTCGGGCAGCCGCACCGCCTTGCCGGGGAACTTCAGGTCGCCGGCCTGCGGCTCCGGCGCCACGTACGGGCCGTCACCGCGCCGCAGCGTGCCCTTCGCGGCGTGCTCCGCCTCCAGTTCCCCGACCAGCGCGGCGATCGCGTGCGCGTGCCCCTCACCGGCGTGCTGCGCGACGACGTACCCCTCCGGGTCGATCACCACCAGCGTCGGCCAGGCCCGCACCGCGTACTGCTTCCACGTCGCGAGCTCCGGGTCGTCGAGCACCGGATGGTGCACCTCGTACCGGGCGACCGCGTCCACCACGGCCCGGTGGTCGGCCTCGTGGACGAACTTCGGCGAGTGCACGCCGATGATCACCACGGTGTCGCGGTGCTTCTCCTCCAGCTCCCGGAGTTCGTCCAGGACGTGGAGGCAGTTGATGCAGCAGAAGGTCCAGAAGTCGGCAATGACGATCTTGCCGCGGAGGTCCGCCAGCGACAGGTCCTTGCCGCCGGTGTTGAGCCATCCGCCCTTGCCCGCCAGTTCGGGGGCGCGTACGCGTGCACGAGAAGCCATAACCCCATCAAACCGCACCACGGGCGTCCGCATTCCGGACCGGCGGCACGCGGGCCGGGGTGCCCGCGCCGGCGTCGTCGCCCGGCGCCCCGCGGAGGACGTGCAGGACGGGCAGGACGCCCGGACCGGGTGGGGCGGGCAGCCCGCTCCGGGTGACCGGATCGGTCCGGTGCGGGTCGGGATCATGCCTGGGCGGGCGGCGGGGGCCGGGCCAGCATGGAGGCATGCAGACCGCACTCGTCGTCATCGACGTCCAGGAGTCCTTCCGCCGCCGCCCCGACTGGGCGTCCGTCTCGAACCCGCAGATCGTGAAGCAGGTGGGCCGGCTGGTGGACGCCGCCCGGGAGAAGGGGCAGCTCGTCGTCTGGGTGCTCCACAGCGATCCCGGGTCGGGCACGGTCTTCGACCCGGCGCTCGGGTTCGTGCGCCTGATCGAGGGGCTGGAGCCCGCCGCGGGCGAGCCCGTCGTCACCAAGACCTCGCACAACGCCTTCACCACCACCAACCTGCAGCAGCTGCTCACCCGGCACGGGGTGGGCGAGCTCGTGATCAGCGGCATCCGCACCGAGCAGTGCTGCGAGACGACGGCGCGGGTCGGCTCCGACCTCGGGTACGACGTCGTCTTCGTCACCGACGCCACCGCGACGCATCCCGTCGAGCACCGGGACGCGCCGGCCGGCCGCAGCCGGGAGGAGATCCTCGCCGACCCGCGTACCCTGTCGGCACGGGAGATCACGGCCCGTACCGAGTACGCGCTCGCGGGCCGCTTCGCCCGGATCGCCACCGTCGAGGAGCTGACCGGATCGTGACCAGGGTGGTCTTCCTGCTCGCGCCGCGGGTGCACCTGCTGGACCTGGCCGGTCCGGCGCAGGTCTTCTCGTCGGCCGCCGACATCGGCCACCGCTACGAGACGGTGTACGTGGGCGAGCAGGAGGACATCCCCACCGCGCAGGGGATCGGCCTGCGGGCCGGGACGTCCTGGCCGGCGCCGTCCGCGGACGATCTGGTGGTCGTGCCGGGCTGGCGCTCCCCGGTGCTGCCCCGCGGCCCGGTGTTCGGCCGCGCCACGCTGGAGCGCCTGGTCGCGCACCGGGAGGCCGGCGGCACGGTGGCGAGCGTCTGCTCCGGGGCCGACGCGCTGGGCCGGGCCGGGCTGCTCGACGGGCGGCGCTGCACGACCCACCACGACCTGCAGGACGAGCTGGCGCTCCGCTACCCGCGTGCGGCCGTCGTGCCGGACGTGCTGTTCGTGGAGGACAGCGGCGTGGTCACGTCCGCCGGCATCGCCAGCGGCATCGACCTGGCGCTGCACCTGCTGGCGGTGCGCCACGGGCCGTACGCCGCGGCGCGGGTGGCGCGCACGATGGTGGTGCACACCCGCCGCAACGGCGACCAGCAGCAGGAGAGCGCGATGCTGCGGCACCGCGCGCACCTGAGCGACGTGGTGCACCGGGTGCAGGACGTCATCGACGCCCGGTTCACCGATCCGCTGCTGCTGGCCGGACTCGCGGAGGCGGCGGGGGTGAGCGAGCGGACCCTCACCCGGCGGTTCGTGCGGGCCACCGGCTGCACGCCGTTGCGCTACCAGCAGGAGCTGCGGCTGGAGCACGCGGAGCACCTGATCGGGCAGGGGTCGACGGTCGAGTCGGCGGCCCGCGCGGTGGGGTTCCTGGACGCCCGGATGCTGCGGCGCCTGCGCGCCCGTCCGGCCGCGGCCTGATCCGCCCCGGCCCGGCTCCGGTTCCGTGGTCCGTGCCGGGGGAGGCCCGCGGCCCGTCGGCGGACCGCGCGGGGAGGATGTCCGGCACGATGTGCTCGGCAGGATTCCATCCGACTCGACGGAAAACGGGTGCGGCATGAAGTACGTGGTCAAGGAGCGGCTGTTCGCGGTCGGCGACGACTACTGGATCGAGGACGGCGACGGCGAGAAGGCGTTCCTGGTGGACGGCAAGGTGCTGCGGCTGCGCGACACCTTCGAGCTGCAGGACCCCACGGGTGCGGTGGTCGCGGTGATCAAGGAGAAGGTGCTCACCGTCCGGGACGCGATGAAGATCGAGAACGCCGACGGCGACACCGTCGCGACCGTCCGTAAGAAGCTGTTCACGCCGTTCCGCGACAAGTACCACGTGGAGCTGGAGGGCGGGGGCGAACTGGAGGTCCACGGCGACCTGATCGACAAGGAGTACAAGGTCGAGTCGGACGGCGACACCGTCGCCGAGATCTCCCGCAAGTGGTTCCGGATCCGCGACATGTACGGTGTCGAGATCGCCGGGGGCGCGGACGTGCCGCTGCTCCTCGCCGTGGCCGTCTGCCTGGACCGGATGGTCGAGCACAACGACTGACCGGGCCCCGGTGCCGCCCTGCGAACCGGTCGGTGGCCGCGAGCGGGGCGGCGGTGACGCCGTTGCCCCGGCCGGGACGTCCGACCGGCACCGGCCCGGCGCCGGTCCGGGCACGGGCCGCCCGCGCGCGGACGCCGGGTCGGACGCCGGGTCGGACACCGGCGGACGGGCCGTCAGAGGATGACGTGCGGCAGGAACCGGGCGCCCTGGTGGGTGATCGGCGAGTCGTGGGTCTCGCGGATGCCGAGGCCGGCGGCCTCGCCGTCCACGACCCAGGCGCCGAGCACGGGGTGGTTGCCGTCGAAGTCCGGCAGCGGGCAGAGCTGCTGGTAGCAGAAGCCCTCGGTGCCGTACCGGTCCGGGTCGCCGGCCCAGGCGGGGAGCAGGGTCTGGGCGCCGTCGGGTTCGACGATCCGCACGCCGGCGCCCTCGCGGCCGAGCAGCGGCTTGGCCGCGTAACCGGTGGCGGTGAGCTCGCGCGGCCCGTCCAGGTAGGCGGGCAGCAGGTTGGGGTGCCCGGGGAAGAGCTCCCAGAGCACCGCGAGCAGGGCCTTGTTGGAGAGCAGCATCTTCCACGGCGGCTCGATCCACAGGGTGGAGCCGGTGGAGCCGCCCAGGTCGATGCCGGCCAGCAGCTGCTCGCCGAACTCGTCGTCGGCGAGCCACTCCCAGGGGTAGAGCTTGAACGCCGAGCGGATGTAGCGCTGCTCCAGGTCGACGAAGCGGCCGGAGAGGCTGTCGAGGCCGATGTCCTCCATCGCGATGGAGACGGTCTCCAGGCCGGCCTGTCCGGCGGTCTCCTGCAGGTAGAGGGTGGTCATCCAGTCCTCGCCCTCGGTGTCGCCGCGCGAGTGCGCGAAGTGCACCGGGCCGGGGGGCAGCAGGTCCTTCTGCCGGCCCCACGCCTCGACCAGCCGCTCGTGGAGGGAGTTCCACTGGTCGGCCTCGGGGAAGCGCTCCTCCATCCAGAACCACTGCGGGCTCGCCGCCTCGATCAGCGAGGTCGGGGTGTCGGCGTTGTACTCGAAGAGCTTGGCCGGCCCGGTGCCGTCGTACGCGAGGTCGAACCGGCCGTACAGCGAGGGCTGTTCCTCGCGGCGGCGCCAGGAGGTGCCGACGACCTCGGCCAGGCGCGGGTCGGTGATGCCGTAGTCGGCGAGGCGGCCGGTGCGCACCACGTGGTCGGCGGCCTCCAGGCAGAGCTCGTGCAGCTCGTCGACGACCTCCTCCAGCGCCTCGACCTCGGCCGGGGCGAAGGAGTAGTAGGCGCTCTCGTCCCAGTAGGCGTACTCGGTGCCGGGGTCGCGGGGGTCCTCGCAGACGGCGTAGATGAGGCCCTGGGACTCGACGGCCGCCTGCCAGCCGGGCCGGGGTTCGACGGTGTGGCGGCGCATGCCGGTCAGCCCCCGCCCGAGCCCGAGGTGCTGCCGGTGGGGCAGCCGAAGCCACCGCGCTTGGTGGCGGCCTTGTCGAAGGTGCCGCCGCCGGCGGTCAGCGCGCCGGAGCCGCAGTAGTACCAGCGGCCCGCGGCGGCGGCCGTGCCGGCGCTGCAGGAGTGGTCCTCCAGCACTTTGAGGGTGCCGGGGTCGACGCAGCGCCGCGGGGCGCTGCCGCTGCCGCCGCCGCCGGTGGCGCAGCCGGTGAGGGCGAGCGCCAGGGTGCCCACCATGCCGAGGGCGACGACGCCGGAGCGCCGGCGGGCGGGAGCGGTGTCGGTGGGGGTCATGACGGGTGATGGTACTTGGGGGTCCACCGGACCGTGGCCATGGGATATCTTTTGCCGGTCCTTGACTCGTCGCCCCGGGGGAACAGCATGAACGACATCGTCCACGGCCTGGGTGTCGCCGCCGCGTTCGGCGCGGTGGGCCTGGTGCTGCTGCTGCTGGGCGTCGGCCTGGTCGACGTGCTGACGCCGGGCAAGCTGGGCCGCCAGATCTGGGTGGAGCGCAACCGGAACGCCGCCGTGGTGCTGAGTTCCGCGCTGCTGGGGATCGGCGGCATCGTCTTCACGGCGATCATGTACACCTACGACGAGTTCGGTAAGGGCCTGGCGGCGACCGTCACGTTCGGCCTGCTCGGCCTGGTGCTGATGGCGGCCGCGTTCTGGCTGGTCGACCTGCTGACGCCGGGCAGGCTCGGCGAGGTGCTCGTCGATCCCGAGCCGCACCCCGCGGTGTGGGTGACGGCCGCCTGCAACCTGTCGGTGGCGGCGATCGTGGCGGCCTCGATCGCCTGACCCACCTCCCTCCGGGACCTACCGGCCCGCGGCCAGGCGCTCCGTCAGACGAGCCCTGGCCGCGGGCCACTCGTCGTGCAGCATGGAGAAGTAGACGGTGTCGCGCCAGGTGCCGTCGGGCCGGCGGCGGTGGCGGCGCAGGGTGCCCTCGTACTGTGCGCCGAGGCGGCGGATGGCCTTCTGCGAGCGCTCGTTGAGGTGGTCGGTCTTCCAGCTGACCCGTCCCATGCCGAGGTCGTCGAAGGCGTGGGTGAGCAGCAGCAGCTTGGCCTCGGTGTTGACGGCGGTGCGCCACACGGCGCGGGCGTACCAGGTGCCGCCGATCTCCACCCGCTCGTGCCCGGCGTCGAGGTCGAGGTAGCAGGTGACGCCGACGGCCCGGCCGGTGCCGGGGGTGACGACGGCGAACGGCACGGACGCGCCCGCGGCGGCCTCGGCGAGCACGGAGCCGACGATCGCGGCCATCGCCTCCTCGGTGCGGGGCGCGGGGTGCGTCAGCCAGCGCCAGACCTCCTCGTCGCCGCCGGCCGCGGCGAACAGGTCGGGGGCGTGGTCGGCGCGGAGCGGTTCGAGGCGGACGTGGCGGCCGGTGAGGACGGTGGGTGCGGGCTGCTTCGCGGTCATGCCGCCGACTGTAGGGCGCTGTTGCACTAGATGCAATCCATGTTTGCACTAGTTCAATCGACGTGTCCTGGGAACGCCGAAGGGCCCCGCACGCCGGTGCGGGGCCCTTCGGAGGTGCGGCCTACAGGAAGGAGTTGATCTGGATGGTCTCGGTGCGGCCGGGGCCGACGCCGATCGCGGAGATCGGCGCGCCCGACATCTCCTCCAGCGCCTTCACGTACGCCTTCGCGTTCTTCGGCAGCTCGTCGAAGGTCTGCGCCTTGCTGATGTCCTCGGACCAGCCCGGCAGCGACTCGTAGATCGGCTTGGCGTGGTGGAAGTCGGACTGGTTGTACGGCAGCTCCTCGACGCGCTTGCCGTCGATCTCGTAGGCCACGCAGACCGGGATCTGCTCCCAGCCGGTGAGCACGTCGAGCTTGGTGAGGAAGAAGTCGGTCAGGCCGTTGACCCGGGTCGCGTAGCGGGCGATCACGGCGTCGAACCAGCCGCAGCGGCGGTCGCGGCCGGTGGTGACGCCGCGCTCGCCGCCGATCCGGCGCAGGGCGTCGCCGTCGGCGTCCAGCAGCTCGGTCGGGAACGGGCCCGAGCCGACGCGGGTGGTGTACGCCTTCAGGATGCCGATGACCCGGTCGATCTTGGTCGGGCCGATGCCGGAGCCGGTGCAGGCGCCGCCGGAGGTCGGGTTCGACGAGGTCACGAAGGGGTACGTGCCGTGGTCGACGTCCAGCAGGGTGCCCTGGCCGCCCTCCAGCAGGACGACCTTGCCGGCCTTGAGCGCCTCGTCGAGGACGAGGGTGGTGTCGGCCAGGTACGGGCGGATCTTGTCCGCGTAGCCGAGGTACTCCTCCAGCACCAGCTCGACCGGGATGGCGCGGCGGTTGTAGAGCTTGACCAGCAGCTGGTTCTTGTCGTGCAGCGCCGCTTCGATCTTCTGCCGCAGGATCGACTCGTCGAAGAGGTCCTGCACGCGGATGCCGACCCGGTTGATCTTGTCCGCATAGGCGGGGCCGATGCCGCGGCCGGTGGTGCCGATCCGGCGCTTGCCGAGGAAGCGCTCGGTGACCTTGTCCAGGGTGCGGTGGTACGGCGTGATCAGGTGGGCGTTGCCGGAGATCAGCAGCTTCGAGGTGTCGATGCCGCGGTCGTCCAGGCCCTTCAGCTCGGAGAGCAGCACGCCCGGGTCGATGACGACGCCGTTGCCGATCACCGGCGTCACGTTCGGGCTGAGGATGCCGGAAGGGAGCAGGTGCAGGGCATACTTCTGGTCGCCGATGACCACCGTGTGACCGGCGTTGTTGCCGCCCTGGTAACGGACGACGTAGTCGACGGAGCCACCGAGGAGGTCAGTCGCCTTCCCCTTGCCCTCGTCTCCCCACTGGGCGCCAACGAGCACGAGTGCCGGCACAGGCGTACACCCCTTCCGGTTGGGGCATCCTGCGGAAGGCCGCAGTCTGCCCCGAGATAGACGAAGCCCCTGGCGCAATAGCGCAAGGGGCTCTTGCACCGAGAGATTACCTGAGGAAGGACCGGTCGTGTCGTCCCAGTCCACGCCTGCGTCCCGTCCCGACGAGCCGCGCGGGAGGGATCCGCTGCTGGTGCTGGTCGACCCGGCGGCCGGCCGGGCGGACGGCGAGTCGGTGCGGATCGCCCGGGACGTCCTCCGCGGGGGCGCGGACACCAAGGTGGCCCTGCCCGAGAGCCCGTCCGAACTCGACCGGATCCTGTCGCACCGCGGTCGCCGCCGACCGGTCGTGATCGGTTCCGACCAGGCCGTGCAGCGGGTGCTGCAGGCCCTCCACCGACAGCGTGACCTGGGCGCGGACCCGGTCGGCGCGGTGCCGGTCGGCCCGGCCGGGTCGACCGCGGCCTGCCGTGCCCTCGGGGTGCCCGCCGAGCCGGTGGCCGCGGCCAGGGCGGTGCTCGCCGGCGCCCCCCGCAAGCTCGACCTGGTGGTCGACGACGGTGGCGGGGTGGTGCTCGCCGAACTGAGGGTGGTCGGGGAGCACCGACGGGGGCCGGTGTCCCTGCGTTCGCTATGGGCGAAACTGGCTGCGCCCGAGCAGGGGACCACCTCCGACCCGGACGGCACCAGGCTGCGGGTCGAGGCGGACGGACGGCTGCTCGCCGACGTCCACGAGAAGGTCCGGCTGCTCGCCGCGAGCGCCGACGGCGGCGAACTCGTCCTGGAGATCACGGTGGGTGGATCGTCCCGCCGGCTGCGCGCGACCACCCTCAGCGTGGCGGGCCGCGGCTTCGGCTACACCGCGGACGGCTGCGCCGTCGGCCCGGTCCGGCACCGGACGTGGACGGTGCACCCGGGGGCCTGGGCGCTGATGCTCCCCGCCGGGTGAGATGCTCCCTCGCCGGGTGAGCAGGATCACGCCCGGACCCGCCCGCCGACGTGCCGTCAGCCGCCCGGCCGCTCCGCAGAGCACGTGTGACAAGGGAAGTGCGCGCCCGGGCCGAACGCCCGCCGCAGCGGGGCAGACACGTGTAAGGGGCCTTCTCTACGCGCGTTGCCACCGTTTCGTCCAACGATCCGGCCCTCCCCTGTTCGGGAAGGCGTACGGAACTGGCCTAGACTCGAAGACGTGCCACGTGGTGACGGACGACTCAACCACGATCTTCTTCCCGGCGAGAAAGGCCCCCAGGACGCTTGCGGCGTCTTCGGTGTCTGGGCTCCCGGCGAGGAGGTCGCCAAGCTCACGTACTTCGGCCTCTATGCCCTGCAGCACCGCGGACAGGAATCCGCGGGCATCGCAGTGAGCAACGGCTCCCAGATTCTCGTCTTCAAGGACATGGGCCTCGTGTCCCAGGTCTTCGACGAGACCTCCCTGGGATCGTTGCACGGGCATATCGCCGTCGGACATGCCCGCTACTCGACAACAGGTTCGTCGGTCTGGGAGAACGCCCAGCCGACCTTCCGGGCGACCGTGCACGGTTCGCTGGCCCTCGGGCACAACGGAAACCTGGTGAACACCGCCGAACTGGCGGCCCTGGTCGCCGAACTGCCGGGCGAGGAGCACGTCTCCCGCTCCGGCCGGTCCGCGGCGACCAACGACACCGACCTGGTGACCGCCCTCCTCGCGGGCTACCCCGAGCTGTCCATCGAGGACACCGCCCGGCAGGTCCTGCCCAAGGTCAAGGGCGCCTTCTCCCTCGTCTTCATGGACGAGAACACCCTGTACGCGGCCCGCGACCCGCAGGGCATCCGCCCGCTGGTGCTCGGCCGCCTGGAGCGCGGCTGGGTGGTGGCCTCCGAGACCGCCGCCCTCGACATCTGCGGCGCCTCCTTCATCCGCGAGGTCGAGCCCGGCGAGCTCATCGCCATCGACGAGCAGGGCATGCGCACCTCGCGGTTCGCCGAGGCCAAGCCCAAGGGCTGCGTCTTCGAGTACGTGTACCTGGCCCGCCCCGACACCTCCATCGCCGGCCGCAACGTGCACCTCTCCCGCGTGGAGATGGGCCGCAAGCTGGCCGCCGAGGCGCCCGCCGACGCGGACCTGGTGATCGCGACCCCGGAGTCCGGCACGCCCGCGGCCATCGGGTACGCCGAGGCCAGCGGCATCCCGTACGGCTCCGGACTGGTGAAGAACGCCTACGTCGGCCGCACCTTCATCCAGCCCAGCCAGACCATCCGGCAGCTCGGCATCCGGCTCAAGCTCAACCCGCTCAAGGAAGTCATCCGCGGCAAGCGCCTGGTGGTCGTGGACGACTCCATCGTCCGCGGCAACACCCAGCGCGCGCTGGTGAAGATGCTCCGCGAGGCGGGCGCCGCCGAGGTGCACATCCGGATCTCCTCCCCGCCGGTCAAGTGGCCCTGCTTCTTCGGCATCGACTTCGCCACCCGCGCGGAGCTGATCGCCAACGGCATGACCATCGAGGAGATCGGCCGGACGCTCGGCGCCGACTCGCTCGCCTACATCTCGATCGACGGCATGATCGAGGCCACCGCGCAGCCCAAGGACAAGCTCTGCCGGGCCTGCTTCGACGGGGTCTACCCGATGGAGCTGCCCGACCCGGCGCTGCTGGGCAAGCTGCTCCTGGAGGCCGAGATCGCCGGCAGCCAGCAGCCCCCGGCCGTCCGCGGCAAGCCCACCAGCGACCTGGACGGCGTCCAGTCGCTGCTCGGCGGTCACGGCGCGGCCGACGCGCTGCGCCGCCCCTAGTGCCCAGGCCGCAGGGCCCCGACCGGGGGCCCTGCGGCTGTTTTTCCACCCCCATGACCCGAGAGGGCCGCAGCACGTGACCAGCAACGAGAGCGGCGCCACCTACGCCGCCGCAGGTGTCGACATCGAGGCGGGCGACCGCGCCGTCGAGCTCATGAAGCAGTGGGTGAAGAAGGCGAACCGTCCGGAGGTCGTCGGCGGTCTCGGCGGCTTCGCCGGGCTCTTCGACGCCTCCGCCTTCAAGCGCTACGAGCGTCCGCTGCTGGCCACCGCCACCGACGGCGTGGGCACCAAGGTGGCCCTGGCCGCGGCCCTGGACAAGCACGACACGATCGGCCACGACTTGGTCGGCATGGTCGTCGACGACCTCGTCGTGTGCGGCGCCGAGCCGCTCTTCATGACCGACTACATCTGCGTCGGCAAGGTCGTCCCCGAGCGCGTCGCCCAGATCGTCAAGGGCATCGCCGAGGGCTGCGCCCTGGCCGGCTGCGCCCTGATCGGCGGCGAGACCGCCGAACACCCCGGCCTGCTCGGCCCGGACGAGTACGACGTGGCCGGCGCCGGCACCGGCGTGGTGGAGGCCGACGCGCTGCTCGGCGCCGAGCGGGTCCGTGCGGGTGACGTCGTCATCGCGATGGCCGCCTCCGGCCTGCACTCGAACGGCTACTCGCTCGTCCGCCACGTGCTGCTCAACGAGGCCGGCTGGAAGCTCGACCGCCAGGTCGAGGAGTTCGGCCGCACCCTCGGCGAGGAGCTGCTGGAGCCGACCCGGATCTACTCGCTGGACTGCCTGGCGCTCACCCGCGCCACCGAGATCCACGCCTTCTCGCACGTCACCGGCGGCGGCCTGGCCGCCAACCTGGCCCGGGTCATCCCGGAGGGCCTGCACGCCCGCCTGGACCGCGGCACCTGGACCCCGCTGCCGGTCTTCCAGACCGTCGCGCAGGTCGGCCGCATGCAGACCCTGGAGATCGAGAAGACCCTCAACATGGGCGTCGGCATGGTCGCGGTCGTGCCGCCGTCCTCCGTCGACGTCGTCCTCGCGATCCTGGAGGACCGCGGCGTCGAGGCCTGGCTGCTCGGCGACATCGTCGACCGCGCGGACGAGCACGACGGCGCCGCAACGCTCTACAACGCGTACGAGGGCTTCACCCTCGCCTGACCGGTCCGTGGTGCGGGGCCGCCTCCCAGGGGGCGGCCCCGCCGCCCGGGGCCCTGTCAGGCCGGACTGCGCGGCCGGACTGCGCGGCCGGACTGCGGACGGACGCCCGCGGCAGCCGTGTGCCGGCCCGCGGACGCCCGCCCGGCCGCGACCGCACGTCAGGCGTGCGGACACGCCGAAGACCGGTCCGGCACTCGTGGAGTGGCCGGACCGGTCCCGGTCGGCTGTCAGGCGCGGCGGCGGGAGTGGCCGTTGTCGGCGGTGTCCTCGTCGTCGTCCTCGTCGGCGTACAGATCCGCGTACGCCGCGTAGGGGTCGTCCTCGTCGTCCTCCTCGATCGGCTCAGGCTCGATCGCGGTGGACGGAGATACACCCAGCTCATGAGACAGACGGTTCGCGTCGAACCCGCCGCTGTTGTACTTCAGCTCGCGGGCGACCTTCGTCTGCTTGGCCTTGGCCCGGCCGCGCCCCATGGGTCGACCCCCTCAACGATGGGGCTCACGGCCCCGAGTCTGACACGTGTTCATGATCAGGAGCGGCCTGCCCGGAGTGGGAGAGCCGTCCCTTGGAGCATTAACGGTACCTGTTTCCGCCGCCGGACGGTACGTCACGGGTGTGACGTGGCGCGCACTCACAGCCTCCGAAACCAGGTCTTTCCAGGTCACGGGAGGTTTCTTCGGCTTCCGCAGGCTCCCGGGAGCATTCCCGGGCTTGTCGTTCCACTGTCGATTATCCCCCGCCGGAGGAGCGGGCATCGCCCGATCGGGCTAGCAAGTGAGAATCCGGTTCCACATCGTGACCGGCGGGGGGCGGGTTCCCGCCCCCCGCCGGCGGCACGCGGCGCGGATCAGGAGCGGCGGGAGCCCGGGAGCAGGATCGAGCGCAGCGCGCTCACCTCCCGCATCCGCTTCTCCGCGAGGCGGTCGGCCGCCACGGCAGGCGGCACCCCGTCGGCGGCGGCCCGGGTGAAGATCTCCAGGGTGGTGTCGAAGATCTTCGTGGCCTTGTTCTTGGCGCGGTCGAAGTTGAAGCCCTCGATCTCGTCCGCGACCTGGATCACGCCGCCGGAGTTCACCAGGTAGTCGGGGGCGTAGAGGATGCCCCGGTCCGCGAGGTCCTTCTCCACGCCGGCGTGGGCGAGCTGGTTGTTCGCCGCACCGCAGACGATCACGGTGCCGGCGGCGCCGAGCACCGCGACCGTGGCGTCGTCGAGCGCACCGCCGAGCGCACAGGGCGCGTACACGTCCAGCGAGGCCCCCAGCAGGGCCGCGGTGTCGGCGACGACCTCCACCCCGGGGTGGGCGGCGCGCACGCGGTTGACGGCCGCCTCGGAGACGTCCGTGACGACCACGGTGGCGCCGTCCGCGACGAGGTGGCCGACCAGGTAGTGGCCGACCTTGCCGACGCCCGCGACGCCGACCCGGCGGCCGCGCAGCGTGGGCTGGCCCCAGCGGGCCCGGGCGGAGGCGCGCATGCCCTGGAAGACGCCGAAGGCGGTGAGGACGGAGGAGTCGCCCGCGCCGCCGTACTCGGGGGAGCGCCCGGTCACGAAGCGGGTCTCGCGGGCCACGACGTCCATGTCCTGGACGTACGTGCCCACGTCGCACGCGGTGACGTAGCGGCCGGCCAGCGACTCCACGAAGCGGCCGTAGGCCCGGAGCATCGCCTCGTTCTTGTCGCCGCCCTCGGCGGTCGGCGCGGGGTCGCCGATGATGACGGCCTTGCCGCCGCCCAGGTCGAGCCCGGCCAGGGCGTTCTTGTAGCTCATGCCGCGGGAGAGCCGCAGCGCGTCCTCCAGCGCCTCCTCCTCGGTGTCGTACCGGTGGAAGCGGGTGCCGCCGAGGGCCGGGCCCAGGGCGGTGGAGTGGATGGCGATGACGGCCTTCAGACCGGTGGACCGGTCGTGGCAGAGGACGACCTGCTCGTGGCCGTCACCGGGCGCGGCGTCCGGCCCGGTCGCGAAGATCCTGCTGAGCACTCCTGGTGCGGGGTGCGCGGCGGATGCGGTGTGTACGTCGGTCACTGTGGTGACTCCAGTATCTGCGGGCCCGCGGCTGTGGTGCGGGCGTCTGATCGAAGCCTAGCCCCGGGTCCGCCACCCGATCTGCCCCCTGACGGTCCCACGGGCATAACGACCGGAAGCCGTCCACGGCACCCTCCCCGGCGGCCGCCGGTGCGTGCGACGATGCCGGGTGTGACCGCCGTGCGCACTTCGGTGCTCCCGCCCTACGCCGCCCAGCTGCGGGTCTACGAGCCGCTCGCCGCCTATCCGGAGCCCGAGCGGACCCGCTGGCAGGCCTATGCGGCGGAGCACGGACCGGACGCCGAGGGGCCGGACGGGGCGGTCGCCGCCGCCGCCCTGGCCGAGCAGCGCCGCGCCCTGGCGGAGCTCGCGGGCCGGACCCCGGGCGCCCTGCCCGACCGGGAGGGCGGGCGGGCCCTCGTGCGGCTGGTCGACGGGGTCACCTACGTCTGCCCGTGGACGGACCGGCTGCGGAGCTGGCAGGCCCTGGACGAGCTGCGCGGGGCGCTGCCCGCGTTCCTCCTCGACACCGTGCTCCCGCCGGCCGTCCGGGCGGCCGCGGAGGCCGACCACGCCCGGTGGCGGACCGACCATCCGGACGCCCGTCCGTGGGTGCTCACCAGCCGCTGGGAGGTCCCGGTGCGCTGGTGCCTGCCCTTCGGGGAGGAGGACCGCCGCTTCGTGCCCGCCGGACCGGCCGGGGACGGGCGTCCTGCGGCCCCTGCGGCCCTCTTCTACCTGACGCCGATGGCGCAGGCCCGCCGCCGCGTGGCGCGCGGCTACCGGGCGCTGCGGACGTCCGTGCCGGGGACGCAGCGCGGACCGGGCGGCGCCCTCGTCCTCGGCGTGGAGCAGGTCGGCCGGTGGCTGGAGGAGTTCCACCCGCGGTCGCTGGTGGAGCTCGACTACGGGGGCCTGGTGCACCTGCTCGGGGCCGAGGGGCTGGCCGCCGAGAGCTCGGTCGGGGAGGTCGAGTCGGGCATCGGCGCGCTGCGGGCCGGGAACACCGAGGCGGCGGTGCGCTCGTACGAGGCGGTGACCGCCCGCTGGCGGCGGGTGCTGGCCCTGCGGCAGGCGAGCTGACACGAGGTCAGCCGTGCGGGGTGAGAGTACCGGTGAACAGGGGTAGGAACGGTAGGGACCTTCGACCCTGACCGAAGGACGATGGTCCGGGTTCGGTCAATACCTGTCGAACGTGACACTACTCACCGTTGACGCGAACTTACCCCTATATGCAAAAATGGGACAACCAGCCCAAGTTCAACCCGGTGTGTCCACTTCTGGGTGCATCTGACGGTGGTGCGTGCTTTGCGGTGAAACGGAGGGTCTGGTCATCTCGTAGCCGAATGTCATGATTTCGTGACTGTCCGTTATGGGATGGTCCATGGCTGTCCGTCACACTTGACCCGCCAGGGGGCAATTTAGGCGGTTTGGCCGATGGGGCTGGACGGATGGTGTAGTTGTAGACATCAGGACAAGCCGTTCGTCCTATTACCGACTCGGCCCGTCTGTGCCATTTCGGGCATCGCGGGTCAAGGTGCAGAATTTGAAGGATAGAACCGCCCTGGTTCGGTTCTCCCGAGGAGGCCGCTCATGACCGCTCGTACCCCTGACGCCGAACCTCTGCTGACGCCGGCAGAGGTCGCCACCATGTTCCGCGTGGACCCCAAGACGGTGACCCGTTGGGCCAAGGCGGGCAAGCTGACGTCCATCCGCACACTGGGCGGCCACCGCCGCTACCGTGAGGCGGAGGTACGTGCTCTGCTGGCCGGTATTCCGGCCCAGCGCACCGAGGCCTGAGGGGCTTCGGAAGCTTTTCCCGAGGGCCGCACCCCTGACTCCGCCGGGTCGGGTGTGCGGCCCTTCGGCATGCCGTGCGCGGGATTCCTGTGGGGCCCGTGGGGGTGGGGGGAATTACCGGTAATGCATGTGCAATTTTACATATTAAATTCTGGGGGGCCGGGGAGGGGTCTCAAGTGTCCGATCTCAAGGGTGGATAAGTGATGACCGTCACAGACTCGTTACCTTGAGGTCTAGACCTGACTCGGTGTAAGGAGATGCTGACGCAGCATCGGCCCTGACGTGCCGGAGAACACGGAGAGGCCCGGAACCTGACGGTTCCGGGCCTCTCCTGTACTGCGATCCCGACGGGACTTGAACCCGCGACCTCCACCTTGACAGGGTGGCGAGCTAACCAACTGCTCCACGGGACCAGATGTTTCTGATCCGTTCGCCTGCTCTCGCCTGCGAACAAGACAGATCGTACTGCATCGCGGGGCCCCAGGTCGAACCGGCTCCGACCGGCCGGAACCGGTGCGTCCCGGGGCCCCGCCACGGCTCAGCGCACCGCCGCGTCCAGCGCGCGCAGGATGCGCTTCTCCGACACCGGGGAGGGCGTGCCCAGCCCCTGCGCGAAGAAGCTGACCCGCAGCTCCTCGATCATCCAGCGGACCGCCCGCAGCTCCGGCGACGGCTCCCGCCCGGCCGGCACCCGGGCCAGCTCCTCCCCGTACGCGTGCTGGACGGCCTGCACCTTCTGCAGGTTCGCCAGGTCGCGCTGCGGGTGGTCGGGCAGCGCCTCCAGCCGCCGGTCCACGGCCAGCAGGTAGCGCTTCAGGTCCGGCAGCCGCTGCCAGCCGGTGGCCGTCACGAAGCCCGGGAACACGAGCGAGCTCAGGTGCAGCCGCACGTCGTTGACCGCGGTCAGCAGCACCGGGCTGCTGACCGCCTTCAGCCGGTTGGAGGCCCGGTGGAAGGCGATGAGCGCGGTCGCCGTCTTCAGCGTCGTGTCCGCCGCCAGGTCGTACAGGTCGGCACGCACCTTGTCGTACAGCACGGTGAACGCCGCCTCGTCCCACACCGGACCGCCGTTGACCGTCATCAGACGGTCGACCGCGGCCGTCACGATGTCCTCGAACAGCGCCGGGACCGAACCGTGCGGGTTGTACGACAGGGCGAGCTTCGCCTGGTTGCCCAGCCGGCCCTGGATCGCCTTCGCCGGCGAGTTCACCTGCAGCATCAGCAGGCGGCGGGTGCCCGCCCACATGGCCTGCTCCTGCCCCTCCGGCGTGTCGAACAGCCGGACCGCCACCGACGAGCCCTCGTCCACCAGGGCCGGGTAGGCCCGCAGGGCGTGGCCGCGCGAGCGCTGCTCGAAGGTGCGCTGCAGCACCGGCAGCCCGGCCGGCCAGGCCGTCAGCCCGCTCTGCTCGATGCCCCGGCCCGACGCGGCGCTGGACAGCGTCTCCGACAGCTTCGGCTGGAGCGCGCGGCGCAGCTCCTCCAGGTCCTTCGACTCGGCGAGCTTCTTCTTGCCGTCCACCACCCGGAAGGTGACCTTGAGGTGGTCCGGCACCCGCTCCTCGTCCCAGGCCTCCGGCGGCACCGGGACGGCCGACATCCGGTGCAGCACGCGTTCGAGCGTGGGCAGCAGCGGCTCCTGCCGGTCCTTCATCTCCCGCAGCGCCGCCGCCGCGAAGTCCGGCGCCGGCACGAAGTTGCGGCGGATCGCCTTGGGCAGCGACCGGATGTGCGCGGTCACCAGCTCCGCCCGCAGGCCGGGGATCTGCCAGTCGAAGCCCTCCGCGGTGACCTGGTTGAGCACCGGGAGCGGGATGTGCACGGTGACGCCGTCCGCGTCGCTGCCCGGCTCGAACTGGTACGTCAGCGTGAAGCGCAGCTTGCCCTGCTGCCAGGTGTCCGGGTAGTCGGCCTCCGTGACGCCGTCCGCCGACTCGTTGATCAGCATCGACTTCTCGAAGTTCAGCAGGTCCGGCTGCTCGTGCCGGGTCTGCTTCCACCAGGAGTCGAAGTGCCGGGTCGAGACGACGTCCCCGGGCAGCCGGGCGTCGTAGAAGTCGAACAGCGTCTGGTCGTCGACCATGATGTCGCGGCGCCGGGCCCGGTTCTCCAGCTCCTCGACCTCGCCGAGCAGCTTCCGGTTCTCCGCGAAGAACCGGTGGTGGGTCTCCCAGTCGCCCTCCACCAGCGCGTTGCGGATGAACAACTCGCGGCAGAGCTCCGCGTCGATCCGCCCGTAGTTCACCTTGCGCTGCGCGACGACCGGCATCCCGTAGAGGGTGACCTTCTCGTACGCCAGCACCGCGCCGGCCTTCTTCTCCCAGTGCGGCTCGCTGTACGACCGTTTGATCAGGTGGCCCGCCAGCGGTTCCACCCACTCCGGCTCGATCTTCGCGTTGATCCGCGCCCACAGCCGCGAGGTCTCCACCAGCTCGGCGGACATCACCCAGCGCGGCGGCTTCTTGAACAGCCCCGACCCCGGGAACACCGCGAACCGGGCGCCCCGCGCACCGCCGTACTCGCGCTTCTCCACGTCGAACAGGCCGATGTGCGAGAGCAGGCCCGACAGCAGCGCCTGGTGGATGCGGTCGGCGTCCGGCTCGGTGTCGTCGTGCGGCTCGTCGATCGTCACCCCGAGCTGCTTGGCGACCGTCCGCAGCTGCACGTAGACGTCCTGCCACTCGCGTATCCGCAGGTAGTTCAGGAACTCCGACTTGCACATCCGGCGGAAGGCCGAGGAGGAGAGCTCCCGCTGCTGCTCCCTGACGTACCGCCACATGGAGAGGAAGGAGAGGAAGTCCGACGTCTCGGACGTGAAGCGGCGGTGCCGGTCGTCGGCGGCCTGGCGCTTCTCCGCGGGGCGCTCGCGCGGGTCCTGGATGGAGAGCGCGGCGGCGATCACCATGACGTCGCGGACGCAGCCGAGCCGGTCCGCCTCCAGCACCATGCGGGCCATCCGCGGGTCGACCGGCAGCTGGGCCAGCTTGCGGCCGAGCGGCGTGAGCCGCTTGCGGTGGTCCTTCTCCGCCGGGTCGAGCGCCCCCAGCTCGTGCAGCAGGTTGACGCCGTCCTTGATGTTGCGGGAGTCCGGCGGGTCGAGGAACGGGAACGCGGCGATGTCGCCCAGCCCGGCGGCGGTCATCTGGAGGATGACGGAGGCCAGGCTGGTGCGCAGGATCTCCGCGTCGGTGAACTCCGGCCGGGAGAGGAAGTCCTCCTCCGAGTACAGCCGGATGCAGATGCCGTCCGAGGTGCGGCCGCAGCGGCCCTTGCGCTGGTTGGCGCTCGCCTGGCTGACCGCCTCGATCGGCAGGCGCTGCACCTTCGTGCGGTGGCTGTAGCGGGAGATCCGGGCGGTGCCCGGGTCGACCACGTACTTGATGCCCGGCACGGTGAGCGAGGTCTCGGCGACGTTGGTGGCGAGCACCACCCGGCGGGAGTTCGACCGCTGGAAGACCCGGTGCTGCTCGGCGGAGGACAGCCGCGCGTACAGCGGCAGCACCTCGGTGAACTTCAGCTTCATGCGGTTCAGGGCGTCCGCGGTGTCGCGGATCTCGCGCTCGCCGGAGAGGAACACCAGGATGTCGCCCGGACCCTCGGCCTGCAGCTCCTCGACGGCGTCGCAGATCGCCTGCACCTGGTCGCGGTCGCGGTCGGCCTCGCGCTCGCCGTCCTCGTCCTCCGCGCCCTCCTCCAGGATCGGCCGGTACCGCACCTCGACGGGATAGGTGCGGCCGGACACCTCGACGATCGGCGCGTCCTCGAAGTGCGCGGCGAACCGCTCCGGGTCGATCGTCGCCGAGGTGATGACGACCTTCAGGTCGGGGCGGCGCGGCAGCAGCTGCTTGAGGTAGCCGAGCAGGAAGTCGATGTTGAGGCTGCGCTCGTGCGCCTCGTCGATGATCAGGGTGTCGTACTGCCGCAGCTCGCGGTCGGTCTGGATCTCGGCGAGCAGGATGCCGTCCGTCATCAGCTTGACCAGGGTGTCCGGGCCGACCTGGTCCGTGAACCGGACCTTCCAGCCGACCGCCTCGCCCAGCGGTGTCGCCATCTCCTCCGCGACGCGCTCGGCGACGGTGCGGGCGGCGATCCGGCGCGGCTGGGTGTGCCCGACCAGGCCCTTCACGCCGCGGCCCAGCTCCAGGCAGATCTTCGGGATCTGCGTGGTCTTGCCGGACCCGGTCTCGCCCGCGACGATCACGACCTGGTGGTCGCGGATCGCCGCCAGGATGTCGTCCTTCTTCTGGCTGACCGGCAGCTCCTGCGGGTACGTGAGGGCCGGTACCGCGGCCCGCCGCTGCGCGACGCGCAGCTCGGCCTTCGCGATCTCGGCGGCCAGCTCCTCGGCGATCTTCTGGCGGGCCTCCGACTTGCGCACCCTCCGAGCGCCGTCCAGCCGCCGGCCGATCCGCTGCTGGTCGCGGAGCATCAGCTCGGGAAGCCGGGCGGCCAGACCTCCGACGGTGGGGGCATCGGCGGGCTGGGCTACGGGAGAACTCACTGCGGGCATCCCTCTAGGTTCGCAAGGAGGCACGGGCACGCGCACCTCGGTTTTCGAGCGCCTCCAGTGTCACAGCCCGGGGCGGCGAACGGCGAACGGCCTCCGCGAACCGCGGCGGCCGCACACGGACGGCCCGCCCGCCGGGTGCGGTCCGTCCGCCGGGGCTGCCCGCCGGACGTCCGACGGGTACTGCGGGAGGCACGGTGACCGGCGGGTCCGGGCGCGCACGAGCGGCGCATGCGGAGGGGGACCGCGGCGGTGTTCGTCCGGAGCTTCGCGCACCTGCGCGGTGCCACGGTGCCGGAGCCGGTCGCGGCGGCGGTGGCCGACGCCGAGCCGGGCAGGGTGGAGCCGGCCGGCCTGCCCGACCGGGCCCGCGGCGGCGGTGCCGGCGGTCGGCCACGGCCGAGCCGGTACCAACTGCCCGTGCCGGAACCGGTGGGCTAGCCTTTTGACCGCTTGTCAGCCTGTCGTAGGAATGAAATCGGGGGAGCTGCTGTGGGACTGTGGGACGACGTCAAAGATCTTGGCAGCGCGGCGGTGAACGTCGTCGAGGACGTCTTCTGGGCGCCCACCCGGATCGCGCACTGGGTGCTCACCAAGATGTTCGGCGACCCTGACGCCGAACTGGAGAGGTACGCGGCCGAGCTCCACCAGATGAGCACCGAGGTGGAGGCGTTCGGCAAGGAGATCGGCACCGCCCTCGGCCACCTCACCTGGCACGGCGCCGCCGCCGACGCGTTCATCGAGCACGCCCAGAAGCGGATCAAGGAACTGAACACCGTCGCCGACGAGCTCGACGACCTGGGCAAGGCGATCAAGGGCCTCGCGGACGCCTTCTGACGCCGCGCGCCGACGCACCGTCCACCCGATCCAGGCACGAGGGAGAACGCGCCATGGCCGATCAGTTCGGCGTCCAGCTGCAGGAGCTGGCCAAGATCCAGAACGACTTCCACAAGATCAACGACCGCATGCAGAAGATGGGCCAGAGGGTCGAGGCCATCAAGTCCGCGGTCGCCGCGGCCGCTGCGACCGACCTCACGGCGGGCGGCCTGCTCGGCATCGCCAACTTCTTCGCGGTCGCCGCCCAGGTCGCCTCCAAGGTCGGCGCGATCGCGGACAAGGCCCAGGCCCTGGAGGAGACCAAGAAGCAGCTCACCCAGGACATCGCCGAGGACGCCCGGAAGATCAAGCTCGTCATCGCCGAGTACCAGGCCGCCGAGAAGAAGCTCAAGGAGGGCCTCGGCAAGATCGGCGGCGGTGGCGAGAAGGACCCGAAGTCGCCCCACACCGGGATCGACGGCACCGGCAACGGCGGCAGCAACGGCGGTGGCGGCGGCAACGGTGGAGGCAGCAACGGCGGCGGTGGCGGCAACGGCGGCGGTGGCGGCCACACCACCCCGGGCTCCCCGCACACCGGCGGTTCGGACACCAGCGGCAGCGACGGCAGCGGCGTCACCACCCGGCCGGGCGGCAAGCACGACGGTCCCAGGATCAAGGACCGCAGCGACGGCGACTGGAAGACCCGCATGATCAACGGGACCGGCTGGGACGACTGGAGCCCGAGCCACAAGTGGCACCCGCGCAACGGCCAGGGCGCGGGCGTGCTCGACAAGCCGAACCTCGACGGCGTCTCGGACGAGCGCCGGGCCATGGTCGACCGCGCGATGGAACGGGTCGAACGCAAGCTCGGCTACAGCCAGGGCGCCGAGACCAACGGCTACCGCGTCGACTGCTCCGGCTTCGTCTCGGCCGCCTGGGGCCTCAGCCACCCCGGCACCACCACCGGCCCGCTGATCAGCGAGGGCTCCGGCATCGCCCACCACATCGCCAAGGGCGACATGCAGCCCGGTGACGCCATGGTCGTCCACCACACCGGCGGCGACATGAACCAGCACGTCGTGCTCTTCGGCGGCTGGGCCAACAAGGAGCACACCAGGATGATCATCCTGGAGGACAGCGGCAGCAAGGGCTGCGTCTCGCGGGAGACCTCGGTCGGTGCGTTCGCCGCCTACACGGCCATCCGCAAGAACGGCATGTAGGCCGGTCGCCCCGGCGGGGACCGCGGACACGCCGCGGCCCCCGCCGGACCGGGCCCGTCAGGAGCTCCAGGTCTCCTTCAGCGAGGTGACGGCGCCCTTCGCGTCCACGGTGAACTCGTACGTGTTCTGGTAGCAGAAGTAGCCGGCCGGCAGCTCCTCCGAACCGTCCAGGAACTTGGTCTCGGCACAGGTCTTCACGTGCGCCAGCCCGTCCCCGGCGGTGCCCGCCTTCACGGTCACGGTCTTCGTCGCCAGCGCCTCGGTGGTGAAGACGGTCACCCTGGCATCGGGCGAGACGGTGTACGTGCGGTACTTCTCCGTCGGGTTGAGGAACAGGCCGTTCGGGCTGCAGTTGGGCTCCGCGATGTCCGCGGTCAGCTTGCCGGACGCCTGGTCGACGCTCTTCACGTGGATGACCTTGTGGGTCCTGAAGTACGTCTTGCAGTTCGGCCCCCGGCCGCCGTTGTCGGGTTCGGCACTCGCGACCGGTGCCGCGGAGGCCGCGTCGGCGGCGGGCGTGCCCGCGGCCGACGTCGCCGGATCGGCCGCCGGCTCGCTCGCCGCCGCCGACGGCACGGCCGCCGCGGGGCTCGACCCGGCGGCCGCCGTGCCGTCCCCGGACGACTCCGGGCCGCACGCGGCCGCGCCGAACGAGACGGCGACCAGCAGCGCGGCGGTCGCGGCAGGACGGATACGCATGTGAGAACTCCCCCTGGATGGCTGTCGCGCGGCCGCCGCCCCACCGCAGCGCGCCGCCCTCCCGGCCGCCACGGCACACGAACGGCCGCGATTGCGCGCTGGAGCCTACTAGCCGCCGGTCCGCCGGCTGACGCCGACTCATGCCGCGTCGTTCGCCCGCAGCCCGTCGCGCAGGCGCTGCAGCCGGTCGGCGGGCGCGCCGAGGCCGTTGATCGACCGCCGCGCGGCCTCACTGCCCGGACGGCGGTGGGCCGCGAACGCCAGGTTCGCCGACTGGTGCAGCATCCACTGGTGGTAGCTCACCAGCCGGATCGCCAGGTCGCGGGCGCCCGCCAGCTCGCCGTCGGCCGGCAGCACCCGCAGCCAGCCCGCGAACCGCGCGTACCGCACGGACTGCCGGGTCAGCAGCTGCGCCAGCTCCGCCGGGACGGGGCCGGGCTCGCCGCAGGCCGCGATCGCCCGGTCGGACCGGGCCTGCTCCGCCACCGCGGCGTCCAGCACGGCCAGCAGGGCCGCCCGCTGGGTGTCGGGTCCATCCTCCGGCGGCGGCCCGGGCGGCAGCGCCCGCGGCGGTGCCGGGCGGCCGAGCCGGTGCGCCAGCCGCCGCAGCACGGTCGGCCGGGGAGTCGCGGGCACAGCAGGCACGGCCACCTCCCGGCCGGGCCGGTACGCGGGACCGGCGGTCGCCGTCCGCCCGGCGTGCGGTTGCAGTTACCAGTGTGCGCCCGACGGCGGGAGGCCGGGCCGACGCGCAGGGCGGGCGGGCCACGGCACGGTGCCCCGGCCCCTGGCCAAGGCGTCAGACCGCGGCGCGGCGGCGGGCCCGGAGGCGCAGGGCGAGCACGAGCGGCCCGCGGAGCGCCGCCGAGGATCCGCGGACCCCCAGGGCGCTGCGCAGCGGGGCGTCGAGCAGGGCGGCGGCCAGGGCCGGGCCCAGCGGGGCGAGCGGCGCGGGCAGCCGGGCCGCCAGCAGACCGCGGGTGGCCCGCCACAGCGCCCGTCCCTCGGCGGAGGGGGCGAAGCGGCCGCCCTCCCAGGCCCGCATCCACGCCGCCACCCTGGCCAGGTCGGCACCGGGCGGTTCCGGCAGGTCGAGGGCGTCCGCCAGCTCGCGGTGGAAGGCGAACGCGGCGGCCCGCTCCTCCGGCGTCGACGGCCGGGGGCCGTGGGCGTCCACGAAGGCCAGCGGGCAGACCGTGAAGCACGCCAGCACGTACTGCATGAGCTCCGGGGTGATCCCCGGCCGGTCGTGGACGCTGCGCAGCCCCGCGACCACGGCGCGCCCCTCGGAGCTGTGCGGCCCCAGCCCGATCAGGGTGAACATCGCGGCACCGGTGGCCTTGGCCCGGTCCGCGGGCCGGCCGGTCATCCGGCCGGTGGCGTGCAGCACGGCGGCGATCTCCGGCACGGCGAACGTCCGGACGAAGCCGAGGGTCAGGCCGACCTTCGCCTCCCCCGCCATGGCCGCCAGCACCAGCCGGGCGTACGGGTCGCGGTACCCGGTCACACCGGCCCCGGGCCGGCGGCCGCGGCCAGGGCCTCGGCGGTGAGCGGGCCGTCCAGGCCGAGGGAGACCCGCACCAGGTGGGCGCGCTCCTCGGCGGGGTCGGCGTCCAGGCCGGGCAGGGCGGCCTGCTCCTCGCGCGGGCGGGGCGGCCGTCCGGAGGCCAGTGCGTCGACGGCGGACCGCAGCGCGACGGCCACCACCAGGGCGGCCCGCTCGGCGTCGCCGAGGCCGGCCCGCTCGGCGATCCGGGTGCCGGAGGCCACCGCCGCGGGGTCGACCCACGGCCGCAGCGTCAGCTGGCCGTCGCGGATCTCCAGGCCCCGCCGGGTGGTGCGCCACTCCAGGTCGCGCAGGGCGATCCGCTCCGTCCACGGGGTGGCCGGGGCCTCCAGGGCGAGCCGCCGGTCGGCCCGGTAGACGAGGTCCCAGAGCGGTCGCAGCGCCCGGTAGTCGCGGCGGCGCCGGGCCCAGGCCGCGGCAGCCGGTCCGGCGAACCCCGCGGTGATCAGCAGCGCGCCGGCTGCCGCGAACGCCGGTCCGGCGGCGGTGCTGAGCCACTCCAGGCCGCCGACCCCGGCGGCGGCGGCCCCGATCGCGGCGATCTTGCAGAGCACGTAGCCGCAGGCCGTGACCGAGCCGTACGCCAGCAGCCGGATGCCGCGCCGCAGCCAGCCCGCGGGCAGCCGTCCGGCGTGGCCGTGGCAGACCCGGCCGATGTCGATCAGGGCGAACGCGAACGCGCCCTGGTAGAGCGCGAGGAAGCAGGCGATCGCGGGCACCCGCGCGAACGTCGTGTCGAAGGTCAGCGGCGTCTCCGGGCTGCCCGCGCCGCCGACGGCGAAGAGCACCGCCATCAGCGGCGCCAGCACCCCGAAGACCGCGAGCCGCGTCCGGACGCGCCGCCGGATGCCGGCCCGCGAGGCGTCCCAGACGCGGTCCCCGGTCCGCTCCTCCGGCGGTGTCCAGATCAGCGCCAGCACCACGGCGGCGGCCGAGAAACCGGTGATGCCCAGGTAGACCAGCAGGGTGGCGAGGTTGCCGACGTGCGTGACCCGGTCGACCAGCCGGTACACGACGGGTGCGGCCACCAGGAAGGAGCCGGCCGGTGCGGCGATCGCCAGCGCCACCACCAGCAGGCCGGACGAGGGGTCGCGCCGCCAGGCCCGGAACTTCAGCCACGCCACCGTCCAGGCGGTTGCGCCGATCGCGAGGTAGACCACGTCGAAGGGGAGTTCGGAGACCGCGGCGGCCGCCGCCACGGCGGCGTGCGGCTCAGACATGCTGGCCCTTGCGGTGCTCCAGTGCGGGTGCGAGCTGCGAGGTCGTGCCGAGCCCGGGGGCCAGCACCAGGATCCGCAGCAGTTCGGCGCCCAGCACCTCGGCCTCCTCCTCCGCGACGTCGTCGTAGTGCGAGCGGCCGAGGACGAGCCGCAGCATCTCGGGGGAGATGGTGGGGAGTTCGACGGAGGCGGCGTCCTCGCCCGGCCGCGGTGCCTCGGCGAGGTGCCCGCAGAGCAGGTGGGCGAGTTCGTGGCAGATGATGTGGGCGCGGTGCAGGTCGGAGGTCTCCTGCTCGAAGTGGATGACGTCCGCGTCGGCGAGCCGTTCCACGAAGCCGGAGGGCTCACCCACCCGCATCCGCCGCGGCGCCAGCCGCACCGGGCGGCCGGAGCGCTCGGCGACCGCCGCGCACAGCTCCTCCACGGTGCTGAGCGGCGGCAGTCCCAGACGTCTGGCCACGGCCCGCATCCGGCGGCGGGTACGCCCCACACCTCGCACGTTCTCCCCCTCGGACGGCCGCCAGTGCCCCAGCGGCGTCTGCTGCTGCCCGGTCACGTCACCGGGCCGTCGTCGGGCAGTCCGACCGCCCGGCGCAACTGTTCCACGACGGTCAGGGCGGCGTCCTGCATCTCGGGCGGAAGCCCGGCCGCGCGCATGGCGATCCGCTCCACCCGGGCGTCGCGCAGGGCCTCGATCTGCTGCAGGTCGCGCTCCACCGCCTGCGCGGTGGCGGAGTCGCTGAAGTAGTCGAGCGGCACACCGAAGTGCCGGGCGATCTTGACCGCGTTCTCCAGGCTCGGCTTCTGGGTGCCCTTGCGGAGGTTGCCGATGTAGGTGCCGCTCAGACCGGTGCCGGCCGCGATCTCCGAGTCCCGCCAGGGGCGGCCGAGATCCTTCGGGTAGATCACCTTGATCAGGCGCCGGAAGCGGGCCGCGAAGTCGGGGGAGTCCGGCGGCACGGTACCGTCGCCGGCCGGCCGGTCCGGCTGCTGCGGACGGGCGGATTCGGTGGGCATGGGCGGATCATAGAACGATCTGATGCTCCGCCAGTATCGCTTCGGCGCACCCGCCTGCACGATCGTTGGCGGAGAAGTGCGGGCCGGGTGGCCCTTTCGTGGCAGTGTCCGGGATTCGGCCGCCCGCCGATCCACAATAGTTGACACCTCGTCACGCACCGAGCAGGATCGACCAGGCAGGCCCGTCCGCGCACGGACGGCCGCGCAGTACCCCCGCTTCCCCGGACTCCGGACCGCCGCTGCCCCACGGGGGTGGGCAACGGCGGCCGGCCCCGACGGGCGGCGGTGCTGCTGCACCACCGTCGGGCCCGCACACCCGATCACCCTGTGCGGGCCGCGGACGGCGGCCCGGCCCGTGATCGCCGAGGCGGAGACGGTGCCCGATGGGCCGGCTGTTCCCTCCCGGCCCACTGGTCCGAGCCGCCGCACCGGTGGCGCGGCCCGGCCGTCCGGATCCCGTCGTGCCCGGCGCCGTGGGGCTCCACTCCGGTGCCCGTGCCTGGTGGGTGCTCCGCGCCATGGGTTTCGACCGCGCGGCCGTCCTCGACGGCGGCCTCCCCGCGTGGACGGCGGCCGGGGCACATGCCCGGATCGGTGAACCTGCTGCCTTCCACCGAGGTGCAGGCGGACGGCGTGATGCGGCCGGAGGCCGGGCCGAGGGCCCTCCTCGCAGCGGTGGCCGGGCCGCGCGAACGCCCCGTGTCCGGCTGTGGATCGGGGGTCACCGCGTGCGTGCTCGCCTCGCGGCGGACCGGGCGGGCTACCGCGACCTCGCCGTCCACGACGGGTCGTGGAGCGAGCGGGGGCAGCCCTCCGACCGGCCCGTGGCCCGCGGCGCGGCCAGGGCCCGGAGCGGCCGGACGCACGGCCGTACCCGCCCGGGCATCATCCGGCGCGCGGGAGCGGCTGCGCGCCGGGGCGTGCAGCACCGCGTGCGCGGCAGCCGGACTCCACGGCCCGACCGGTCGGCCGGGCCGGGCATGCCGATCGGACCGACCGGCGGGGCGCCGCACATGTGCGACGCCGGGGCCGGGCGGCCGACAGGACCGCCGCAGTCGTTCGGGTCAGAGCAGGAACAGCTTGGCGAAGGGGGCCGGGAGTCGCTCCTGACGGGATCCGAAATCGACCACGACCGCGATCTTGCCGTCGCCTTCGACCTCCGTGACCCGGCCGAGGCCGTACTCGTCGTGGCTCACCCGGTCTCCGGTGGCGAATCGCTTCGGCGGAGGCGGAGTCGCAGCTCGGAACGGGCTGGTGGGGAGATGGCGCCGGGGCGCAGCTGAATTCGTCATCGATGCCAGTATGCGCCTGATCCGACGTGCCGGGGTCGTCCGTAACGCCGAATTCTCCGGATCGTGGCCTGGGCCGAGGGGTCGGCGGGCCGGGTCGGGCCCGCGGCGGGTGTGCAGGTGCGCCAGCGTCACCGGGCCTCCACGCTGTGTGCCCACCAGGTGCCGGGCCGGTGCCGGGCGGTCTCGTCCGATGCTCGTCCGATGCCCGTTCGGCACCCGTCCGGCCCGTTCGCGGGCGGCGTGCGAGGCGGCGCACCGGGCGCGTCCGCGCCGGTGCGGCCCGTGCGGGGGCGGGTCCGTTCGCGGGCGGGCCGGACCCGCGCGAAGACCGGTGCGTGGAAAACCCCCGTTCGCGACCGGACCCTGCTACAGTCGTGGTAGTTGCAGTTGTGGTCCCCATGAACTTTGTGTGCGCCTGCTGGTTGTAACAGCAGGCGCATTTTTGTTTTCCCGGAAAATCCCGGGGCGGGTCATCCATCGCGGCGACGAGAAACTCGTGAGTTGCGAGTTTCAGAATGCCCGTTCAAGGAGATTTTCAAATGGCTAACGGCACCGTGAAGTGGTTCAACTCGGAAAAGGGCTTCGGCTTCATCGAGCAGGACGGCGGCGGCCCCGACGTCTTCGCCCACTACTCGAACATCCAGGCCAACGGCTTCCGTGAGCTGCTCGAGGGCCAGAAGGTCGAGTTCGACGTCACGCAGGGCCAGAAGGGCCCGCAGGCGGAGAACATTCGCCCCGTCTGAGCGTTCACCGCTCCGCGTTTCCCGCTGCAGGCCGGTTCTGCAGCACGAGGGCCTGCACCGCGTCCGTCGCGGTGCAGGCCCTCGGCTTTTCCGGAATTCCGCCGCGGCCGCGTGCCACGGCGCTCGGGTTCCTTCCCCTGCCCGGGCGGTGCGTGCACCCACGGCAGTGCCGGCCGACAGCGGTCAGCGCTTCCGGGTGACCTCGCGCCGGATCATCCGGGAT
This sequence comes from Kitasatospora sp. NE20-6, assembly GCF_045862635.1. Taxonomy (NCBI): domain Bacteria; kingdom Bacillati; phylum Actinomycetota; class Actinomycetes; order Kitasatosporales; family Streptomycetaceae; genus Kitasatospora; species Kitasatospora sp. NE20-6. The sequence goes on from NZ_BPRL01000039.1 coordinate 50,389, forward strand.
GCGGGCCTGGCTTCCGTGGTGACCACACCCATCGCCCGGCGCACGTACCGGTCGTCGGCCGGCTGCCCGGGCATCGAGGAACGCGCCACCGGGCCGCCACGCGGGGCCGAGCACGCCGGAGCTCACCGCCACCGGCCGCTTCACGCCCTGCCGCTCCATCGCCGCGAGGACGTGCCGCATCCCGGTCGAGCAGAGGTCCACCGGTCCCCGCCCGGGCGGCACCCCAGGGCCGACAGCACGGCGTCGGCGGGCTGATCTTCACCCGCTGCATGAACCCGCTGCCCCCCTCGGCCCACCTCGCCTCCGCCGACCTCCGCCGGATCCTCGCCCCGACCCTCCGCGCCGCCCTGCAGCCCCGCCCCCACCGCGCCCTCGCAGGCCGCCGGTGAGCCGGTGACCGACCGGCCCCGCCGTCCGCCACGCAGTGGTGGCGAACGCACGAGAACACCCCCGGCGGGTGATCTCACCGGGGGTGCTGTACATCCCTACTGCTGTGGCCAGGCCAAGGCCAGGGCCGAACCGGCGACCTTCGCTTGCCAGGCCGAGCCCGGGCAGCGGCATGCCCCGGTTCGGGTGATCCTGCCGTCCGCGGGAGGCCACTGTCGAACGCTGTCGTCCGGGCCGGTCGGCGTCGGCGTCAACCGGTGACGGGTGGTGCGAGCCGGCGTGGGTCAGTACGGCAGCAGGTCGCTCGTGATCAGGTCGAAGCCGAACGGCTCGGGGATGTGCAGCGTCTCGCCGAACTCGATGTCCTCGCGGCGGTGGTACTTCGTACCGTCGGGCCGACTGAACAGAGTGACGGTCTTCTGCCCGGCGTCGACCAGCAGGTACAGCGGGATGCCCATCAACGGGTAGTCGCGGACCTTCCCCACCCAGTTGTTCTCCGGACCGTCGCGGAGCCTCGATCGCTCCGGCGGCCGACCGTCCGCTGCGCGGTTGGCGTCAGGTGGCACGAAAATGCCCCCGAAGCGAGCTGCTTCAGGGGCATCGTGCCTGGTCAGGCGATGTGGCCAGGGCCGGGGTCGAACCGGCGACCTTCCGCTTTTCAGGCGGACGCTCGTACCAACTGAGCTACCTGGCCGTACTGCATCGTCTCTTGCGAGACGGGCGATCCCGACGGGACTTGAACCCGCGACCTCCACCTTGACAGGGTGGCGAGCTAACCAACTGCTCCACGGGACCTGGTGCGGAAATCCGCTCAGGCCTTGCGGCACTGCTGTACTACGGTAACGCGTACCCCCAACGGGATTCGAACCCGTGCTACCGCCTTGAAAGGGCGGCGTCCTGGGCCACTAGACGATGAGGGCTTTCGGCCCCCCTGCTGTTATCCAGCGTTCGGGGTCGTCGAGAAGCATATGGGATCCGGGCGGGAACGCCAAAACGGTTTCGGGAGCGGCTGCGGGGTGTCGCGGACGCGCACCGGCGCAGGGGTCATGACCAGCCGAGTTCGTGGAGCTCGTCGTCGTCGAAGCCGAAGTGGTGCGCGACCTCGTGGACCACCGTGGTGCGGACCTCGTCGACGATCTGCTCGAACGTCTCGCAGTAGCGCAGCGTGGGGCCCATGTAGATCAGGATCCGGTCGGGCAGGACCCCGGCGTACCACTCGCCGCGCTCGGTGAGCGGGGTGCCCTCGTAGAGGCCGAGCAGGTCGGGGGAGGACGGGTCGGGTTCGTCCTCGACGAAGATCGCGACGTTGTCCATCATCGCCGCGAGCTGCGGCGGAATCTGGTCGAGCGCGTCGGCGACCAGCGTCTCGAACTCGTCCCGGGTCATCTCCACCGCCTCATTGTCGGGTGTGCGGTGACGGTGTGCCAGGTGATCGGCGCGGGTGATTCACTGGAGTATGCGTTCGGACGGCACAGGTGAGGTGACGGCGCCCGCCGGAAGGTCCCCGGGCGGCGCGCGGCAGGCCCTGCACGGGCAGGGGGCGGCGGTGGCCGTGGTGGCGGTGGGCGGCGCCCTGGGCGCGGCCGCGCGGTACGGCACGGCGCTGGCCTGGCCCACCGGGCGCGACGCCTTCCCCTGGACGACCCTCTTCGTGAACACCCTGGGCTGTGCCCTGATCGGGATCTTCCTGGTGGTCCTCACCGAGACCGGGTCGCCGCACCCGCTGTGGCGCCCCTTCGTCGGTACGGGCGTGCTGGGCGGCTTCACCACGTTCTCGACCGCCACGGTGGACGTCCAGCGCCTGGTCGACCACGGCGCGCCGGCCCGCGGCCTGGCGTACCTCGCGGCGACCGTGCTCGCCGCGCTCACCGCGGTCTGGGTGGCGGCCGGGCTGACCCGGCGGCTGGTCGGGCGGCCCGCATGAGCAGGCTGCGCGGTACGGCGCTGCGGCTCACCGTGCTGGTGGGCGAGGACGAGAGGCACCACGGCCGGCCGCTGTACACCGAGGTCGTGCACCGGGCGCACGCGGCCGGGCTGGCCGGGGCGAGCGTGTTCCGGGGGATCGAGGGCTTCGGCGCGTCGTCGGTCGTGCACACCTCCCGGCTGCTCTCGCTCGCGGAGGGGCTGCCGGTGGCGGTCGTCGTGGTGGACACGGCGGAGCGGATCCGGGAGTTCCTTCCCCGACTGGAGGAGCTGACCGGGCTGGGCCTGGTGCTCCTCGACGAGTGCGAGGTCGTCCGGGGCCGGGGCCCGGACGAGGCGCCCGGCGGGCCGGGGGAGGTCCGGTGAACTGGCTGCTGGTGGTGGTCGGCGCCGTGGTCGGTGCGCCGCTGCGGTACCTGACCGACCGGGCGGTGCAGGCGCGGCACGACTCGGTGTTCCCCTGGGGCACGTTCGCCGTCAACACGGCGGGCTGCCTGGTGCTCGGCCTGCTGACGGGCGCGGCGTCGGCCGGCGCGGCCTCCCCGGAGCTCCAGCTGCTGATCGGCACCGGCCTGTGCGGGGCTCTGACGACGTACTCGACGTTCTCGTACGAGACGCTCCGGCTCGCGCAGGGCGGGGTGCGCTTCCTCGCCCTGGCGAACGTCGCGGGCAGCGTGTTCGCGGGCCTCGGCGCCGCGTACGCCGGGACGGCGCTGGCACGGGCGTTCTGGGGGTGACCCGGTCGGCCGGTCGGCCGGTCGGGGCGCCGTCGGCCGTGTCCGCGGGCCGCGCCGCGCGTTGGGCACCGGAGGGCGGTGGGCCCGGGTGGGCGGCGCGGGAGGTGGCTCGGGTGAGAGCGCGGGTGACGGCGGTCGGTACGAGGCGGCGCGCGGCGGCGGGTGCCGCGCTGATGGCCCTGGCCGGGCTGGGGCTCGGCGGATGCGTGGCGGTGGGGCCCGGCACGGCGGGGTCGGGGAGCAGCGGGCTGCAGGCGGGCCCGGACGGTGCCGCGGAGGCCTCCGGCGGGCCGGGGGCGGTGCAGGTGTCCGGCCGGCACCACGGGGGCAGGGGCGTGACCGTGCCCGCCGCGGAGGCCGGGAGCGCCGGTGCGCAGCCGTCCGGCGGGCCGGCGGGCGGCGGGGCGGAGTCGGCGGCTCCTGGGCCGGGTGTGCCCGAAGTCACGCCGTCCCCCTCCGTGCCGTCCAACCGCTCCGCGGAGACGCCCGCGCAGCCGTACCCGTCGCCCGTGCCGGCCGAGCCCAGCCGGGCCGCCACACCGGAGCCGGGGGCCTCTCCCAGCGGGCCGGCGGCACCGGACGGCCCGGGGCCGTTCCCGAGCCTGCCGGGATCGGCGGGCTCGGACGGCGGATCGTCGGAGCATTGACGGGCTGGCCAGGGCATTTGCCTCTGATCCCCAGGCTCGTCTATGGTGGTAGATCGTTCGTTTGATTCATTTGATTGGCGCCCTATTCCCATCTGGCGCCCTTGGCGCGTTCCGGCGATCCGTGGCTGACCGCATAGAGGCGGTTGTGTAACAGAACCCCGGACTTTGGCGCGTGCCACTTCCGGAAGGTTTTGCATGTCTCTCGTTGACGACGCCCGCTTCGCCATGCCCGCGAACGGTCTCGACGCCGCCGACACCATCGACCCCGCAGAGCTCCTCGAGGACGACGCCTCGGAGCTCACCGACACCGCCGACATCGCCGAGGGCGACACCGGCACCGACGAGCCCTCCCTCACCTTCGGCGACCTCGGCCTGCACGACGACGTCGTGCGCGCCCTCGCCAAGCGGGGCGTCACCACCCCGTTCCCGATCCAGGCCGCGACCATCCCGGACGCCCTGGCCGGCAAGGACGTGCTCGGCCGTGGCCGCACCGGCTCCGGCAAGACCCTCAGCTTCGGCCTGCCGCTGCTGACCCGCCTCGCCGACGGCGAGCGCACCCGCGCCAAGCACCCGCGCGGCCTCATCCTCGTCCCGACCCGCGAGCTGGCCATGCAGGTCGCCGACGCCCTGGAGCCGTTCGGCTCGGTGCTCGGCCTCAAGCTCAAGGTCGTCTGCGGCGGCACCTCGATGTCCAACCAGATCTACGCGCTGGAGCGCGGTGTCGACGTCCTCGTCGCCACCCCGGGCCGCCTGCGCGACCTGATCAACCGCGGCGCCGCCAAGATGGACGACGTGCAGATCGCCGTCCTCGACGAGGCCGACCAGATGGCCGACATGGGCTTCCTGCCCGAGGTCACCGAGATCCTCGACCTGGTGCCGGCCGGCGGCCAGCGCCTCCTCTTCTCCGCCACGCTGGAGAACGAGATCGACACCCTGGTCAAGCGGTACCTGAGCAACCCGGTCACCCACGAGGTCGACCCGTCCGCCGGCGCGGTCACCACGATGACCCACCACATCCTCGTGGTGAAGCCGAAGGACAAGGCGCCGATCACCAACGCCATCGCCGCCCGCAAGGGCCGGACGATCATCTTCGTCCGCACCCAGATGGGTGCCGACCGCGTGGCCGAGCAGCTCGTCGAGGCCGGTGTGAAGGCCGACGCCCTGCACGGCGGCATGACCCAGGGCGCCCGTACCCGCGTGCTCGGCGACTTCAAGGACGGCTACGTCAACGTCGTCGTCGCCACCGACGTCGCCGCCCGCGGCATCCACGTTGACGGCATCGACCTCGTGCTCAACGTCGACCCGGCCGGCGATCACAAGGACTACCTGCACCGCTCGGGCCGCACCGCCCGCGCCGGCCGCTCCGGCATCGTCGTCACCCTGGTGCTGCCGCACCAGCGCCGCGGCGTCTTCCGCCTGATGGAGGACGCGGGCGTCGACGCCTCGCGTCACATCCTCGACCACGCCTTCGACGCCGAGGTCGCCAAGATCACCGGCGCCCGCTCGCTCGTCGAGGTCCAGGCCGAGTCGGCGGCCGGCATCGCCGGTGCCGCCGAGCGCGAGGTCGCCGACATGTCCCGCCACCTGGAGCGCGCGCAGCGCCGCGCCACCGAGCTGCGCGAGGAGGCCGACCGCCTGGCCGCCCGCGCCGCCCGCGAGCGTGCCGCCCTCGGCATCGAGGACGAGGTCGTGGAGGCCGTCGAGACCGACGGCACCGAGACCCCCGCCGCCGTCGAGGCCCCGGCCGCCGAGACCGAGGCCCCGGCCGTCGAGGCCGAGCGTGCGCCGTCGTACCGCGACGCCCGCAGCGAGCGCCCCGCGTTCAACCGCGACCGCGACCGCGACCGCGAGCGTCCGTCGTTCAACCGCGACCGTGACCGGGACGACCGTGGTGGCCGTCCGTTCAACCGTGACGACCGTGGCGGCCGCTCCTTCGGCGACCGTGAGCGTCCCGCGTTCAACCGTGACCGCGACGACCGCGGTGGCCGTCCGCAGGGGCAGGGCTTCAACCGTGACGACCGCGGCAGCCGTTCCTTCGGCGGCGACCGTGAGCGCGGCGGCTTCAACCGTGACGACCGTGGTGGCCGTCCGCAGGGGCAGGGCTTCAACCGTGACGACCGCGGCGGCCGCTCCTTCGGCGGCGACCGTGAGCGTCCCGCGTTCAACCGTGACCGTGACGACCGCGGCGGCCGTTCCTTCGGCGGCGACCGTCCGGCCCGCTCGTTCGGCGACCGCCCGTCCTTCGGCGGCGACCGCGACCGCAGCGCCGGCGGCAGCAGCAGCCGTCCGTTCGCCCGCCGCGACGACCACCGCTCCGGTGGCCGTCCGCAGGGGCAGGGCTTCAACCGTGACGACCGTGGCGGCCGTTCCTTCGGTGGCGACCGTGAGCGTCCCGCGTTCAACCGCGACCGCGACGACCGCGGCGGCTTCAACGGCGGCGCCGACCGCAAGCCGCGCTGGAAGAACTGACGCCTGACGGCTGTACGCACGGGCCCGCTCCACTTCGGTGGGGCGGGCCCGTCCGCGTTCCCGGCCTCCGCCACCGGTTTTTCTCGTGAGGAGAATAACCGGTGGCGGAGGACGGCCGCCGGCGCGTACCGTCGGCGGCATGAGTCGTATGCATCAGCTGGCGGTCGAGAACGAGGAGATCGCCGACCGGGGGAGCTACCGCACCCGCGAGGGCGTGGCCGTGGAGATCGGCCCGCAGCTCGCGGCCGCACGGGCGGGCACGGTCTCGTACGGGCCCGGACCGCTGCCCGGCCACGTGCCCGCGGGGCCGGGCACCGGGACGGTCGAGGTCACCGCGGAGGGCAGCATCCAGGCCGGTGCGCGGCTGACCGCCGCCGGCGGCGAGCACGTGGCCGTGCTCAACTTCGCCTCGGCGCGCAACCCCGGCGGCGGCTACCTGCGCGGAGCCAAGGCCCAGGAGGAGGACCTCTGCCGCAGCGCGCTGCTCTACCGCAGCCTGCTGGAGGCCCCCGACTACTACGCCGCGCACCGGGCCTCCGCCGACCTCCGGTACAGCCACCGGGTCATCTGGTCGCCGCACGTCCCCGTCGTCCGCGGGGAGGGCGGCCTCCTCGCGCAGCCGTACCCGCTCTCGTTCCTCACCTCGCCCGCACCCAACGCGGGCCAGCTCGCGCTGCGTTCGGGCGGACGGCCGGTGGACGTCGCCGCCGTGCTCGCCGAACGCGCCGGACGCGTGCTGGCGGTGGCCGCCCGGCACGGCGTACGGGAACTCGTGCTCGGGGCCTGGGGATGCGGCGTGTTCCGCAACGACCCGGCGGTCGTGGCGGACGCCTTCGCCCAGGCCCTGGCGGCGGACGGCGCGGCGTTCACGAAGATCGTCTTCGCGGTCTGGGACAGGTCGCCGGTCTCCGCGAACCGTGCGGCGTTCGAGGAGCGGTTCGGGGCCCGCTCGTCGGCGGGACCGGGCCCTGCTCCGACGACGACCCTCCGGTCCTGAGGCCCGACCGGCGGTACCCGATCGCTTTTCGATCACCGAGGACCGAAACCCCGCCCGTGGCGGTCCGTCGTGATCCATACTCACGCCCGTGACCACTGACACCCGCACCCCGGCCACGGGCCGCGAGGCCGAACTGCGCGTCAGCCCGCTGGAGCTCTTCTTCGACCTCGTCTTCGTCTTCACCGTCACCCAGCTGACCGCCAGCCTCACCCACCACCTCGACGTCGGCGGGCTCGTGCGGGTGCTGGTGATGCTCGCCGTCATCTGGTGGATGTACGACGCGTTCATCTGGCTCACCAACGCCATGCCGCCCTCCACCCACCCCCGCCGCGGCTTCCTGCTCACCGGCATGGCCGCGTTCCTGGTCATCTCCCTCGCGGTGCCGCACGCCTTCGACGGCAGCGGTGCCGCCTTCGGCTGGGCGTACCTCGTGGTCATCGCCGTGCACACCGGCATGTTCGCCGCCGCCGGCGTGACCCGCGGATCCGTGCTCCGGATGGGCGGGCTCAACCTGCTCATCGCGCTGCTCGTGGTGATCGGCGGCTACCAGCAGGGCACCGTCCAGCTCCTCCTGTGGACGGCCTCGCTGGGCGTGCAGTTCGCCAACCCGTACCTCGTCGACCTGCCGCAGTTCCACCTGCACGCCCACCACTTCGTCGAACGCCACGGCCTCATCGTCATCGTCGCCTTCGGCGAGTCCGTGGTCGCCCTCGGCGTCGGTGCCTCCGCGCACACCGAGCTCACCCCCGCCCCGGTGCTCGCAGCGGTCTGCGCCCTCGCCGTCTGCGTCGGCCTCTGGTGGGCGTACTTCGGCCACGACGACGACGAGCGCGCCGCCGACCGCATGGCGGCCCTCGACGACGAGCGGCGCAACCGGCTCGCCATCCGCGTCCACAACCTCGGCCACTACGCGCTGCTGCTCGGCGTGATCCTCCTCGCGGCCGGTGCCGAGTCCGCGGTCGCCCACCCGACCCACACCATCACGCTGCCGCAGGCCGGGGCCCTCGCCGCCGGGCCCGCCCTCTTCCTCGCCGCGAACGCGGGCATCCGCCGGGCCTTCGACCAGGGGCCCGTGCTCCCCCGCCTGGCCGCCGCCGTCCTCATCGCCGCCACCGTCCCGCTCGGCACCGCACTGCCGGCGATCACCCAGCTCGCGGTGACCGCCGGGATCCTCGTCCTCACCTTCGCCTACGAGGAGCGCCGCACCGGACGGCAGCGGTCCGAGGCGGCACCGGACGGCCCGGTGCTCGTGTGACGGGGCCGGCTGCTCCACGGGAGACGGGCCGGAGCCGCACCGGACGGCAGCGTCAGTGACGACGCGCGGGCGGTGAGCCCGGGTCACGGGGACGAAGCCCGGCCGGGCCGTCGGCCGCGGGCCCGTCACCACCGGCCGGGGGCGCGGTCAGCGCGGATCGGATCGCTGCTGCCACGGACCCGGCCGGCTCGTGCTCCCAGAAGCGGAGCACACGCCACCCGGCGTCCTCCAGGGCCCGGTTGGTCTCGATGTCGCGGGCGATGTTGCGGTCCAGCTTCTCCGCCCACCACGCGCCGTTCGCCTTCGGCCTGGTGGCGTGCTCGGGGCAGCCGTGCCAGAAGCAGCCGTCCAGGAAGACGGCCACGCGGGCCCTGGTGAACGCGATGTCGATCGTGCGGCGTCGCATGAGGGGCACGGGCAGGCCCACGCGGTACCGGAGGCCGGAGGCGTGCAGCAGCCTGCGGACCGCGAGTTCGATCTCCGTGTCCTTCCGGCGCTGCCGGCTCATGCGGGACGCGACGGACGGGGACGAGGCGCCGGGGTGCGAGGTGCTCACCGGGACCGCCCGACCCGGACGGAGGCGGCCCCGCCCTCCGGGGTGCCGAACCCCGGCGGGCGACCGCGGACCCCCGCACCGGGGCCGACCGCGGTGCACGACGGTCCTGGGTCGCGTTCCATGGCCCCTCCGGCGGCAGGACGGTTCGGTGATCTTCCCAAGGTAGCTCCGCCGGCCGACAGACGGGACCGGGTCAGCTGTCCCCGGTCAGCGCCGCCCGGACGGTGTCGAGGTCGGCCTGCGTGGCGCCGTGGGCGAGGAGGTAGCCCTCGATGCTGCCGTGGAGTTCGCGCATGCGGGCGAGGGCGGCGAGGAGGTTGACGGTCTCGACGGGGTGGGAGAGCTGTTCCTCGCCGTTCTCGTCGACGTAGGTGACCGGGCCGCGGTCGAGGCCGAGGTGGGCGTTGGAGCGCAGGAAGTCGGTGACGATCTCGTCGTCGGGCAGTCCGGCGAGGTGGTGGAGCACGGCGACGGTGATGCCGGTGCGGTCCTTGCCGACGGCGCAGTGGACGATCGCGGGCAGCCCGCCGGGTGCGGCGATCCGGCGGACGGCGCCGGTGATGGCGTGGCCGCCGGTCTCGGCCATGAAGACGTACGTCTCCAGGCCGGTGGTGGGCCATTCGATGCCGGTCTCGGCGCGGTCGGGGAGCACGGGGTGGTGGTGGTCGGTGTAGTCGAGGCCGTGGCGTTCGTCGGGCCAGCGGGAGCGCTCGCCCGATGTGCGGAGGTCGATGACGCTGCGGACGCCGAGCGCCTTGAGACGCTGGGCGCCTTCGGGGGTGAGGAGGCTCAGGGCGCCGGAGCGGAAGAGCTGTCCGGTGCGGAGCCCGCCCACGCCGGCGTCGCGGAAGTTGGGGACGTCCGGGACGGCGATGTGGGCGAGGCCGGGCCGGCCGGGCAGGGTCGCGGCGTCGACCGGGCCGATCCCGGTGCCGTCGGCGTCGTGGGTGGTGGTGGCGGCGTCGAACTCGCGGTCGGTCATGTGCCCCACGGTAGGGCTGAGGGCGGCCCGGTCAGGGCTGTTCCGGCGAACTCGCCGGGGGCCGCCGGCCCGGGGGCCGCATCCCCCGGCGGCGGCCGGTCCGGGCGGGGTCAGCGGCCGCCCGCGACGTCGAGGAACGCGCCGGTCGAGTAGGAGGAGGCGGGTGAGAGGAGGTAGAGGACGGCCTCCGCGACCTCGTCCGGACGGCCGCCGCGGCCCATGGGGAGCTGCGGGGCGACGCGGTCGACGCGGCCGGGTTCGCCGCCGAGCGCGTGGATGCCGGTGTGGATGAGGCCGGGACGGACGGCGTTGACGCGGATGCCCTCGCCGGCGACCTCCAGGGCGAGTCCGCGGGTCATCGAGTCGAGGGCGCCCTTGGACGCCGCGTAGTCGACGTACTCGTGGGGTGAGCCGGTGCGGGAGGCGGCCGAGCCGATGTTGACGATCACGCCGCCGCGGCCTCCGTAGCGGGTCGACATGCGGCGGACGGCCTCGCCCGCGCACAGGAACGGGCCGGTGATGTTGGCGGCCCAGATCCGGGTCAGCCGGTCCTCGTCGAGGCCGTCCAGGCGGGACTGCTGTTCCAGGGTGCCGGCGTTGTTCACGAGCCCGGTGAGCGGGCCGAGTTCGGCGTCGACGGTGCGGAACAGCCGGGCGGCCTCCGTGCTGCGGCTGACGTCCGCGCGGACGGCGATCGCGGTGCCGCCGGCCTCCCTGATGCCGGCCACGACCCCGGCCGCCGCGGCCTCGTCGGTGCGGTAGTTGACGCAGACCCGGTATCCGCGGGCGCCGGCGAGGGCGGCGGTGGCGGCGCCGATGCCGCGGCTCGCGCCGGTGATCACGAGTACGTCGTCCATGGGCCCGACGGTAGCCGATCGGTACGCCTGCGGAGGACACCGCCCCACGCTCCGGCAGGCGGTGCCAGGGCGGACGGTCAGGCGGCGTCCCGCGCTCCGGCAGGGGCGGTCTCAGGGCGGACGGTCAGGCGGTGTCAGGGCGTGCCGGCCGCGGCCCGGATCGCGGCGATCTTCGGGGCGCGGCTCTTCGGCGAGTCGAGGCCGAAGCCGCGGGCGTCGCCGAGCTCCTCGCGGACGAACTCCTCGGTGCGCGCGACGGCCTCCTGCAGGGCGGCGTCCGCCGGCACGTACAGGTGGTGCACGATCTCGCGCCGCTCGGTGTCGTACTCCCACAGGCCCACGATGCGTCCGCGGTCGACGACGACGTGCGTCCGCGGGTCGGACTCGCTGCCGAAGCCGCGGCCGGCCCGCCCGCCGGGCAGGGTGCGGCCGGTGTCCACCGGGTCGAGCAGGCGCGGCAGGTCGCGGTGGAGGAGGTGGATGCCGTCGATCCCGGCGACGAGCGCGTACGAGGGGTCGGCGGGGGCGGCGAACGCCTCGAACTCGTCCACCAGCGCGGCGGGCAGCAGGAGTTCGGTACCGGGCAGGGTCACCAGGTCGAGCGGGGCGAGCGCGGCCTTCGCGGTGGCGGCCGTGAACCCGGTGAACCACCGCAGGTGGCGTACGGAGGCCGGGGCGGCCCAGGCGAGGTAGCGTTCGGCGAGCTCCGCGGCGGAGCCCTTCACCGGCTGGTCCCACCGGACGTAGCCGTAACGCTGCTGGTCGAGGCGGCCGTTGACCGGCACCCGGCGCACCTGTCCGCGGGCCTGGAGCAGGCCGAGGGCCAGCGGCAGGGTGCTGGACACGCCGCGCTTGCGCCCCGCGTCGCCCAGCGCGCGGACGGCGCCGCCGGCCGCCTCCCGGATCGCCGTGGGCTCCGACGGCGTCTCCGCGGACAGCAACTGCGTGACCGCCAGGCAGAGCTTCTCGATCTCGTCGCGGGTGACACCGAGGTGCCGGCCGGCCGATGCGATCTCGCTCTCCGGCGCACCGGCGCCCGCCGCGAGGCCGAGCGCGAAGTCGGACGCCGGCAGGAGGTAGGTGCAGCCGCGGGCGGACGGCAGTTCGTGCACCTCCAGGGCGGCCACGGCGGCGTCCACCTCCGCCCGGTGCAGCCCGGCCCGCGCGAACAGACCCAGGTACGGTGCCGCACCGCCGACCGAGCGCGCCCAGCCGGTGGCCGCCAGCACCGCGGCGGCGGACGCGCCCCCGTGCGGGCCCTCCGGCCCGCCGTCCAGCCACTGCCGGTGCGCCCACCAGGCCCGGAGCTTCGCCGTCGGGATCGCGCTGTCCGTCATGAGCCCACTCGCCATGCGCCCAGTATCGGCGTGCGCCGGGGCGGCCGGGCGGACCGACGTCCCGGCAATTCGCTCGCGCGGCGCGCCGCCCGCACGGCAGACTGCCCGGACCCGCAGTGCCCGGCCGGGGACCGGTGCGCGCGTCCGGCGAACGGAGACCACCCGTGCACGTCCTGCTGTCCGGCATCGTCGGCTCCACCGCGTACGGGCTCGCGCACGCGGGCTCCGACATCGACCGCCTGGGTCTCTTCGCCGCGCCCACCGTCGACTTCCACGGCCTGCACCGGCCGTCCGAGTCGCACGTCACCACCGCGCCCGACCGCACCCTCCACGAGGCCGGCAAGTGGTGCCGCCTCGCCCTGAGCTGCAATCCGACGGCCTCCGAACTCGTCTGGCTGCCCGACGAGCTGTACGAGGTCCGCACCCCGCTCGGCGACGAGCTGATCGCCGTACGCCGCTCCTTCCTCAGTGCGCGGGCCGTCCGCAACTCCTATCTCGGCTACGCCACCCAGCAGTTCCGCAAGCTGAGCACCCGTGACCCGGACGACCCGGTCTCGCGGGTGCGCAGCGCCAAGCACGCCCGCCACCTCGTGCGGCTGGTCGAGCAGGGCCTCGCCCTGCACGAGACCGGCGAGGTCGCGGTGCGGCTTGCCGACCCGGAGCGGGTCCGGGCGCTCGGCGAGCGCTACGCGGCCCGCCCGGCCGACGCAGCGGCCCTGCTGGCCACCGCCGAGGAGCGTTTCGACCGCCCGGGCGTGCTGCCGGAGGCACCGGACGAGCGCCCTGCCGAAGCCTGGCTGCGCCGCGTGCGGGCCGTCCACCTGGAGGCCGCCGCCTGACCGGGGCCCGCCCGCGCCGGGCCGCCCGGCGCGGCGCACAATCCCCTGGCGGTGCGCGGGGGATCACCGGGTAGGATCTGCCCCGGCGAGCGCTGGACGGTACCGTCCTCGCACTCCGGCGGGCCGCTAGCTCAATTGGCAGAGCTGCGGACTTTTAATCCGTAGGTTCAGGGTTCGAACCCCTGGCGGCCCACCACGCACGACGAGAGCCCCCACCGGCGGTCGACCCGCCGACGGGGGCTCTCGTCGTCCGCTGCCGGGCGGGTGGTCCGACGGAGGTGCAGCCATGGCGATCGAGGCCGAACTCAAGGCGGTGGTCCGCGACCCCGGGGGCGTGCTCCGGCGCCTGGAGGACGCGTACGGGCCCGGCCGGTCCGAGGTCTACCGGGACACCTACTACGACGCACCGGACGGCTCGCTCATGGACGCCGACCGCGAACTGCGCATCCGCACCGTGCACGGCCCGGACGGCACCCGGACCGTCCTCACCTACAAGGGCGCCCGGGTGGACGCGGCGTCCGGCTCGAAGCCGGAGGCCGAGACCCGCGTCGAGGACGCCGGCGCCGCCCACGGGATCGTGCGCGGCCTCGGCTTCGTCGAGCGGCTCGCCTTCGAGAAGCGGTGCCGGAACTACGCCTTCACCGCGGACGGCCGCGACCTGCTCGCCACCCTCGTCCGGGTGCCGGAGATCGACGGCACCTTCCTGGAGGTCGAGACCGCGGCGGCCGACGAGGCCGGGCTCCCGGCCGCCCTGGCCGTCGTACGGACGGTCCTGGCCGGCCTCGGCATCGCCGAGGACGACCTGACGGCCGGGCAGTACACCGACGCCGTCGCCGCCGTGCGCGGATCCCGCCCCTGACGGCTGCGCGCCCTTTACAGCTGCACACCCCTGACGACTGCCCCCTACGGCTGCGCCCTTACGGCTGCGCACCGGTGCGGCCCGTCCCGGCGGCTCCGGTGGCGGGGCGTGGCGGCAGCGGGAAGGGTGGGCCACGGGGATCGCCCCCGTACGGCACGGGGGATCCGCCCCGACCTCCTGGGAGGCGCCATGCCCGAGGTATCCACCCGCTACGCGCCCGGCACCCCGTGCTGGGTCGATCTGATGGCCGACGACCAGCAGGCCGCCCTCGGCTTCTACCGTGACCTGTTCGGCTGGCAGGGCGAGGTCGGCCCGGCCGAGTTCGGCGGGTACGCGGTGTGCACGCTGAACGGCAGGCCGGTCGCCGGTATCGCACCGAAGATGGCCCCGGAGGGCCAGCCGGCCCCGCCGACCGTCTGGACCACGTACCTGGCCTCGGACGACGCGGACGCCTCGCTCGCCGCGATCGGCGCGGCGGGCGGCACCACCCTGATGCCGGTGATGGACGTCGGCGACACCGGCCGGATGCTGGTCGCCGCCGACCCGACCGGCGCGGTCTTCGGCGTGTGGCAGCCGGTCGGGTTCATCGGCGCGCAGGTGGTGAACGAGCCGGGCGCGCTGACCTGGAACGACCTGCACACCTCCGACGTGCCGGCCGCGTCGGCGTTCTACGCCGCGGCGTTCGGCGTCGAGGTCGCCCCGCTGGAGGGCATGCCCGGTCACCACGGCATCCACGTGGCGGGCCGGCCGGTCGGCGGGCTCGTCGGCCTGGAGGACGACCCGCCCGGCACTCCCTCGCACTGGCAGGTCTGCTTCGCCACCGACGACACCGACAGCACGGTCGACGCGCTGGTGAAGAGGGGCGGCACGGTGCTCGCGCCGCCGTTCGACGCCCCGGTCGGCCGGATCGCCCTGGTCGCCGACCCGCAGGGCGCGGTCTTCGCGATGATCACTGCTGCCCGCTGACGTCCCGCGGCAGGGTGCCGCCCGTTCGCCCGGTGCCCAACACGCCGGTCCGCGAATGGGCGGCTTATCCGCGGCGGTACGGGCAAGACTGACATCCATGCTGGGGCTTCCGGACACCATCCGTGCGTATCTGTTCGACCTGGACGGCGTGCTGACGCAGACCGCGACCGTGCACGCCGCCGCGTGGAAGGACATGTTCGACTCCTTCCTGCGCGAGGAGGCGGGCCGTGACGGCACGCCGTTCGTCCCGTTCGACGCCACCGCCGACTACGACACCTACGTGGACGGCCGGCCGCGGCAGGACGGCACCCGCGCCTTCCTCGCGTCACGCGGCATCCGGCTGCCGGAGGGCTCCGACGACGACGCCCCCGGCACCCGCACCGTGCGCGGCCTGGGCAACGCCAAGAACGTCACCGTGCTCGCGATGATCAAGGAGCGGGGGGTCCGGGCGTACCCCGGCTCGGTCGCCTACCTGCACCGGCTGCGCGACGCCGGTCTGCCGCGCGCCGTCGTCTCCTCCAGCGCCAACTGCCGCGACGTGCTGCGCGCCGCCGGCATCGACGAACTGTTCGAGGTCGTCGTGGACGGCGTCGTCGCGCACCGGGAGGAACTGGCCGGCAAGCCCGCGCCCGACACCTACCTCGCGGCCGCCCGCCTGCTCGGCGTGGAGCCCGCGCACGCGGCGGTCTTCGAGGACGCCCTCGCCGGGGTCGCCTCCGGGCGGGCCGGCGGCTTCGGCTGCGTCGTCGGGGTCGACCGGGTCGGGCAGGCCGGCGAACTCCGTGCGCACGGCGCCGACACGGTCGTCCGCGACCTCGCCGACCTCCTCGCCGGGGAGGCGCCGTGACCGGCCAGGACGCCTTCGCCATCGATCCCTGGGGGGTCGTCGAGCACGGCCTCGACCTGGCCGGCCAGGCCCGCGGGGAGTCCGTCTTCGCCCTCTCCAACGGCCACATCGGACTGCGCGCCAACCTCGACGAGGGCGAGCCGCACGGCCTGCCCGGCACCTACCTCAACGGCGTCTTCGAGCTCCGCCCGCTGCCGTACGCGGAGAGCGGCTACGGCTACCCGGAGTCCGGGCAGAGCGTCATCAACGTCACCAACGGCAAGATCATCCGGCTGCTGGTCGACGACGAGCCGCTCGACCTGCGCTACGGCGAACTCCGCAGCCACCAGCGGAGCCTGGACTTCCGTGACGGACTGCTGCGGCGCCAGGCCGAGTGGACCTCCCCGGCGGGCCGGACCATCCGGATCTCCTCCGCCCGGCTGGTCTCCCTCACCCAGCGCGCCGTCGCGGCCATCGACTACACGATCGAGGCGGTCGACGGGCCCGTCCGCATCGTGGTGCAGTCCGAACTCGTCGCCAACGAGCAACTCCCCGACGGCGAGCGCGACCCCCGGGCGGCCGCCGTCCTGGAGGCGCCGCTGATGCCCGAGTCGCACGAGGCCTCCGGCACCAAAGCCGTTCTCGTGCACCGCACCCGCTACAGCGGCCTGCGGGTCGCCGCCGGCATGGACCACCTCATCGAGGGCCCGGACCGCTTCGAGGCCACCGCCGAGGCGTCCGAGCAGCAGTGCCGGATCAGCGTCACCACCGTGCTCCGCCCGGGCGAGAAGCTGCGCCTGGTGAAGTTCATGGCGTACGGCTGGTCGGCCACCCGCTCGCTGCCCGCCGTCCGCGACCAGGTGGAGGCGGCGCTCACCGCGGCCCGCTACACCGGGTGGGACGGCCTGGTCGCGGAGCAGAAGACCTACCTGTCGGACTTCTGGGCCGGCAGCGACATCCAGGTCGAGGGCGACGTCGAACTCCAGCAGGCCGTACGGTTCGCGCTGTTCCACGTCCTGCAGGCCGGAGCCCGCAGCGAGGAGCGCGCCATCCCGGCGAAGGGCCTGACCGGACCCGGCTACGACGGCCACAGCTTCTGGGACACCGAGACCTTCGTGCTGCCGGTGCTCACCTACTGCCTGCCGTCCGCCGTCGACCAGGCGCTGCGCTGGCGGCACACCACGCTGCCGATGGCCCGCGAACGGGCCACCCAGCTCGGCCTGGCCGGTGCGGTGTTCCCCTGGCGCACCATCCGCGGCGAGGAGTGCTCCGGCTACTGGCCGGCGGGCACCGCGGCCTTCCACATCGGCGCCGACATCGCCGCCGCCGTGGTCCGCTACGTACAGGCCACCGGCGACCAGGATTTCGAGCGCTCCTACGGCCTCGAACTGCTCGTGGAGACCGCCCGGATGTGGCGCTCGCTCGGCCACCACGACGCCGTCGGCCGCTTCCGCATCGAAGGGGTGACCGGCCCCGACGAGTACAGCGCCGTCGCCGACAACAACGTCTACACCAACCTGATGGCCCAGACGAACCTCCGGGCCGCCGCCGAGGCCGCCACCCGGCACCCGCTGGAGGCCTCCGCGCTCGGCGTCGACACCGAGGAGGCCGCCGCCTGGCGCGACGCCGCCTCCGCGATGTTCGTCCCGTACGACGAGAACCTCGGCGTGCACCCGCAGGCCGACGGCTTCACCGACCACCAGCTGTGGGACTTCGACAGCACGCCGGGCGAGAACTACCCGCTGCTGCTGCACTACCCGTACTTCGACCTCTACCGCAAACAGGTCGTCAAGCAGGCCGACCTGGTGCTCGCCATGCAGGTGCGCGGCGACGCGTTCACGGCCGAGCAGAAGGCCCGCAACTTCGCGTACTACGAGCGCCTCACCGTCCGCGACTCCTCGCTCTCCGCGTGCACCCAGGCCGTCATCGCCGCCGAGGTCGGCCAGCTCGACCTCGCCTACGACTACACCGCCGAAGCCGCCCTCATGGACCTGCACGACCTCGGCGGCAACACCCGCGACGGCCTCCACATGGCCTCCCTCGCGGGCGCCTGCATCGCCCTGGTCGCCGGATTCGGCGGGCTCCGCGACCGCGGCGGCCGGCTCTCCTTCCGGCCGAGACTGCCCTCCGGGCTGCGCCGCCTGTCGTTCGCGCTGACCGTCCGCGACAGCCTGCTGCGGGTCGAGATCACGCACGCCACCACCAGCTACACCCTGAAGCGCGGGAGCAGCCTGCAGGTGCTGCACGACGGCGAGGTGCTGGACGTCGAGGCCGGTGCGCCCGTCCGCCGGCCCACCACGGTCGCCGAGGTGCCGTCCGAGCGGTGCGTGCAGCCGCCCGGCCGCGAGCCCGCCCGCCGGCACGCGCAGGCCGGGGTGCACACCGCGCCCGTGGAGCACCTGGCAGCCGAGTGACACCTGTCGGGTGACACCTGCGGGGTGAGGCCTGCGGGGTGACGCCACTCGTTCGCCGCCGTCGGGAGGCCCGCCGCGGGGCCGTCCCGCAGGGTGGCCGTGAGGTGTGACCCGACACGGAAGGCGGTGGCCCGTGGGCAGTGTGGCCGAGCAGATGGTGGAGGTGCTCCGGCAGGCCGGGGTGGAGCGGGTCTACGGCGTGGTCGGCGACAGCCTCAACCCGGTGGTCGACGCGATCCGCCGGGCCGAGGGCATCTCCTGGGTGCACGTCCGCAACGAGGAGGCGGGCGCGTTCGCGGCGGCCGCGGAGGCCGAGCTCACCGGCCGTCTCGCGGTGTGCGCCGGCTCCTGCGGCCCCGGCAACACCCACCTGATCCAGGGCCTGTACGACGCGCAGCGCAGCGGGGTGCCCGTGCTCGCGCTCGCCTCGCACATCCCGTCCGCGCAGATCGGCTCCGGGTTCTTCCAGGAGACCCACCCCGAGCGGGTGTTCACCGACTGCAGCGGCTTCTGCGAGATGGTCTCCAGCCCCGCCCAGCTGCCCCGGCTGCTGCGCACCGCCGTGCAGCACGCGCTGGGGTCGCCCGGGGTGGCGGTGCTGGTCCTCCCCGGCGACATCGCCGCGCTGCCCGCCGCGGGGCCGACCGGCACCGGCCGGTTCCTCACCGAGCAGGCCGTCGCCGCACCGCCCTGGAGCCAGGTGCAGGCGCTCGCCGAGGCACTCGAATCCGCCTCCACCGTCGCGCTGTTCTGCGGCGCGGGGGTGCGCGGCGCGCACGAGGAGGTCATGCGGCTCGCCGACACCCTGCAGGCCCCGGTCGGGCACTCGCTGCGGGGCAAGGAGCACATCCAGTACGACAACCCGTACGACGTCGGGATGAGCGGGCTGCTCGGCTACGGCGCTTGCCACGAGGCACTGCACGAGGCCGAGTTGGTGCTGATGCTGGGTACGGACTTCCCGTACGACTCGTTCCTGCCGACCCGCCGCGTCGTGCAGGTCGACCACGACGCCACCCGGCTCGGGCGGCGCGTGCCGCTCGAACTCGCCGTGCACGGCGACGTCTCCGCCACGCTGCGGGCGGTGCTGCCGCTGCTCACCAGGCGCACGGAGCGGTCGTTCCTGGACGGCATGCTGGCCCGGCACGCCCGCGCACTGGAGACCGTCGTCGGCGCGTACACCCGGGACATCGAGAAGCACACGCCGATCCACCCCGAGTACGTCGCCGCGGTGCTCGACGACGTCGCCGCCGACGACGCGGTGTTCACCGTCGACACCGGCATGTGCAACGTGTGGGCGGCCCGCTACCTCACGCCCAACGGGCGCCGCCGGGTGATCGGCTCGTTCCTGCACGGCTCGATGGCGAACGCGCTGCCGCACGCCATCGGCGCCCAACTGGCCTTCCCCGGACGGCAGGTCGTCTCCATGTCGGGTGACGGCGGACTCGGCATGCTGCTCGGCGAGCTGCTGACCGTGGCCAAGCACCGGCTGCCGGTCAAGACCGTGGTCTTCAACAACGGCGCCCTCGGCATGATCAAGCTGGAGATGCTCGTCAGCGGCTACCCCGAGTGGGGGACCGACAACGGCGACGTCGACTACGCCGCGATCGCCCGCGCCGCGGGCATCCCCGCCAAACGGGTCACCGACCCCGCCCGGGTCCGCGAGGTGCTCGCCGAGGCGCTGGAACGGCCCGGGCCGGCGCTGATCGACGTCGTCACCGACCCGAACGCGCTCTCCGTCCCGCCGCACATCACCGCCGCCCAGCTCAAGGGCTTCGCCCTCGCCGCCGGCCGCACCGTGCTCTCCGGGGGCGTGGGCCGCATGATCGACCTCGCCCGCAGCAACCTGCGCAACATCCCGCGGCCGTGACTCCTTGCCTCTGAGGCAAGGAGCTTGCCCCTCGGGCAGAGGCGGGTGTGCACTGGTCGCATGACGGACGACCAGGAGGTCGCGGGCCTCCCCGCGAGACTGCGGGAGCACCGGCTCGCCGGGCGGCTCACGCTGGAGGGCGCGGCGGCCCGGGTGGGCCTCTCCCCAGCGTATCTGTCCCGCCTGGAGACCGGGGCGCGGCAGCCGTCACTGCCCGTGCTGCTCGGCCTCGCCCGTGCGTACGGCACCACCGTCGCCGGGCTGCTCGGCGAACAGCCCGGCGAACCCGACCCGGTGGTGCGCGGCGGCGCGATCGAGCCCGGGGTCGCCGGCGGCTGGGGATACCGGCGCGCCGGGGCGCAGGGCCGGGCCCTGCAGGCCCTGCGGGTGCAGGTGCCGCCCGCGGTGCAGGACGCCGTCGTCCGGGTGCACCCCGGCGAGGAGTGGCTGTACGTGCTGGACGGACGGCTGCGGCTCACCCTCGGCGACCGCGTCCACCTGCTCGACGCGGGCGACTCCGCGCACTTCGACTCGCTCACCCCGCACTGCATCGCCGCCGAACCGCCCGGCGGGGTCGAGCTGCTCTTCCTGCACACGCTGCTGCAGAGCCCCGGCGGCGCGCTCTGCCTCGGCGACACCCCCCGCATCTGACCCGACGCCCCGCATCCGACCCGACACACCAGGAGAGACGGACATGGCCCAGCCCACCGCCACCACCACCGACGCCGGCCGGCGCACCGACCGCCGGGTCTGGATCCGGGCCGCGATCTACATGGTCGCCACCCACGTCTTCGCGGGCTTCGTGATCCTCCTCTTCGAGATCGGAGCCCGGAAGAACGGCTGACCGGCCGACCACCTTTGCTGCCCGGGACCGCCCGGGCCCGCCCGGGCACATGCCCGGCCCGCCCGGCCTCACAGCCGGACGAGCGTGCACAGGGCGTCCAGCGCGGCCTCGAAGCCGTGGTCCGGCGGGGTGGCGTACCCGATCACCAGGGACGCCGGGCGCTCCGGCTCCGGGCCCGCCGCCGGTGCGCGGCACCAGCCCACGGAGTTCAGGGACAGCCCGAGCCACGCGGCCTGCCGCACCAGCTCCTCCTCGTCGAGGGAGCCGGGCGGCAGCTCCAGCACCGCGTGCAGCCCCGCCGAGATGCCGGTGACCCGCACCTCGGGCGCCCTCTCGGAGAGCACCGCCACCAGGCGGTCCCGGCGGCGCCGGTACACCAGCCGGCTCCGCCGCACGTGCCGGTCGTACGCCCCGGACGTGATCAGCTCGGCCAGCGTGAGCTGGTCGATCACCGCGTGCTGCCCGTCGGCGAGCTCCTTCTGCCGGACCACCGGGCCGACCAGGGATCCCGGCAGCGCCAGCCAGCCCAGCCGCAGCCCCGGGGCGAGGCTCTTGCTGGCGGTGCCCGCGTAGACGACCCGCTCGGGGTCGAGGGCCTGCAGCGCCCCGACGGGCTGCCGGTCGTAGCGGAACTCGCCGTCGTAGTCGTCCTCGACGACCAGGCCGCCGCTCCCCCGGGCCCAGGCGACCGCCGCCGCCCGGCGGTCCGCCCGCAGCGCCACCCCGGTCGGGAACTGGTGCGCGGGCGTCAGCACGGCCGCCGCCGCGCCCGTGCCGGGCAGCAGGTCGGTGCGGGCCCCGGCGCCGTCCAGGGGCAGCGGGACCACGGCGAGGCCCTTGGCGTCGATCACCGCCTGCTGCAGCGGCAGCCCGTACTCCTCGACCGCGACGCTGCCGTGCCCC
Organism: Kitasatospora sp. NE20-6; assembly: GCF_045862635.1. NCBI lineage: Bacteria > Bacillati > Actinomycetota > Actinomycetes > Kitasatosporales > Streptomycetaceae > Kitasatospora > Kitasatospora sp. NE20-6. Next base: position 72,054 of record NZ_BPRL01000039.1, read on the forward strand.
TGCGCCCGCAGCACCTCGCACAGCAGGCCGAGGCCCTGCGTGTACCCCGAGCAGACCACCAGCCGGTCCGGGTCGGTCCGCACGCCGCGGACCCGGGCCAGGTAGTCGGCGAGGGCCCGGCGCAGTTCGATCCGGCCGCGCGGGTCGGTGTAGCCGAACGCCTCGTGCGGCGCGGAGGCCAGCGCCCGGCGGGCGGCGGCCAGCCAGGCGGACCGCGGGAACCGCGAGAGGTCCGGCCGCCCCGGCAGGAGGTCGTGGCGGCCGGCGGGGCTGCGCGGCGCGACCGTCCGGGGCGCCGGGTCGGACGGTGTGCCGCGGTCGGCCACGACCGTGCCGGAGCCCTGGCGGGAGGCCAGCCAGCCCTCGGCGACGAGCTGGGCGTACGCCTCGGCGACGGTGTTGCGGGCGATGCCGAGATCACGGGAGAGCTCCCGCGAGGACGGCAGCCGGGTGCCCCGGGCCAGCCGGCCGGTGCGGACGGCCTCGCGCAGCGCGTCCTCCAGTGCCGCCCGCAGGCCGAGGCCGCGGGTGCGGCCCGCGGTCAGGTCGAGGTGCAGGTCGCCGCCGAAAGTGGCCCAGGAATCCATGCGCCCAATGAACCACAGGGAGGGGCCACTTCGTTCCTAGGGTGATGGCATGACGACGAACGACACCGCCTACGTCCCCGCTCCCGTCCAGCGCCTCTCGATGCCCGAGCAGGCCGCCGAGTTCTACCGCGGCATGGTCGACCTCGACCGCGCGGCCCGGGCCGGCATCGACCCGATCCTGGCCGAGCTCGTCCGCATCCACGCCTCGGCGCTCAACGGCTGCGCCTTCTGCCTCGACATGCACGTCACCGACGCGCGCAGGATCGGCGAGCAGGAGCACCGCATCGCCACCCTCCCGGCCTGGCGGGAGGCCCCCTGGTACACCGCCCGTGAGCGGGCCGCCCTCGCCCTCACCGAGGCCGTCACGCTCGTCACCCGGGGGCACGTGCCGGACGCCGTCTACGACGAGGCCGCCAAGCACTTCGCGCAGCAGGAGCTCGCCCAGCTGATCGCCCTGATCATCGCGATCAACTCGTGGAACCGCATCGCCATCGCCACCCGCCTCAGCCCGGCCCCCAAGCAGGGCTGAGGCCGCCTTCCGTCCATGTCCGCAAACCGCCGGTCCGGCGGTCCGCCCTTCGACAGGCTGGTACTCATGACGACGCAGCAGGATCTCGCCCGCCGGTTCCACGACCTCCACCGCCCCGGCACCCCGCTGGTGCTCGCGAACGTGTGGGACGCGTTCGGCGCCCGCCTGGTGGTGGAGGCCGGCGCCCCGGCGGTGGCCACCGCCAGCGCCTCCGCCTCCTGGACGCTCGGAGTGCCCGACGGCGAGGGGCTCGACCGGGACGCCGCGGTGGCCCTGGTCGCCCGGGTCGCGCGGTCGGTCGCGGTGCCGGTCACCGCGGACATCGAGAGCGGGTACGGCGGGAGCGCCGCCGAGGTCGGGCGGACGGTCGCGGCCGTGCTCGCGGCCGGCGCGGTGGGCGTCAACCTGGAGGACGGCACCCGCGGTGCGGCCGAGCACGCCGAGCGGATCGCCGCGGCGCGCGCCGCCGCCGACGCGGCCGGTACGGCGCTCTACGTCAACGCGCGCACCGACGGGTACCTGCTGGGCCTGGGCGCGCCGGAGGAGCGGTTCGACGAGGCCGTCCGCCGGGCGAAGGAGTACCTGGCGGCGGGGGCCGACGGCGTCTTCGTCCCCGGGGTCCGCGACATCGCGACCGTCGCGGCGCTCGCCGCCGCGATCCCGGCGCCGCTCAACGTGATGGCCGGGCCCGGCGCGCCGTCCGTGGCGGAGCTGGCCGCCGCCGGGGCGGCCCGGATCTCGTTCGGCCCGGCGGCGGCGCTGGCCGCGTACGGCACGCTCCGCGAGGCGGCGGGCGAGCTCTACCGCACCGGCGGGTACACGGGGCTGGCGACCTCGCTGACGTACGGGGAGGCGAACGCGCTGATGCGGGGTCAGGCGCACCCGGCGTAACCCATCTCACAGCGCGGCCCGGCCGGTTCGGCCGGGCCGCGCCGCGTTCCCGCCCTACTCTTTAGACTGACCAGTCAGTCTAAAAATGGGGGGACGTCATGGGGGAACGCACCGCGGGAGCCGCGGTCCGCGCCGACGCACTGTCACTGCGCGGCCCACGCGGCCCCGTCTACCGCGACATCGGCTTCGAGGCCGCCCCGGGCGCGCTCGTCGCCGTCGCCGGGCCCGCCGGATCCGGCCGCACCTCGCTCCTGCTCACCCTCGCCGGAAGAATGCGCCCCAGCAGCGGCCACGCCGAGATCGACGGCCTCGCCCTGCCCGGCCGGGCCGCCGCCGTCCGCCGGATCGCCGCCCTCGGACCGGTGCCCGGCGTCAACGACCCCGACCCCGTGCTCGACGTCGGCGCCCACCTGCGCGAACGGATCCACCTGCACGGCCGCTCCTTCGCCCGGCCCTCCCGCCGCGCCACGGCCGACCGCACGACCCGCGCCCTCGCCGCCGCCGGGCTGCCCGCCGACCGGCTCCCGCAGGGCCTCCGCACCCCCGCGGGGGAGCTGGACGCCCTCGACCGGCTCCGCCTGGGCCTTGCCCTCGCCCTGCTCGGCGAACCCCGCCTGATCTGCACCGACGACGTCGACGACCGCCTGCACGGCGCCGACCGCGACGCCGCCTGGCACCTCCTGCGCGCCGTCGCCGACACCGGCACCACGGTGGTCGTCGCCACCACCGACACCGCGCACGCCGCCGAACGGGCCGACCTGACCGTGCACACCGCGCCCACAGCCGCGCCCGAACGTCCTGCTGCCACCGCCACCGCCACCGCCACCGCCGGCGACCCGGCCGGCGACCGGTCCGACGAGCCCGCGGCGTCCGACGAGGAGACCACCGATGCGCACGCTTGACCTGGCCCGGCTGGAGCTCGGCCGCTTCGCCCGCGGCAGGCTGCCGCGCGCCGCGATGGCCGCCCTCCTCCTGCTGCCGCTGCTCTACGGCGCGCTCTACCTCTGGTCGTTCTGGGATCCGTACGGCCGTCTCGACCGGCTGCCCGTCGCCCTCGTCGTCGAGGACCGCGCCGTCACCGCGCAGGGCACCAGGGTCGACGCCGGGCACGAACTCGCCGCGAAGCTGAAGCAGAGCCACACGTTCGGCTGGCAGGAGACCACCGCGGACGACGCCGCGAAGGGCCTCGCCACCGGCCGGTACTACCTCACGCTCACCGTGCCCGCCGACTTCAGCGCCGCCATCGCCGGCAGCGACGGCGACAGCCCCCGGCACGGCACCCTGCAGGTGCGCACCAACGACTCCAACAACTACATCGTCGGCTCCATCTCCCGCACCGTCTTCGCCGAGGTGCGGGCCGCCGCCTCCGCCAAGGCGTCCGCCGCCTTCTACGACCGCATCTTCCTCGGCTTCTCCGACCTCCACGACCGCACCCGGGAGGCCGCCGACGGCGCCGGCCGGCTCGACGCCGGGGCCGCCCGTGCCAAGGACGGTGCCGCCGCCCTCGCCGACGGCAGCGCCCGCGCCAAGGCCGGCGCCGGGCAGCTCGCCACCGGCACGCAGCGGGCGGCCACCGGCGCCGCCGAACTCTCCGCCGGGCTCGACCGCGCCAAGGAGGGCAGCGGCGACCTCGCCGACGGCATCACCCGCATCGACGAGAACCTCGCCCGGCTCTCCACCGGCGCCCGGCAGGTCGCCGACGGCACCCGGCAGCTGACCGACCGGATCGACCCGCCGGCCCGTCAGCTCTCGCCGCTGCTGCACGCCTACCCCGAGCAGATCCGCGTGGCCGCCCGGGCCACCGCGGACGCCGCCCACGAGGTCTCCCTCGGCCTGAAGGACCTGCCGGGCCGGTCCGCGGCCGTCCTCGCCGACGCCCGCGCCCTCTCCGCCCGGATCGACACCGCGTACGAGCGGGCCTGCCCCGGCGGGGCCCCGGCCCCGGGCGGCAGCGCCGTCGACTGCCGGTCGGCGGCCGCCCTCTCCGACCTGGGGCACCGGCTCGTCGCCACCGCCGAACGCGCCGACGCCCTCGTCCGGCAGGTGGCACCCGCGCTCGACGGCCTGGCCGCCGACGCCGCCACCGTCGAGAAGCTCGCCCGGCAGCTCGCCGGCCTCGACCTCGCGGCCGAGTTCGACGCCCGGGTCGCCGCGGTCCACCGGCTCGACGACGGCGCCCACCAGGTCGCCGACGGCGCCGACCGGCTCCGGCAGGGCACCGCGCAGGCCCTCACCGGCGTGCGCACCCTCGACACCGGCCTCGGCCGGCTCGACACCGGCGCCCGCAGCCTCACCGGCGGTCTCCACCGGCTCTCCGACGGCGCCGGCACCCTCGACTCCGCCGCCGGACGCCTCGCCACCGGCGCGGCCGGCCTCGACGACGGGCTCGGCGAACTCGCCGGCGGCGCCGACCGCCTCGCCGCGGGACTGCGCGACGGCACGGACGCGATCCCCGACTACACCGACGGCCAGCGGGCCGCCCGGGCCGCCGCCATGAGCGACCCCGTCGCCCTCGCCCGTCAGGAGCTCAACAAGGCCCCCGACTACGGCACCGGCTTCGCCCCGTACTTCGTCCCGCTCGCCCTGTGGGTCGGCGCCATGGTCACGTACATGCTGCTGCGGCCGCTCTCGCCGCGCGGCCTGGCCGCCAACGGCCCCGCCTGGCGGGTGGCGTTCGCCGGCTGGCTGCCCGCGGCGGGACTCGGGCTCGGGCAGGCCGCCGCCCTGCTCGCGGTGCTGCACTTCGGCCTCGGCCTGGAGACGGCCCGCCCCGCCGGGGTGGCGGCCTACCTGGCGCTCACCGTGCTCGCCTTCACCGCCGTCATGCAGTGGATCAACGCCCGGTTCGGCCCGGCGGGCCGGCTGCTCGCGCTGGCCCTGCTGATGCTGCAGCTCACCTCGGCGGGCGGCACCTACCCGGTGGAGTCCAGCCCGGGCTTCTTCAACGCGATCCACCCGTACCTGCCGATGACGTACGTCGTCGCCGGGCTGCGGCGGCTGATCAGCGGCGGCGACCTCACGGTGGTCCGCACCGGCAGTCTCGTCCTGCTGGCGTTCTGGGCGGGGGCGCTGGCCCTCACCGTGCTGACCGCCCGTGGCCGGCAGGTCTGGACGGTCTCCCGCCTGCACCCCGAGCTGTCGCTCTGACGGCCCGCCCGCCGCTGCGGTCCGCCGGGCCGCGGCGGGTGCGCGGTACGATCCGCCCGCCCGGCCCGATCCCCCCACCCACCCGGAAGCACCCATGAGCGATCGCCGCAGCGCGACCCGGCAGAAGCTGTACGAGGCCGCCGTCACCCTCATCGCCGAACAGGGCTTCTCGGCCACCACCGTGGACGAGATCGCCGAACGCGCGCAGGTCGCCAAGGGCACGGTCTACTACAACTTCGCCAGCAAGACCGAGCTGTTCGAGGGCCTGCTGCGGCACGGCACCGGGCTGCTCACCGACTCGCTGCGGAAGGCCGCCGAGGGCCGGCCGCCGATCGAGGGCGTCGACGCGATGATGCGGGCCGGCCTCGACTTCATCGCCGCCTACCCGGCGTTCGCGCAGCTCTTCGTCGCCGAGACGTGGCGCACCAACCGCACCTGGCACGACTCGCTGCGGCTGATGCGGGACGGCGCGGTCGCGGTGGTCGCGGAGGTGCTCGACGAGGCCGTCCGGGCCGGGCAGCTCTCCGCGGACCTGGACACCCAGCTCACCGCGTCCGCGCTGTTCGGCATGGTGCTCGTGGTCGCCCTCGACTGGCTGGCCTTCCAGCCGGAACGCACCGCGGACGACGTGCACGCGGCGCTCGTCCGGCTGGTGCACGGCCGGATCACCCCGGCCTGACCCGGCGGCCCGGCCCGGCGGCCGAACGCGCCGCCGGGCCGCGGCCGGGCGGTCAGGCGATCCGTACCGGCAGCGTCCGCACGCTGTTGGAGACGAACGAGGCGATCGGCTCCGGGGCGGGCCCGTCCGCGGCGGCCAGGGTCGGGTAGCGGCCGAACAGGCCGCTCAGTGCGGTCTCCGCCTCCATCCGGGCGAGTCCCGCGCCGAGGCAGAAGTGCGGGCCGTGGCCGAACGACAGGTGGCGGCCCGCGTGCCGGGTGACGTCGAAGCGGTCCGCGTCCGCGAAGTGGCCGGTGTCCCGGCCGGCGGAGGCGTACGAGGCGAGCAGCGCCTCGCCGCGGCGGATCACCACGTCGCCGACCGCGATGTCCTCGACGGCGTAGCGCAGCGGGAACTGACCGACGGGCGAGTCGTACCGCAGGGTCTCCTCGACCACCGCCGACCAGGTCACCTGCCCGTTCCGGACGAGCTCCAGCTGTTCCGGGTGGGCGAGCAGCGCGCGCACCGCGTTGGTGATCAGGTTGAGCGTGGTTTCGTGGCCGGCGACGAGCATCAGCAGCAGCGTGCCGACGAGTTCCTGTTCGGTGAGCCGGTCGTCGGCCTCGCGGGCGGCGATGAGGTCGGTGGTGAGGTCGTCACCGGGACGCTCCCGCTTCGCGGCGATCACCGAGCCGAGCAGGGCGAACAGCCCCTGCTGCGCGGCGACCGCGGCCTCCGGGGTGGCCGAGCTGCTGACGAGCGTGTCGGAGAGCGCGTGCAGCTCGTCCTGCTGGGCGGCCTCCAGGCCGAGGAGCTCGCCGATGACCTGCATCGGCAGCGGGTACGCGAAGTGCTCGCGCAGGTCGAAGTCGCCCTCCAGCAGGGCGAGTCCGTCGAGGAGGCGGGTGGTGCGGGCCTGGATGGCGGGGGCGAGCTCGGCGATCCGGCGCGGGGTGAACGCCTGGGTGACGAGGGCGCGCAGCCGCCGGTGGTCGGCGCCGTCGACCGTGATCATGCCGGGCACCGTCACGAAGTTGACCAGCGGCCAGCCCTTGGGCAGCCGGCCCTCCCGGAACGTCTCCCAGAGCTGCGGGTTCTTGCCGACCCGCGGGTCGGCCAGCAGCTCCTGCAGGGTGTCGTGGTGGGTTATCGCCCAGACCACCACCCCGCCAGGGAGTTCCACCAGGACCGCAGGGCCGGCCTCGCGGAGCCGCGCGTTCTCCCCGTGCTGGTCGCGGCCGAAGGGGTCGAGGATGACGGGGGCGGGACGGGCGGCGGTGTCCATGTCGGCCTTTCGTGCGGGGCGGTGGGGCGGGGCGGGGTGAACGCGCTGTACAGCACCGGCAGATCGACCAGGGCGCGCGACCACGGGGAGGGGCGCCACGCCAGCTCGGGTGCCGGTACGGCGAGCTGGAGGTCGGGCAGGCGGTGCAGCAGGGTCTCGACCGCCGTCTCGACGATCAGCCGGGCCGGGTGCTGGGCCGGGCAGACGTGCCGCCCGGCACCCCACGCGAGGTGCGCGCGGTTGCCGCCGATGCCGTCCGGCCCGTGCACGGCGGGGTCGGCGTTGGCGCCGGCCAGGCCGAGCACCAGCATGTCGCCGGCGCTGATGTACTGGCCGCCGAGCACGGTGTCGCCCGTCGCCCACCGGCCGGGGAAGTTCTGCGTGGGCGGGTCGCGCCACAGCACCTCGTCGAGCGCGTCGGAGACGCTGAGCCGGCCGCCCGCCAGGGTGTTGCGGAAGCGGCGGTCGGTCAGCAGCAGCCGCAGCGTGTTGCCCGTCCAGTTGATGGTGGTCTCGTTGCCGGCGACGAGGATCACCACGAGGTGGTGCACCGCCTCCTCGTCGCTCAGACCCGCGTCGTGCGCGAGCAGCCAGGAGGTCAGGTCGGCGCCGGGCTCCTCCCGGCGGCGGCGCACGAGGTCGACCAGGATCGCCTGGAACTCCGCGTTCGCCCGGACGGACTTCTCGCTGCTGTCGACGAAGTGGCTGATCAGCTCGATGAGATGGGGCCCGGCCTCGGCGGGCAGGCCGAGCAGCTGGGTGAAGACGAGCAGCGGCAGCCGCCGCGCGTACTGCGCGATGAGGTCGGCGGTGCCGTCCGGCCCCCAGCTGTCGATCAGCGCGTTGGCGGCGGCCTCCGTGGTGGCGCGCAGCTGCCGGTGGTCGATCCGGGCCAGGGTGTCCGCCACGGCGGCGCGCAGCCGCTGGTGCTCGGCGCCGTCCAGGTTGAGCAGGGTGGGCCGCCAGGAGGTCATCGGCAGCAGCCGGGAGTCGGCGGCGAGCCGGCCCTCCTTCGGCACCCGCCAGCGCCGCGAGTCCTTGGAGAACAGCTGCTCGTTGCGGGTGAGTTCGAGCAGTTCCGGGTAGCCGAGCACGAGCCAGGCCTCGACGCCGGGTTCGAGTTCGATCGGGGCGACCGGCCCGTGCTCCGCGCGGAGCCGGGCGTACAGCCCGTGCGGGTCGTCGGCGACGGCGGGTCCGAAGAGCGGCGCCGCCGCGCCCCGGTGCATCGGGCAGCCGGGCGGCGGGGTCGGACCGGCGTCGGGCAGGGGCGTGGTCATGTCTGGAGCTCCAGGACGGACGTGGAGTGCAGGTGGGCGACGAAGTCGATCAGCACGTCGTACGCGGCCTGCCGGTCGCGGACGTCGCAGTGCAGGATCGGCACGTCGGGCAGCAGGTCGAGCGCGGTGCGCAGCTCGTCCTCGGGGTGCTGGGGGGAGTCGGGGAAGAGGTTGACGACCACCGCGAACGGGATGCCCTGTTCCTCCAACTGCCCGAGCACGTCGAAGCTCTCGCCGATCCGCCGGCTGTCGACGATGGCGAGGGCACCGAGCGCCCCGCGGGACAGGTCCTCCCACAGCGGCCAGAACCGCTGCTGCCCCGGGGTGCCGAAGAGGTAGAGCGCGAGCCGCGGGTTGAGGGTGATCCGGCCGAAGTCGAGGGCGACGGTGGTGGTGGTCTTGCCCTCGCGGCCGGTGAGGTCGTCGATGCCGGCGCCGGCCGTCGTCATGGTCTCCTCGGTGCGCAGCGGGGTGATCTCGCTGAGCGAGCCGACGAGGGTGGTCTTGCCGACCCCGAACGGGCCGGTGACGAGCACCTTGACGGCACTCTGCACGGTGGCGGGCAGGTACGAAGGCTCAGCGGAGCTGGCGGAGGCCAACGAGCACCTCCTCCAGGAGCGCGGTGGGCAGGCGCTCGGCCCGCGGGACGTCCGGCGACCGGTGGACGGCGGTCGCCGGGGGCAGGACGTGGACGGCGCCGAGGTCCCAGAGGTCGCCGACCAGCACCTTCACGACGCTGAGCGGCAGGTGCAGGTGGGCGGAGATCTCGGCGACGGCGAGCAGGCTCCCGCAGAGCGCGAGGATGCGCCGGTGTTCCCGGTTGAGCTCGGCGCCGGAGGTGTCGGCACCGGGCACGGCGGAGACCAGGCTCTCCAGGGCGAGCACGTTGCGGCTGGGCCGGCTCCGTCCGCCGGTGATGACGTACGGCCGGACGGGGCCGCTCATCGCGCGTCCCCGGCCGGCTGCTCGACCCGGGGCGGACTCGTCAGGTGGGCGCCGATCCGCTCGACCAGCACCTGCATCTGGTAGGCGACGAGGCCCGCGTCGACGGCCTCGCCGGTGACGACGGCGAGGTGGGTGCCGGCACCGGCGGCGACGATGAACAGGTAGCCGCCGCCGTACTCGACGACGATCTGCCGGGTGGCGCTGGTGCGCCCGCCGAAGCCCTGGGCCACGCCGCGGGCGAGCGACTGCAGGCCGGAGCAGGCCGCGGCGAGCCGTTCGGCGTCGTCGCGGCCGATGTCGGAGCTGCGGCCGATCTCCAGGCCGTCGTTGGACACCACGACGGCGTGCTGCACCTCGGGCACGGTGGCGATGTCCGTGAGGAGCCAGCCGAGGTCAGGGTTGCTGGTGGTCATAGGAGTCTCCTGCCCGCAGGGGCTGTTGGGGGGAGGCGGGGAGCGTGCCGGCCGGCCCGGTGGGGGGCTCGGCCGGGGAGCCGGGGGGCTGGTGGTGCAGGGTGGCCGACCGTCCGCTCGCGGTGCCGGCCTGGAAGAGCGCCATGAACGCCTGTGCCTCCCGCGCCGAGCGCGGCGGTTCGGGGACGGCGGCGGGTACGGTGTCCGGCCGGGCGGCCGCGGGGGCGGCGTGCCGGCGGTTGGACCGGCGCGGCAGGGGGCCGTCCGGTGCGGTGGTGGCGGCCTCGTCCGCGTCGGCCGCCGCGGCTGCCGCGGTGCCCGCGGCCACGGTGTCGGGCCGGGTGCGGGCGCGGTCGGCGGACGTGTCGTCGGGGAGCGGCCGGTGGGCGCGCGGACGGTCCGCGGACGGCCGGGCCGCGGCGTACGGGGCCGGGGCGCCCGGGCCGCCCATCTCGGGCAGCGGGTCGGTGAGCAGGGCGCCGGGCAGCAGCACGACGACCCGCACGCCGCCGTACGGCGAGGGGGCGGAGCTGAGCGTGACCCGGAAGCCGTACTGCTCGGCGAGTCGGCCGACCGCGGCGAGGCCCAGCTGCGGCACCTCGCCGAGCCGGGACACCTCCAGCCCGCCGCCTCCGGCGAGGGCGGCGGCGGCCTTCTCGACGGCCTGTTCGGGCATGCCGACGCCGGCGTCGTCGATCTCGACGACGGCGCCGTTGTGCACGGGCAGCAGGGTGACGAAGACCTGGGTGCTGGGCGGGGAGTAGCGGGTGGCGTTGTCGAGGAGCTCCGCGACGGCGTGGATGAGCGCCTCGGCGGCGGCGCCGATCACCGCGGTCTCCAGCCGGCTGCGCACCACGACCCGCTGGAACGGGAGGATGCGGGACTGCGCGCCGCGCACCACGTCCTCCAGGGAGACGGGTTCGGGCCAGTGGCGTCCGGCGCGGGCGCCGCAGAGCACCGCGAGGGTCTGGGCGAGGCGGGCCTGCTGGGCGGCGGCGTGGTCGGCCTTGAGGAGGCCTTCGAGCAGGGCCGGGTCGTCGTGGGTGCGCTCCATCTCGTCGAGGCCGGCCTGCTGGTCGTGGGCCATGACGAGGATGCGGCGCGCCACGCTGAGGAAGGCGCGCTGGGTGGCGGCGGTGTGGTCCTGCTCCTGCCGGGCGGCGGCGTGTTCGGCGCTGCTCCGGGCCAGTTCGGACGCCAACTGTGCGTGCAGGGATTCGAGTTCGTCCTGCTGCTGTGCGTGGCGCCGGCGCAGCGTGAGCCCGACGGCCCGGTAGCGCGCGGCGCTGAGCACCGCGAGGACGGCGAGGACAACGGCTGCCGCCGCGCACCACTGAGTCATCGTCACGCGGCGAATTCTAAGATGATGATCCTACGAAAGTGTGAACAGATCGCAGGATTGGTGAGCTGCACGCGTCAACGGCTCGCGTCCGGCAGGTGGCGGACCGTCACCCCGGACGCCGGGCCGACCTCCCGGACCCGGGTCCGGACCACCCGCTCCACCTGCGCCGGAACCCCGCCGGACAGCCCGGACGTCACCGGCCGCGGGCCGTCCTCACTGACCGTCGACCTCGCCGTACGGCTCCGGCGGACGCGCCGCCACCGGCCGCAGACTGCGCAGCCCGCGGGCGACCGCGAAGGCCCGGCGGAGCGTCGCGCCGACGCCGTCGGCCCGGACGGCCCCGGAGCCCGCGGACGGAGGCTCGACCGACGGGCGCTGTCCCGGGATGAATCCGGTGGCGGGCGGAGCCGTCCGGGCCGTCTGCGTCATCTCTCCACGTCCTTCGTCTCCTGCCGGATGCCGCCGGAGGCGGACCGGGCTCGTGCCGTCCCTGCGACACCTACCCCGCAGGACTGCAATTCTTGTCGCGGTTCGGCGACGGGACGGTCTCGGAACCCACCCGAATCGGTACCGATCGCCCGGATCGCCCACCCGGATCGCCCACCCGGATCGCCCGGACCGCCGTCACGGGGCGGAGTCGACCGCGATCATCGTGCCCTGCAGCAGCGCGACCTCCTTGCCCGGAACCCCGGCGGTCACGGACCGTATCTCGGCCCCCACGACGGTGATGGTGCGTCCGCTGCGCACGACGGTGCCGGTCGCCCGCAGCCGCTCGCCGACGCCGGGGCTGAGCAGGTTGAGCTTGAACTCGACGCTCAGCACGTCCTTGCCCTCGGGCATCAGGGAGAGCGCGGCCGCACCGGCCGCCGCGTCCGCCAGGGTGGAGATCGCGCCCGCGTGGACGAACCCGTTCTGCTGGGTCACCCCGGGGCGGACGGGCAGGTCGAGCACCACCCGGCCGCGGGCCAGCTCGACGATCTCGACGCCGAGGGTCGCCAGCAGCGGCTGACCGGTGAGGTTGCTGCGGAGCCGGTCGGTGAGCGTTTCCATGCGGCGGTCCAGGTGCGCGGGTGCGGGCGGGGCTCCCTGAACCCTCCGTCGGCGACCGGCCCGGCGTCAACCCTCGCCCCGGCCGGCGGGGCGCCCCGGCGCAGGAAAGCACCGAGGCCCGCGCGGCGGCGCGGGCCTCGGTGCCGGGGGCGTACGGGCCCCGGGGCGGGCGTGGGCGCCCGCGGGAAGGAGTCAGACGAGGTCGGCGTCGCCGTCCGCCCGGTCGTCGGCACCGGTGTCGGGCAGTTCGCTGCCGGTCACGGCCCTGGCGTCGCCGATGCGGTGCTGCTGCCCGTCCGCGTGGGCGCTGGGTGCGGTCAGCGAGGCGACGACGCCGACGGCGAGGGAGGCAAAGGCGAGCATGCTGCGCTTCTTCATGCCCTGCACAACGCGCGGCGCGGCAGGGGGTCACGGCCCGGCCCCCGCCGGCGTGCGGGCGGCCCGTCCGCCGCCGTCCGCCGCCGTCCGCCGCCGTCCGCGGGGTGCCGGCGGGCCCTGCGGTACCGTGCGCCCGGCCGGTGGACCGGCCGCACCGCCGAACCGGGAGACCCCGTGCCCTTCATCACCGTCAAGCAGCTGGCCGGCCGCACCGAGGAGCAGCGCGCCGAGATCGCCCGCGCCCTCACCGACGCCTACGCCCGGGCCACCGGCCTGGCCGCGGACAAGATCTGGGTGGCCATCGAGGAGGTGCCCGCCGAGAACTGGGCGATCGGCGGTGAGACCCTCGCCGCCCGGGCCCGGACGGCCGCCGGCCCCGGTGGTGCCGCGGACTGAGCGCGGTCGGCCCGGCGGGGTGCCCGTCGGCTCAGATGCCGTCGACCTTGAACGGGTCGTGCTCGGCCAGCAGCCGGTCGAGCCGGGCCTGGTCGACCCGGGAGGTGATCGCGCCGGCGTCCTGGCGGTCGCGGACGACCTTCGCCAGCGTGAACGCCGAGGTGATCACGTACAGCAGGGCGACGGCCAGGAAGGCGCGCATCCACGCGTCGACCGGCAGGTAGGCGATCCCGATCGCGAGGGCGGCCGTCGCGAGGGCGAACGAGAGGACGGCCTGCGCGTAGTAGGCGGCCGTGGTGCGGGACTGGATCGGTGCGCTCATGACGGCAGCGTCCCGGAGGCGGGCCCGACCGGCATGAGTACGGGTACTCAGCTTCGCAGCTCGTTCACCCTCCGTGACCGGCCCCCTGGCAAACCATCGCAAATCGCCCATTCCTCGCGTAGACCGAACGAATCAACCGGCTCAGGCGCTTGGAATCAAGGCAGGCATAGCATTAACGTTTGATAACGCAGCGCGGTCGGCAACGCCGTACCGACTCGGCACCGTGCGCGTGTCGCTCAATCCCGCGGTCTGCCTTCGCCGGTGGGCCCGGGAGCCGGGGAACCACGTTCCTTGGGGTGAATCGGCCGGGCCCAGGCCCAGCCGTAGGAGACCTTCCTGCTCCGAACCCGTCAGCTAACCCGGTCGGCGAGAGGGAAGGAAAGGAGTGCGCCTCCGTGGCGTCGACGCACTCGGCGGAGCCCACCGCCGCAGCCACCCAGCTCCTCGACCACCCGCGTGAGCAGGCCGACCAGGCCCGCCACCGGATGCCCCGTCAGACCAGGGGCACCAGCCCGCTGTTCGGCGTCACGGCCACCATGGCCGCCACCTTCGGCGCCGCAGGCCTGACCGCCGCCGCCGCAGGCCCCGCCGCCGCGGCCGAACCCGCCGTGTCCGCGCCCGACGAGGCCGCCGACACCGCCGCCGATCCCGGTCTCGCCCTCGCCGCCCGCATCCAGCAGCAGGCCGACAACCGCCGCACCGCCGCCGACGAGGCCGCCCGGCTCGCCGCCGCGCAGGAGGCCGAGGCCCGCCGCGCCGCCCAGGCCGCCGTCGACGACGCCGCGCTCGCGCTGCCCACCACCGGCTACACCCTCGGCACGCCGTACGGCCAGTCCAGCACCTGGGCCCACCTGTACACCGGCCTCGACTTCGAGGCCCCCGCCGGCACCCCGGTCACCGCCGTCGCGGCCGGCACCGTCACCTCCGCCGGCTGGGCCGGCTCGTACGGCTACCGCGTCGTCCAGACCCTGCCCGACGGCACCGAGATCTGGTACTGCCACCTCTCCCGCCTCGCCGCCACCGACGGCCGCGCCGAGCGCGGCGCCGTCCTCGGCGCGGTCGGCGCCACCGGCACCGTCACCACCGCCAGGCTCCACCTGGAGGTACGGCCCGGCGGCGGCGCACCGGTCGACCCGCTCGGCTGGCTCCGCTCGCACGGCGTCCAGCCGTAACGGCCCCCGCCTACACGCCGCCCGGCTCGTCCCGGGCGGCGTCCGCGTAGGCCTGCAGCTCGGCCGTGCCCGGCTCCGGCGCCAGGTCCGGGTACTCCCACAGCAGCAGCTCCGGCAGGCCCGGCAGCGTCCAGTCGCCGCACAGCCACAGCGCGCCGTCCTCCGCCACCTGCTCGAACTCCTCGAACCCGCCCGACAGCTCGGGCGGCATCGGCTCGCCCAGCGCGGTCAGCCCGGCCAGATTGCGGTAGCTGCGCCGCATCAGCCCGTACTCCAGCAGCCGCCGCGCGCCGTCCGTGGCCATGCCGATCGCCAGCAGGTGCGCCGGCCCCCAGCCGAGCCCGCCGTCCGCGTCCTCCATGGCGTCCAGCGTGCCGGCGTCCACCAGGGCCGCGTACGCCGCGACGCGCTCCTCCGGCGCCAGCGCGCGGAACGCGTCCAGCCAGTCCCGCACCGCGTCGACGTCGCCGGTCTCCACCCCGTCGGCCTGCAGCAGCAGGGTGTACAGCCGCGGCCAGGTGAGCAGCTGCGGCCGGCGCAGCAGCGTGCCCAGCAGCTCGCCCTGCCACTCCGCCTCGGCGTGCAGGCGCTCCCACCGCTTCGCGTTGAGCCGCCGCGCAGCCCGCTGGCGGTCGATGAGCAGCCGCACCGCCGCCCCGTACGCCTCCGGCCCGGCCCAGGGCTGCACGTACAGGTGGAGCCGCTCGTGCAGCAGCTGCTCCACCACCGCCGACCCCAGCTCGGGCCAGCCGTCGTGCAGCGGCGCGCCACCCAGTTCGAGCAGCGTCAGCACCGCCCGTACGGCCTCCTCCGGCACCGGGGGCAGGCCCTCGGCCTCCGCCCAGGCGAGCAGCTCCTCGGTGCGGGTACGGGGGATGAGCTGCAGGTCTTCGTCGTCCACGCCCCGTACGGTAGCCGGTGCGCCCCCTGCCGCGCGGCCCGGCCGCCCTGTCGGCCGCCCGCAGGGTAGGGTCGGCCGCCATGACCCCGGCCCCCGTCCGCACGGTGCACCCGGTCCACCTGGAGGGCCCCCGCCTCGCCGTCCGCGAGTTCCGCCTCGCCCCGGACGACGTCGCCGCCCTCCACGCGGTGTTCGGCGACCCGGAGACCGCCCGGTACCTGCCCTTCGAGTCGCAGGACGAGGAGGAGTGCGCCGACCAGATCGAGCTCTACCTCGACGAGGCCCGGCAGGAACCGCGCACCGCCTACCGCCTGGCCGTCACCCTCCGTGCCGACGGCCACGACCCGGCGCCCGTCGGCAACGCCGTCCTCGGCCTCGAAGGCGACCGTGCCGCCTCCCTCGGCTACGCGCTGCGCCGCGACACCTGGGGCAACGGCTACGCGGGCGAGATCACCGCGCTGCTGTGCGGGTTCGCCTTCGGCACGCTCGGTCTGCACCGGCTCGCCGCCCGCGTCGACCCCGCCAACACCGCCTCCGTGCGGGTGCTCACCCGGGCGGGGTTCCGGCCCGAGGGGCGCATCCGCCACGACCTCCACCTGCGCGGGGCCTGGCACGACTCGCTGCTGTTCTCCCTGCTGGAGGACGAGTGGGGGCGGCCGTCCGCAGCACGGGGGTAGGGAGAGCCCCACCCCGGACCGGGCAGCAGGCCGGATTACCCCCGGCCGCCGGCTCCGGCACCGTGGACGTCGTCACACCGCGACACCACCGAGGGGACCTCGCCATGACCGCCCAGCCACTGCCCGCCGCCGCCCGGCCGGTGTCCGTCCACGCCGCCGACCCGACGGACACCCCGCGCCGGCCCGGGTTCCTGCGGGCACCGTTCTCCGCCGTGACCTACCGGGAGATCGGCTTCGCGCTCAGCTCGCTGCCGCTCGCGATCGCCGGGTTCGTCCTCACGGTGACGCTCTTCTCCGTCGGCACCGGCCTGCTGCCCACCGTCACCGGACTGCCGCTCCTCGCCCTGCTGACGATCGTCGCGCGCGGCCTCGGCGCCTTCGAGCTCCACCGCGTCCGCGTCCTGCTGGGCACCCCGCTCGCGGCCCCGGAGCCCGTCCGGCCGACCCGGCGGGGCGTGTGGGGCGGGATCACCGCCCGCCTCGCGGACGGCGCCGGCTGGCGGGCCGCCCTGCACCAGGTGCTCATGTTCCCGTGGGCGGTGCTGACCTTCACCGTCACCCTGACCTTCCTGGTCACCGGCTGGGTGGTCGCCCTCTACCCGCTCTACCACTGGGTCTTCGCCCGCTACACCGACTGGCCGGGCTACCAGCTCTACGACTACACCAACGGCAGCGGCCACCACCGGTACTACGTCACCTCGCCCGCCCAGATCGCGGCGCTCTCCGCCGTGGGCCTGCTGCTGGTCCTGCTCACCCCCGTACTGGTCCGCGGGCTCACCGCGGTGCAGCGGGCCGCCGCCCGCGGCCTGCTCGCCGCCCGCTGAACCCCGGCCGGGCCGCGGATGCGCACCCCCGCGGCCCGTGGTCCGATGGGCCGGTACCCCCGCCGCCCGCCGAGGGAGCCCGCCGTGCTGGTGACGTCCCGCCCCCTCGACGAGTACTGCGGCTTCTTCGGTCTCACCCGCGCCGCCCTGCACAGCCTGCCCGGCCCCGTGCTGGACTGCCCGGGCGGCGCCGCCGCGCTCGCCGCCGAGGCCCGCGCCCTGGGCTGCGAGGTCGTCGCCGCCGACCCGCTCTACGCGCTGCCGCCGGCCGACCTGCTGGCCCTCGCCCGCACCGGCCGCGACGTCATGGCCGAGGCGATGCGCACCAGCCCGCGGCTCTACCCGGCCCGCCCGCAGCTGCACCCCGAGAAGTACCTGCGCAGCTGGGACCGGGCCCGGACGCTCTTCGCCGCCGACCGCACCGCCCACCCGGAGCGGTACGTCGCCGCGGCCCTGCCGCAGCTGCCGTTCGCCGACGGGGTGTTCGCCCTCACCCTCAGCTCGTACCTGCTCTTCGCGCACCCGGAGCACTTCACCCCGGAAGGCCGGCGCGACGCCCTGCTGGAACTCGTCCGGGTCACCGACCCGGCCGGTGAGGTGCGGGTGCACCCGCTGCACGACGGCGCCGGCCGCCGCTGCCCGCAGCTGGACGCCCTGCGGGCCGAGCTCGGCCGGCACGGGGTGGCCAGCGGGATCGAGGTGCACCGGGTGGCCGGACGGCCCCGGCGGATCCTCCGCCTGCGGGCCGTACGCGGACGGGCCGTACGCCGCCGGGCGGGCATCCGCCCGTCCGCGACAAGTGCGCCGGCCGGGACAAGTGCGCCGACCGGGACAAGGGCCGTTGCGGCCCCGGGCCTCAGGACGTGGTGGTGACGTCCGGTGCCTGCACCTGGGCCGGGACGACCGGCCCGGCGGGCGCCTCCGCCGTCCCGGCGGCCTGCGGCGCTGCAGAACCGGAAGGCCCGGACGGCCCGGTGGGTTCAGTGGGTTCTGCGGCCGCGGCCGGGGCCGGCAGCACCCGCAGGATCTCGTCCGCGACCGACTTCCGGCGCGAGTACGGCGGCACGTTCCGGGTGTTGCGGACCTTGTAGGCGACCGCCGCCCGCAGCGCCGCCCGCTGCTCGGCGGAGAGCGACGACTGCGCCGCCATCGCCCGCGCGGCCATCAGCGCCTGCAGCAGCTCGAACGGCGACAGGTGCCGGTCGATCGCCGCCACCACCAGGTCGACGTTCTCGGGGTCGGGCTTGCCCTGGAGCAGCGCGAGGGCCTGCACCCGCAGGCCCTCCACGCCCGTGCCGAAGAGGTCGCGCACCTGCTGCGGGCTGAAGTTGAGGGTCTCGGCCGCCAGCACGGTCTGGTTCACCGAGTCGGCGAGCGTCTGCCGGTCGGCGGCCGACAGCGCCCGGGCCAGCAGCAGCCGGGTCAGCAGCCAGCCCGCCAGGAAGCCGAGGATCGTGAAGTACACGGCGAGCGAGGCGGCGAACCCCGCGGCGCCCGACCCGCCGCCGACGGCCGGGGCGAGCGCGTCGCCCAGCTGCCGCAGCCGGTGCGGAAGGGAGCCGATCTGGGTGAGGCCCGCGCCGAGGAGGATCTTGGTGAGCCAGTCGGAGACCTGCTCCAGGTTGGTGTTCGGGGCGTAGCCCGCGGTGGAGGTCGCGCCCCGGTCGTCCGGGTCCGCGGCCGCGCCGCTGGTCAGCAGCTTCGGGATGCCGAACAGGAAGCCGAGCAGGCCGCCGCCGACCGCGAAGGTCGCCGCGACGATCAGGCCTCCGCCGAGCGCCCGCACACCGTGCTCGCTCGCCAGGGCGTGCAGCACCAGCCCCACGAGCCCTGCACCGACCACCCCGGCCAGCCCGTACCTCACAGCCGGTCCCGGCTGCCCCCCGTGCTCCAGCTCCACCGAGCCACTCCCCACCCACGGTCCGACGGTCCGCAGTGACTGTAGCGGACCGCCCGATCACTCCGGGAGGTCGCCGGCCGGGGCCGTTCCCGGCGGCGGGCCGCGACGGACGGCGGACGACGGGCCCGCGACGGGCGGCGTACGGCGGACGGTGGGCGGCCGGGCCCGGACATGCAGACGGCCCGTGGACTGTCTCCTCGACGTGCCGCCCCTGAGGGCCGCACGCGCGAGGCACCGGGGATGTACCGGTGAGTCCACGGGCCGGGTGACTGCTTGGGTCTGCGCCTGCCGCCGGAGGCCGTCAGGCCTCCTACTGCCACAGGCAGGGGCGGCTCTAGCGAGCAGCCACCTCACGCATCCTGATGGAACTCAATTCAGGATCACCTCCTTTCAGTGTGCGGCCACCTTAGGCACGCACCCGCGGGAGGGGCAACGGATTTTCGATGAAAAAGGCCGAAGGCCCGGCAGACGGATCTGCCGGGCCTTCGTGCTACTGAGTAGCGGGGACAGGATTTGAACCTGCGACCTCTGGGTTATGAGCCCAGCGAGCTACCGAGCTGCTCCACCCCGCGTCGGTGAACACCACCCTACGGGAGTGCCGCGTCGATGGGAAATCCGTTACCCGTGGGGCGGGCCGGCCGGTGGGCCGCCGGGTCGCGCGCGGGGGACGGACCGGCCCGCGGGGCGGGTGCCGGCCCACACGGCGAAGCCCACCAGCAGGGCGAAGGCGGGCACCATGACCAGCCCGTACACCAGGAGGAAGCCCTCGGTGCCGAGCTCCGCCGCGGCGTTCCACGCCCCGTGCAGCGCGACCGCCCCGGCCAGGCCCGCCGGGGCGGCGAGCCGGGCGAGCCGGCGGCGGCCGCTGGTCAGCGCCACCGCGATGCCGAGCCCGGTGAGCGCGGTGAACAGCGGGTGGGCGAACGGCGAGAGCAGCACGCGCAGCACGAAGGTGTGCACGGTGGTGTCGAAGTCGCGGAGCGTGGGCGGCTCGCCGAGGCCGAGGGAGTCCAGCCGCGCCTGCTGGTCGCCGGTGAAGGCGCGGCCCAGGTAGAGGGCGTTCTCGGTGAAGGCGAAGCCGCAGGCGGTGACGGTGCCCAGCACGGTGCCGGCGGCGAGGGTGCGCGGGCTCGAACGGGCGCGTGCGTGCCGCGGCACGCCGGGCGGCAGCTGCACCGGCGGCCGGAAGTACGGCAGCGGCCGCAGGTGCGGCCGGAGCCGGGCCAGGGCCGGAGCCCCCCGGCCGTCGCGCGGGCGGGGCACCGTCCCCGCCCCGTCCGGCGCCAGCAGCGCGCAGGTGCGATCCGTCCGGCACGACGGCCGGCGGCGTACGGGCACGAGCAGCACCAGCAGGGCGCCGCCCTTGCACAGCTCCTCGATGAGCGGGGTGACGAACGCGGCGCCGAAGGCCTCTCCGCGGCCCGTCCCGTGGTGGGCGGCGAGGTAGTCGCCGGCCCAGCCGTTCGCGAGGATCGCGACCGTCGTCGCCGTGCACGCCCCCCAGGCCAGGCAGAACAGTGCGTGCCGCAGCGGCACCCGGGCGGCCTGGTTGAGCCAGGCCACCGAGCCCAGCACGAACGGCAGCGGCAGCAGGGACAGTCCCAGGCCGACCAGCAGGCCCGTGGTGCCGGTCTGGCGCTGCAGCAGGTGCAGGATCAGTGCGCCGCTGCCGGCCAGCGCCAGGGCCGCCGGCACGGCGGAGGCCGCCGGGTGCCGCCGCGCGCGGCGCAGGGCCCGCAGCACGGCGCCGGACGGCGGCGTGCCGGTGCGTCCGGCCCGCGGTCCCGCCGGCCCCACCGGAAGCGCCGGAAGCGCGGGCAGGCGGGCGGACCGGCGCGCGGGCGGTACGGCGGCGGGGTGCGCCGCGGCGCCGAGGGGCGGGATGCCGAGGGACGGGATGCCGCTGGGGGGACGGCTCACGCCGAAAGCGTAGGTGAGACGTGCACCGCAGCGGGAGCCCTCGGGACGATCCGTCGACCGGGGATCACCGAAGGTGACGACCCGTCATCCCGGAGCGGGCCCCTCCGGCGGCCCGGGTCAGCGCCGCCGGAACAGCAGGTCGTGCACGACGTGCCCCTTGGCGATGCCGGTTCGCTCGAACTTCGTCAGCGGACGCCACGCCGGCCGCGGCGCGTAGCCGGGCACACTGCCCGCCGGGCGCCCGTCCGGCTCCAGCCAGCCGCTGCCGTCCCCCTCCGGGTGGAGGTTCTCCAGCTCGGGCGCGGCCGAGAGGACGTCCAGCATCTGCTCCGCGTAGTGCTCCCAGTCGGTCGCGCAGTGCACCACCGCGCCCGGGGCGAGCTTCGGCAGCAGCAGCTCCAGGAAGTGCGGCTGCAGGAGCCGCCGCTTGTGGTGCTTCGGCTTGGGCCACGGGTCGGCGAAGTACAGGCGCATGCCTGCCAGCGAGGCGTCCGGCAGCATGTCGCGCAGCAGGATGACCGCGTCGCCGGCGGCCAGGCGCACGTTGCGCGAGCCGTCCCGCTCCAGCATCTGCAGCAGGTTGCCGTGGCCGGGGGTGTGCACGTCCGCGGCGAGGATGCCGGTGGCGGGGTCCGCGGCGGCCATCGCGGCCGTCGTCTCGCCCATGCCGAAGCCGATCTCCAGCGTGACCGGGAGATCGCCGAACAGGGCCGGCAGGTCGAGGGGGCTCCCGTCGATCGCCAGGCCGTACTGCTCCCACAGCCGGTCCAGGGCGTCGGCCTGGGCGTTGGTCATCCGGCCGCGGCGCGGCTGGAAGCTGCGGATGCGCCGCTCCCGGTGCTGGGCCTCGGTGGCCTTGTGCGGGTACATCGGCGCCGGGTACGCGGCAGGGGCCGCGGAGAGCCGGGCGGACGGGGACAGCTCGGGGCTGGGGGCGGTGGCAGTCACAATCGCCCCATTCTACGAGGGCCCCGCCGCGCCCCCGGAGAGACGCCGGTCACGGCCCCCGGCCCCGGCACCGGGCCGCGGTCAGCCGCCGGCCTCCAGCGCCGCCAGGGCCCGCCGCGCCACCTCCCGCCCGATCGGCAGCGAGGCCGTCGCGGCCGGTGAAGGGGCGTTCAGCACGTGCACGGTGCGGCGGGCGGACGCCGGGTCGTCCGGGTCGAAGCCGGCGAAGGCGAAGTCGTCGAGCAGGGTGCCGTCCCGCGCGACGGCCTGCGCGCGGACACCCGCGGTGGCCGGCACCAGGTCGGCCGCCGTGACGGCCGGCAGCAGGCGCCGCACCGCCGCCGTGAACGCCTGCTTCGACAGCGAGCGGTGCAGCTCGCCGACCTCGTACCGCCAGTGCCGGCGCAGGATCCGCCAGGTGCCCGGGAAGGCCGCCGTGCCGGCCACGTCCCGCGGGCGGACCGTCCGCCAGTCGTAGCCCTCGCGGGCCAGCGCGGGCACGGCGTTCGGCCCGACGTGCACGTCGCCGTGCACCCCCCGGGTCAGGTGCACGCCCAGGAACGGGAACGCCGGGTCCGGCACCGGGTAGACCAGGCCGCGCACCAGCGACCGGCGGTCCGCCGCCAGCTCGTAGTACTCGCCGCGGAACGGCACGATCCGCACCCCCGGATCGTCGCCCACCGCGCGCGCCACCCGGTCGCTGTGCAGGCCGGCGCAGTTCACCAGCACCCCGCAGCGCAGTTCGCCCGCCGACGTCCGCACCGTCACCCCGTCCGCCCGGCGGGCGGCGGACCGCAGCTCGGTGCCCGTGCGCAGCACGGCGCCCTTCGCCCCGGCGAGCTCCGCGTAGCGCCGGGCGACCGCCGGGAAGTCGCAGATGCCGGTGGTGCCGACGTGCAGCCCGGCCACCCCGCGCACCTCGGGCTCGTACCGGGCGATGCCCGCCGCGTCCAGCTCGGCGACCGGGATGCCGTTCGCCCGGCCGCGCTCCGCGAGCACCGCCAGCCGCGGCAGTTCGGCCTCGGCGGTGGCCACGATCAGCTTGCCGGTCACCTCGTGGGCGATGCCGTGCTCGCGGCAGAACTCCACCATCTCGGTGGCGCCGCCGGTCGCGTACCGGGCCTTCAGGGAACCCGGCCGGTAGTACACGCCGCTGTGGATCACCCCGCTGTTGCGGCCGGTCTGGTGCGCGGCGAAGGCCGGTTCCTTCTCCAGCACCGCCACCGCGATGCCGGGCCGTGCCCGGGTCAGCGCGTACGCCGTGGACAGCCCCACGATGCCGCCCCCCACCACCAGGACGTCGACGTCGTACCGCACTTCGGCCCCTCCGTTCGGCTGCCCCCGCCCGCTGCGATGGTGCCACGGCGGGCGGGGACGGTCGAGGAGGCACTCCTAGACCTGCTCCCACGGCCAGTGGGCGTCGCGGCCGGCCTCCAGCAGCGGGATCAGACGGAACGCGGCGTCGGTGAGGCCGCCGAAGGTGTGGCGGTGGGCGCCGCCCGAAGGCGCGTGGCCCGCCCGGTAGCCGGCCAGGTTCCAGGTGTAGACCGGGACCTGCGCCGGGACCGCGGCGAGCGGATCCCTGCCCGCCCATCCGCCGTACGCCTGCTCGTCGGTGACCACGACGACGCGGTCGTGCCCGCGGTAGTGCGCCTCGACGGCCTTCGCCGTCTCGGTGCCGCCGAGGGAGGAGAAGCGCTGCAGCACACCGAGCACCGGCTCGGCCCGGCCGATCCGGATCGTCCGGCTGGTGGAGCCGAACTCGACCAGGTCGGCGCCGGCGGCCCGCAGCGCGAGCGCGGTGCCGAACACGGCGGCGCTGTCGGCCCGGTTGAGCTGGGTCTGCGCGCTCGGCCGGTCGAACATCGAGCCGGAGCGGTCGACCAGCACCAGGGTGCGGCCGGGCAGCGCGGGCACGTTGGCCAGCGAGTGCCCGAGCGCCTGCTCCAGGGCGTGGCCCCAGCGCAGCGACGGGGCGTGCCGGTGCGCGGCGAGGTAGCGGAACGGGAACTGCCGGGAGCGGGCCACCTCGGCCGGGTCGGCGATCCGCCGCGCGACCTGCTCCGCGACCTCGTCCGAGACGCCCGCCTGGTCGAAGTTGCGCAGGTTGCGCACCAGCGCCATCGGCCCCATCGAGGGGATGACGGCCTCCCAGACCGCCGCGTCCAGCGGGCCCTGCAGCCAGCCGGCCAGCGCCTCCCAGGTCATCCCGGCCTCCGCCAGCCGCCCGGCACCGCCCGGGCCGGTCACCACGGCGCGGCGCTGCTCCACCGGCAGCGCCAGCAGCGCCCGGTGGGCGGCGAGCAGCGTGTCGCCGACCGGCGGCACGGCCTCGTCCGGACGGTGCCGCCGGTCCAGCGCGTACCGGAACAGCGGCCCCTGCCACGGCTTCTCGGCATGCGGCGACGGGTGCGTCAGCTCCAGCACGTCACCGAAGCGGTAACCCTTCGACGCGGTGTCGTACTTGAGGAGCGCACGGCCGTTGTAGAGCCGCTGCACGGCGTCCGCGACACCCCGCTTGAGCGGCTTCGGCAGCGCGCGGCCGTACCGCGAGGTCCAGTAGCCGAGCAGCTCGCCCGGCTCGTCGGGGCGCTGCAGCACCGCGGCGACCGCCTGCCGGGAGAACCCGGGGGCCCCGGCGTCCAGCCGGGCGCGGGTGAACTCGGCGGCACCGACCAGCGAGGCCGTGCGCATCGCGGCGCCGTCCCGCAGCCAGCGCAGCAGGCCGAGCGTCCACTCCGGGTCGCCCACGGCGAGGGAGCGGACGAGCGCGGTGAAGCGGTCGTCGCGGTCGCCGCCGCGCTCGTAGAAGGTGTCCTGGCCGACCAGGTTGCCGACGGCGAGCAGGAACAGCTCGGACTTCTCGTCGCGCAGGAAGCCCGCGCCGCCCGCGTGGTTCGCGGTGCGCGGCCCGGACGTGGTCACGGGCGAGGTCGGGGCGGTCTTCGGACGGCGGACGTTGAAACGGGACATGGCAGTGGTTCCCCCTGAGGGGAGGCAGGCCGCGCAGGGGCGTCCGAGATCGTGCCGGCGCGGTGGCCGGCCCCGGTGGAGGTGACAGTCAGGTGCTCTGCCGATTGAGCTACCGGCCGTGCTCGCGCACGGACCGGCCGGGACTCGAACCCGGAACCGCCCGAACCAGAAGGAACCCCCGCCTGCGCACCGGACGCCCCGGCGCGGTGCCCCCCGAGATCGAAAGCGGCGCCGGCGGTTTCGTGGAAGGAAGGAGCCGGAGCCTGCGCACCGGGAGGTGGCAAGTCGTATGCAGATGTGAGGTGTCCAGAGGACCGGAGCGGCGGAGGTGACGTGTGCTGCTCTGCCTGACTGAGCTACACCGGCCCGGGGCCGGTGACGGGACTCGAACCCGCGACCTGCCCATTAACAGTGGAAGTAACCCCTGCCTGCGCACCTGGACGAGGACGACGTTAGCCACCGGCCGCCCACCGCCGCATCCGATTTACGGCGCACCCGGGACGCGTCCACGGCGCACCCGGGTCTGCCCGCCCGTGCCCGGGTGCGCCCGCCCGCTACGGCGTGCCGGCCAGCACCAGCCGGGCCCGCTCGGTCAGTTCGCGCACCCGCCGCTCGTCCTGGAACGGCGCCAGCCGGCGCAGCATCTCCAGCACGTACTCCCTGCTGCGCTGCGAGGAGATCCGGCCGGCCACCTCCACCGCCCGCTCGCCGGCCGCCACCGCGGCGTCCAGGTCGCCCGCCTCGGCCTCGGCCATCGCCGAGACGATCAGCCGCAGCGCGTGCGAACGCACGTAGCCCTCCGTCGGCCGGGCCAGCGCCTCGCGGGTGAACTGCCGCACCTTGGACGGCATGCCCAGGTCGCGGAAGCACTCGGCGGCGTCCGCGGCCAGCCGGTCGTAGGTGTAGAAGTCGATCCAGGTCGGGTCGGCGTCACCGGTGCGGGCACGGTCGAGCGCCCCCTCCGCCGCCGCGAGCGCCGTCGCACAGGCCGCCGCGTTGCCGGCCCTGGCCTGCGCCCGCGCCTCCACCAGGTGGAAGAAGCTCATCGTGCGCGCCGTCGCCAGGCCGCGGTTGCGCTCCAGCGCCGCCTGCGCGAGGTCGACCGCTTCCTCGGGGAAGTTGCGGTACACCGCCTGCAGACTCATCGACGCCAGCACGTACCCGCCCAGCGGCACGTCACCCGCCGCCCGCGCCAGCCGCAGCGCCTGGATGTAGTACCGCTGCGCCGCCTCGTGCTGCCCGGTGTCGAACGCCATCCACCCGGCCAGCCGCGTGAGTTCGGCCGTCGCGCCGAACAGCGCCCGGCCCACCGCGTCGCTGTACGAGCCGAGCAGCAGCGGCGCCGCCTCCAGCCGCAGGCACTCCGGCACCATCGACGAACGCCAGTCCCCGCCGCCGTACTTGGAGTCCCACCGGCGGGCCTCCTGGGCGGCCTCGCGCAGCTTCGCCGCATCCGAGTGACCCACCCGGTACCCCGAGCGGTCGGCCACCGCGGGCTCCCGCGCCACCGAGCCGTCGGCCGGCGTGATCAGCCAGCGCGACACCGGCGTCGCGTACGCGGACACCGAGAACGTGCCCGCCAGGCTGTCGCTCCACCGGCCGCCGCCCGGGCCGCGCCGCAGGTCGAGGTCGACCCGCCACAGCTCCGTCGCCGACCGCACCGCCTCCGGCACCTCGCGCGGGAACTCCAGGCCCAGTTCGGGGGTCGGCTGGGTGTCGCCGAGGCCGATCTCCTCCAGCGGCACCGGCCGGCCGAGCTTGCTGCCGAGCGCCGTCGCGATCAGGTGGGGCACCGGCCGCTGCGGCACCATGCCCTTGGTGACCCACCGCGCCACCGATGTCTTGTCGTACCGGAGCGTCAGGCCGCGCTGCGCTCCGAGGTCGTTGACCCGGCGGGCCAGGCCGGCGTTGCTGATCTGGGCGAGGGAGAGGAGCGCGCCGAGCCGTTCGTTCGGCCCTCGTGAGCTGGCGGTCATGGTGGCGGTGGCACCCCCTGGCGAGGTCGTGCGCGGAAGGCGGCCCGCACGATAAGGCCACCCACTGCACCTAGCGTAGTCGGACGGGTTCCGAGGGTTAAGAGGCTGCATTCCGGATGGCGGGATAGCGCGCCCGAACGGCCTGTCGGCGACGGTCCGTCCGCACGGGCCGCGGAACGGCCCCCTCCGCCGCGCGGCGTCCCGGACTCCCGTGCTCCGGTCCCGTGCCGACGTGCGCCCGTCCGTGCCCCCTGGCCGCAGCGGCAGGTCGGCGATTCGCTGGACCCTGTGGATCGGCCCGCCGTCGAGGACCCGGCGGGCCGGGGGAACCGCTGCCGCCATCCCCGCGGGCAGCGGTGGGTCCGGGAGGGCATGCGGATGCCCTCCCGGGCAGTGCGACGCCTTTCGGCCATCCGTTGATGTCCATGCCACGAGGCGCAGGCGCGGCCCGGGCCTCGGAGGGGGCGGTCCGGTCCGCCGGGGAGCCGCCGCGGCCCGCCCGGCCCGTCCGCCGGCGGGCCGCGCGGAACCACCGACGGGCGCGCGCGAGGGCACGTACGGCGTGCGTACGGCGCCCGGCCGGTGCGGCCCCGGAACCGGCCGCAGCGGTACGCCCGACGCCCCGCCACCGCCCCGCCGCCGCCCGGGAAGCGGACCTGACGCGGGCTCACCGGCCGAACCGGCCGCATTCACTCACGCAACCCGGGTCACACCCCGCCCGACCGGTGGCACGATGTCTCCTGCGGCGCCCTCGATACCCGTGCGCCCGACCCTCGTCAGGTGGAGGCGCGATGCGGTGGCTCACCGGCTGGAGCGGGACACCGACCGGCGACGGCGGGCCGCCCCTCGGCGGAGTCCGGCCGCTCGCCGCCACCACGCTCTGGAACGGCCCCGGCCCGCTGTGGGCCGTCGGCGACTGGCGCCCCGACGAGATCCGCCTCGTCACCCTGCGCCCCGGCGCCGACCCCGTCGTCACGACCGGCCCCGCACCCGCCGTCGGCGCCGCCGGACAGCACGGCCCGGGCGCCGACACCGACACCCCCGCCACCACCCGCCTCGCCGTCCTCGGCCGCTGCGGAGCCACCGACGCCGAACTCGCCGCCGGCCTCGCGGCCGCCCGCGGCGGAGCCGTCCGCCACCTCACCGGCTGGCCGGGCAGCTACACCGTCGTCCTGCGCACCGGCACCCGCTCCACCGTGCTGCTCACCGACCTCGCCGGCGCACAGCCCGTCTTCCACACCCCCTGGCAGGGCGGCACCGCCTACGCCACCGCGGCCCTCCCGCTCGCCGACCTGATCGGCGCCCCCGTCGACACCGGCCACCTCGCCGCCCTCCTCGCCTGCCCCGAATCGCCCGAGGCGCTCGGCCACGGCACCCCGTACGCCGGCGTGCTCCGCGTGCCCCCCGGCCACTCGCTCGGCATCCGCGGCGGCCGGCCCTACCTCGCGGGCTACGAGCAGGACCCCGGGCCCTCCCGGCGCGACGACGCCCCCGCCGTCCGCGAACTCACGCGCACCCTGCTCGAAGCCGTCCGCTGCCGGGTCCGCACCACCGCGGCCGCCCCCGAGCCCCCCGAGCGGCCCCGCCTCGGCGTCGACCTCTCGTACGGCACCGCCTCGGCCACCCTCGCCCTGCTCGCCGCCGCCGTGCCGCCCGGCCCGGCCGCCACCGCGCCACCGGCCCGGCAGACCGCCGTGCCCGCACCGCGCACCGGCGCCGTCAAGGGCTCCTGGGCCCGTGCCCTTCCCGAGCCGGCCGCCGACCAGCCCGCCGAAACCCTCGCCGCCGTCACGCACGCCGGCCCCGAGGGCCTCGCCCCGGTCGTCGACGTGCCCCGGATCCACCACGTGGTCGTCCCCGCCGGGCTGCCCTACGCCGAGGTCGCCGACGACCCGCTCGCCGGACCCCTCACCGACGAACCCGGCCCCGCCCTCACCGCCGCCGCCCACCTCTGCGCCCGCTTCCGCGCGGGCGGCTCCGACCACCTCACCGGCTACGGCGCACGGCAGGTCCTCGACGGACACCCCGCCCGGCTCGCCGACCTCTTCCGGACCGGCCGGGCCCGCGAACTCCTCGCCCCCGTCGCCGCCCTCGCCGGCGCCGACCGGGCCCTCGCCGGCCCCCTGACCGGCACCATCCGCACCCCCGTCACGGTGCTGCGCGCCGCCCACCGGCTCGCCCGCGCGGTCCACGCCGACTCCCTCGACGACCTCGCCGTCCGGCTGACCGTCCGGCACTTCGACGAACCGCACGACACCGCCGGGGCCAGCTCCGCCGCCGACCTCGCCTGGGCCGTGCCCGGGCCCGCCGCCCGCTGGCTCTCCGACGAGGCCCTGACCACCGTCGCCCAGCGCCTGCGCACCGCCGCCCGCGGCCCCGCCCCGGCCGAACCGCCCGGCGCCCGCCGCGCCCGGCTC
Organism: Kitasatospora sp. NE20-6; assembly: GCF_045862635.1. Classification (NCBI taxonomy): domain Bacteria; kingdom Bacillati; phylum Actinomycetota; class Actinomycetes; order Kitasatosporales; family Streptomycetaceae; genus Kitasatospora; species Kitasatospora sp. NE20-6. Next base: position 100,985 of record NZ_BPRL01000039.1, read on the forward strand.
GCCCTGCACCGCCACGCCGCCGCCTACCGCACCCTCGTCCAGGCCGCCGAACAGCGCGGCCAGCGCCTGCACGCGCCGTACCTCGACAACCAGGTCGTCCGCGCCGCCCGGCTCCTCCCCGACGACATCCGCCTGCAGCCCGGCGCCCGCCACGCCCTGCTGCGGTCCGTCCTCACCGGCGCGGGCCGCACCGACCTCCCCGCCGACTGGGGCCGCGGCCCGCGGCCCGACCGCACCGGGGCCGCCCGGAGCGGCCTGCGCCTCGCCGCCGACGGGCTCGCCGAGCTCTTCGACCGGCCGCTCCTCGCCGAGGCCGGCCTCGTCGACCTGCCGGCCGTCCGCAAGACCCTCGCCGCGGCCGCCGAACCCGCGGCCGACCTCCCGCCCGGCACCCTCGCCGGGCTCGCCGACCTCGTCGCCACCGAACTCTGGCTGCGCCGGTTCGCCGCCCGCCGCCACGGCTCCTGCTGGACGGGCCTGCCCCCGGCGCCGCGCCCCGCCCTCGCCCGGCCGGCCTGACGGACCCGCCGCCGCCCCGGCGTGCCGCACGGGCGCGGCGCACAGGCGCGGCGGCCGGGGGCCCGGCGCGTCCGCGCCGGTCCGGCGTACGGCGGCGGGCATCATGGGCGGGTGGCCGCCGCGATGGTTCCCCTGCCCGTGCTCCGCGAGCCGCCCTCGGCGGCCCGCCCCGGCGTCCTGGCCGCCTGCGACGGCTCCGACGGCTCGCTCTGGGCGCTCGACCGGGCCATGACCGAGGCCGAGCTGTTCGGCCTTCCGCTGTACGTCCTCGCGGTGGTCAACCCGTCGCCGACCGGCTACCCGCCCGGCATGGTCGAACTCGTCCGGCAGAGCATCGACCTGCTGGTCGCGAGCATGGCGGACGGGCTGCGCCGCGCGGTCGACGCCGTGCAGGCGGCCCGCGTCCGGCCGTACGGCGGCGAACTCGTGCTGCACGTGGTGCTGGGCAGCGTCATCGAGGTGCTGCTCGCCGCCACGGCGGGCCAGCACACCCTGGTGATCGGGACGCGCGGCAACGGCGGCTTCGCCCGGCTGCTGCTGGGCTCGGTCAGCACGGCCGCCGTGCACCACGCGAACTGCCCGGTGCTGGTCGTCCCGGCGCCGACCGCGGGCTGAGCCTTCCGGCGGCTGCTGCGGGGCGGTCCGCCGGGCGGCCGGGAGCCGGGGCCGGGGGCCTGGGGCCTGGGGCCTGGGGCCGGTTCGGGCAGCCGGGGAATGCGGGGCGAACGGTTGACCGTTCAACCCCGAGAGCCGTGCCCGGCCCGTCCGGGGACAGCCGGGAGACCCCACCGAACAGGAGCCCCACCGTCATGAAGGTCGAGATCTACTCCGACATCGCCTGCCCCTGGTGCTACATCGGCAAGCGCCGCTTCGAGCAGGCGCTCGACCGCTTCCCGGGCAAGGACGCCGTCGAGGTGGTCTACCGGCCCTACCAGCTCGTCCCGGAGGCCTCCGAGCAGGCCACCCCGCACCGGGCCTGGCTCGCCGAACGGTACGGCCCGCAGTCCGTCGCGATGGACGCCCGGGTCACCGAGCTCGGCCGCGCGGAGGGCATCACGTACGACTTCGACACCGCGCTGCACGCCAACACCTTCCTCGGCCACCGGCTGCTGCACCTCGCGGAGACGGAGTACGGCGCGGCGGTGCAGGGCGAGCTCAAGGAGCGGCTGCTGAAGGCGCACTTCTCCGACGGCGTCGACATCGGCGACCGGACGCAGCTGGCCGCCGTCGCCGTCGCCGCCGGGCTGGACGGGGACCGGGTCGCCGCCTACCTCGCGGGCGACGAGGGCACGGACGAGGTCCGCGCCCAGCTCGCCGAGGCGCAGGCGCTCGGCATCTCCGCCGTGCCGACCTTCGTCTTCGAGGGCCGGTGGGCGGTGCAGGGCGGGCAGGAGGCCGACACCTTCCTGCGGGTCCTGCAGCAGGTCGCCGAGGAGACCGGAGCACTCGTCCCCGTCGCCGTCGCGGACGACGGCGAGGCTTGCGCGGACGGCGCCTGCGCGGTCTGACGGCCCCGGCCCGCCGGGGCGCCGCGGCCGGAGCACCTCAGCAGGTGAGTCTGGCCTCGGCCCAGTCCGCGACGTCGACCAGGGCCCAGCCGCCCACCCGTTCGGCGACCAGCCGGAACGACCGCTGACCGGCGAGCGGCGCGTGCACCCGCACCGGCGCGTCGCCCGTCCGGACGGTGCCCGAGCTCCACAGCACGGTGCCGTCGCCGCCCACCACCCGCAGGACCACACCGCCCCGGCCGACCGCGACGTCGTCCGGTCCCGCCACCGCGTCGAACGACGTGCACCTGCGGTTGAGGTCGACGGTGACCCGGGACGGCACCTGCACGGCCAGGCCGTGCCGGTAGCGCCGACCGGCCATCCACAGCACGGACCGCCGGGCCAGCGCCCCGCCGCCCTGGCGGATGCTCGGGGTGCCGTCCACCAGGTCGCGTCGGCCCGCCGCGCCGAACGGCAGGTCGTCCAGCCAGAACGCGGACGGCTCCGGCGGCGTGACCGTGGGGCTCGGCTCGGGCTCCGGGGTGGGCGTCGGCGTGGGTTCGGGCTCCGGGGTGGTGGCGGACGGCGCGGGCGCCGGCTCCGCGGGCACCCGCGGGGGCACCGTGCGGGCGGGCGGGGGAGGGCTCGCCGTCCGGGCCGGTGCCGGGCTCGGCACCGGCGCGGGCAGCACCCGCGGGGCCTCCGGCGCCGGACTCGCCGACGGCTCGGGAGACGGCTCGGGGGACGGCGGCGGAGCCACGGTCGGCCGCGCCGGAGCAGGCACGGACGCCGGCACGGGCGCCGCGGCCACGCGGGGCGGAGCCGCCGAACCGCTCAGCGCGTACGCCGCGGCGGCCGCCGCCGCCAGCGCGACACCCGCCGCGATGCCCGCCTTCGCGGCGACACCCAGCCCCTCACCGGCCATCGCACCGGCCGCACCACCACCCGTGCTCCCGCCCGCAGCGGCACCGCCGGCGGCGCCGCCCGCGGTCGCACCCGCCGCGGCCCCCGCCACGGCGGCCCCGCCGAGCACCGCACCCGCACCGACCGCGGCCACGGCGACCGCCGTGTACCCCGCCCCGATCCAGACCAGCACACCGCCGGGCAGCACCGCACGCAGGCTGTGGTTGATGTCGGTCAGCTCCAGGCAGGCCGCCGTGCAGCGGGCGCACCCCTGCACGTGCCGGCCGACCTCCGCGGAGGCCCGCTTGCGCAGCGAGCCGCGCGCGTAGGCGCCGAGCCGGCCCGCGTAGGCCGCGCAGCCCTGCTCCTGGCTCCCGGAGACGTGCGCCTGCAGGAAGGCGGCGGCCAGCCTGTCCCGCGCCCGGTGCGCCTGCACGGCCGTGGCGTTGGCGGTCTTGCCGAGCATCACCGCGACGGTCTTCGGCGACTCCCGTTCGACCTCGGTGTGCCACAGCACCACCCGGTCCTCCTCGGGGAGTTCCGCGTAGGCCCGCATCACCATGCGCTGGTCGGCCAGCGCCATCGCCCAGGCGTCCGCGCCGGGGTCCGCGAGGTCGTAGTCGATGCCGGCGCCCGCACTCCGGGTGAACGAACCGAAGTCGTCGACGAGTTGTTCGCGCCGCTCACTGCGCGCCCAGGCCGCGGCCACGTTGCGCACCGCCGTCAGGAGGTACGCACGGACGGCGAACTCCGGTCCGCGGCCCGCCTTCAGCGCCTGCAGGGTCCGGGCGAACACCTCGCCCGCCAGGTCCTCGGCGGTGAAGCTGTCCCGGCAGCAGGTCCGCGCGTACCGCCGGACCGGCTCGGCGTGCCGCCGGTAGATCTCCTCGTACGCGGAGTCGTCCCCGCCACGCACCCGGGCCGTCAACTCGGCATCCGAAGGCGGGCGTTCCCCGTCCACCGGATCCGCAGGGGCCGGCACCACGGCCCGTACGGGCAGTTCCTCGCCGACGAACGCCTCCGGCGTCACCCCGCCCCGGCCCGCCGCGGCCTGACCGGGCACCCGGCCGACCAGCGACTCCCGCAGCGGGGCACCCGCCTGGTCGGGCACATGACCCGACGGCACAGGCCCGGAACCGGTCTCGCCCGGCTCGTCCGCGATCACCTCGCGCCCCCCGTCACTGCGTCGGCCACAGCCCCGGATCGAGGCCCGGCCGGGCCGGCAGGACGCCGGGCCGCAGGAGGCAGGGCCACGGCGCCGGCGACCACCCGCCGGCAGCGGGCCGCCGGAATGGCACGCAACGGGACAATGGCTCCAAGCACGGGCAAAGAATGGCATAGCACGGCGTCAGCCGGTAGCCGGGACCACCGCGACCCACCCGTACGGGCAGCCCGCGGACCGGTCCGGCAGATCACAACTCCGGTGCCCGGTGGCCCTGCAGACCCTGCAGCAGGATCTGCAGCAGCCGCTCCCGCGGCGCGTTGCCGGGTTGACCGCCGACCGTTCCGGCATCCGTTCCGGCGTCCGCCCCGGACTCCGCCGCCCGCGACCCGGCCGCCTCGTCCGGGACCGGCTGCGCACCGGCGGAGGTCGCGTGCACCGGCACCGCGGCCGTCAGCACGAGCACCACGTCCGACACCGTCACCCCCGGACGCAGGTCTCCGGCCGCACCCGCCCGCGCCACCAGGGCCGCCACCAACTGCAGGAGCAGCCGCGGATCGGAGTCCGCCGCGGCGGACCCGGGCAGCTCCGCCGCCCCCTCCGCCGCACGCCCGTCCGCGCCCCGCTGCCCGGGCACCCGGCCCGCCTCGGCCGCGTACCGGAACGCCTCCGGCGGCAGCAGCCGCCCGGCGCCCGACTCCACCGCCCGCCCCAGGAAGTCCGCCAGGGCCTGCCAGGGCGCCCCGCCGCCGTACAGCGACTCGCGGGCCTGTCCCGTCAGCCAGGCGACCTCCTCCGCGGCGATCCGCCGGACGAGCACCTCCTTGCTGGGGAAACGCCGGTACACGGTGCCGACACCGACGCCGGCCCGCCGTGCGACCTCCTCCATCGGCGCGTCGTAGCCGAGTTCGCCGAACACCTCACGTGCCGCCCGCAGCACGCTCTCCAGGTTGCGCCGGGCGTCCACCCGCAACCGGCCGGGCCGCCCGGACACCACCGGGACACCGGCAGCCAGCAGCTCCGCACCGGCCGGGCCGCGCTGCTCCGGCACGGCGCCGGCAACCGGCCCGCCCCGTCCGTGCACCGGCGACACCACGCCACCCGACATGCGGTCCTGATCCGTCACTTCACCCTCCCCCGCGGACCCCTTCAGGAGCCCGCCCCAACCGGTCGCACCCCCCGGCGCGTCCACACGGCGTCCGTCGCGCACGGGTGCGGACTACACCTTCCCCACATCGCCGCCGACCAGTCGACCGGCCGATCGATCGACCGCGACCTTGACGGGACACAATCCGACCATAGTTCAGGCGAGTTCGTGGCAGAAGTAGACCTCTCGCCGCCGACCGGCCGCCGCAGACCCCACCGCACGACCCACCGCACCCCCGACCCGCACCCCGACCCGCACCCCCGACCGGCCGGACCCGGCCCCGCCCCGGCCCGAATCCGGCCCCGAACACCACCTCCGGCCATCGGATCCGGTTCGCGCTGTGGACAAGACCCCCCCGGACAGTGCGTCATTGGGGGACGTACTCGACGGACGTGAATCAGGTCACACAACCCCGACGCGGCCCACGGGCGGCAGGAGGTGCCCCATCAGGATTCTCATCGTCGGCGGCGGATGTGCCGGCACCGCCGCCGCCCTCGGACTCCAGCACGCCCTGGCCGCCCGTCTCCGGAACGGGGACGCCGAGATCACCGTCGTCGAACCCCAGCCCTACCTGACCTACCACCCGCTGCTCGCCGAGGTCGCCGCCGGCAGCATCGACCCCCGCCACGTCGTCGTCCCGCTGCGCCGGCTCCTCCCGCAGTGCCGCGTCCTCACCGCCCGCGTCACCCGGATCGACCACGCCACCCGCACCGCCCGGATCGACACCGCCCCCCGCGGAGGCACCGGCACCGTCACCGAACTCCCCTACGACCACGTCGTGGTGGCCCCCGGATCGGTCTCCCGGACCGACCCGGTCCCCGGACTCGCCGAGCACGGCCTCGGCTTCGCGTCCGTCGGCGAGGCCGTCGCCCTCCGCAACCACCTCCTCGAACAGCTCGACCTCGCCTCCTCCACCCGCGACCCCGAACTCCGGCAGTCCGCCCTGACCTTCGTCTTCGTCGGCGGCGGCTACGCCGGCGTCGGCGCCCTGGCCGAACTCGAGGACATGGCCCGGCACGCCGTCCGCGGCTACCACAACCTCACCGCCGACGACCTGCGCTGGGTGCTGGTCGAGGCCACCGGCCGCATCCTCCCCGAGGAGCCCGCCGACCTGGCCGACCACACCCTCGCCGAGCTCCGCGAACGCAGCGTCGACGTCCGCCTCGGCACCACCCTGGAATCCGCCGCCGACCGGCTGATGACGCTCTCCGACGGCAGCCGCTTCGCCGCCCGCACCCTCGTCTGGACGGCCGGTGCCCGCCCGGCCCCCCTGCTCCGGGACACCGACCTCCCGCTCGACACCGACGGCCGGATCCGCTGCCTGCCGACCCTCCAGGTGCGCGGCCCCGGAGGCGCCCCGCTGGCGGGCGCCTGGGCCGCGGGGGACAGCGCCGCCGTGCCGGACACCACCGCGGACGGCGCCCTCTGCGCCCCCAACGCCCAGCACGCACTGGCCCAGGCCCGGCTGCTCGCCGACAACCTGCTCGCCGACCTCGACCGCCGCACCCCCGCCGACTACCACCCCGACCGCATCCACTGCTCGACCTCCCTCGGCATCGGCCGCGGCGTCGCCCACACCCGGCGCGGCCGCGTCACCGGCCGCCGCGCCTGGTGGCTGCACAGGGCCCGCCACCTGCGCAGGCTGCCCAGCGCGGACCGCCGCGTCCGGGTGCTCACCGACTGGCTGCTCGGCGCCCTGTTCACCCGCGAGGTCGTCTCCCTCGGCGCGGTGGAGCACCCCCGGGCGGAGTTCGAGTCGGGCTTTCCGGAACACCGCTGACGACGACGCGGGCACCCCGCGTAGCGAACACGGGGCCGGCGACGATACGACTTCCGCAACCACACGTCCGCCTGACAGGATCAGCCGGAGCGGCCATCACCACACGTGCCATCGTGGACACGTCGCGTGACGGCCGGTCGACACGCCCGACCCGTCCCCACACCCCGAGGAAGCGGCCGACGTTGAACCTCATGCGCTGGAGCGCGCGGCTCGCCGGAGCCCCGCGGCGTGTCGCCCTGCCCCCGGCGTCCACCGAACCCGTCGCCCTGCCAGGCCCCCGAGGCCACGACACCGCGGCGGCCCTCGGCCTCCGCGAGGTCCACGAGCTCTACGAACTCCGCGACGTCCTCGACCGCCTCCCCTCCCCCGTCGCCGTCACCTACGGCCCGCTCCACCAGCTCGGCTACGCCAACGACGCGTACCGCGAGCTCTTCGGCGAGCGCACCACCGGGCTGCCCGCGGCCGAGGGCCTCCCCGAGCTGGCCGCCCTCGGCGTCCTCCCCCTCATGGACCAGGCGCTGCGCAGCGTGCGGCCCCGCAGCGTCAAGGCCCGCTGCGTCGTCGGCCCCGGCGCCAACCGCTACTACAACGTCGCCGTCGTCCCCCTCGCACCTGCGGCCGCGGGCGCCTGCGGCGACCGTGTTCCGGCCACCGGTCCGCGACCGCCCGCCGGCCTCGTCATCTACGCGGCGGAGGTCACCGACCAGGTCCAGGCGGCCGGCCGGGTCCGGGAAGCGGAGCGCAGGCAGCGCGAAGCCGCCGTCACCCTGCAGCGCAGCCTCCTCCCGCAGAAGCTCGAACAGCCCGCCGACCTGCGGGTCGCCGCCACCTACCAGCCCGGCGGCGCGGACGCCGCGGTCGGCGGCGACTGGTACGACGTCATCCGCCTCGGCGGCGGGCGCACGGCACTCGTCATCGGCGACGTCATGGGCCGCGGCCTCCGCGCCGCCGCCGTCATGGGCCAGCTCCGCACCGCCGTCCGTGCGTACGCGCGCCTCGACCTCCCCCCGCACGAGGTCATGGCCCTGCTCGACGGCCTCGCCATGGAGATCGACGCCAACCAGATCGCCACGTGCACGTACGCCGTCTGGGATCCCATGCCCGGCACGCTCGTCTACGCCTCCGCAGGACACCTGCCCCTGCTGCTCCGCGGCCCGGACGGCAGCGTGCTCCAGGCCGAGGAGCAGAACGGCCCCCCGCTCGGCACCGGCAGTGGCGAGGGCAGCCACGTCTCGCACACCCTCAAGCTGCTGCCCGGAACGACGGGCGTCCTCTACACGGACGGTCTGGTCGAGCGCCGCGACGAGGACATCGACCACGGCCTCGACCTCCTCGCCCGCACCCTGGCCGGCGCGGTCGGAGCTCCGGACGTCGTCTGCGCCCGCCTGCTCCGGGCGATGGGGGTCACCGCCGAGCACGACGACGACGTCGCGGTGCTCGCCTTCCAGCTGCCACTTGAACCGGACGAGGAACGTGTGTAAAGTTCTTCGAGCTGCCTGCCTGGGAGCACCGGACGCGCACTCTGCACGGACGGTCCCGCGGCGGCCAATCCTCTGAACCATCACTTCCCGATTCCCGGGCAGGGCCGTGTCTTGTCGCGTCCCTGTGCGAATTCGGCGTGCGCGTTTATATGGGTTGCGGTCGGATTCGCTTTTCGGAGCGGGGATCGGCTAAGGTTTGAAACGTCGGACAGGCCGTCAGGCCGGTTCCGGTGAAAGAAGTCGAAAGCGAGTCGGGAAAGAGCA
>NZ_BPRL01000040.1:0-108629 GCF_045862635.1 Kitasatospora sp. NE20-6
CCGCGGACGGAACCCCCATCATGACCATCACCGTGCAGAACGCCCACGGCACGTACATGATCATGCCGGCCGGAGCCCGCACCAACACCTTCATCGCCGTCGCCGGAGGCCTCGACATGCCCATGGGTACGGTCGCGCACATCATGGCCCGCCAGGCCAAGAAGCTCGGCGAGCAACTCATGTCCGTCCCCGCCCGCACACAGGGGGCGTCATGAGCCGCGGGCCGCTGCGGCGGCGGATGATCCCCAGCTACCTGGCGACCCGCGGCGTCGGCACCCCGACCCGCAACACCCTCCAGTCGCTCATGGCCGTGGTCGCCACGGGTCTTCCGCCCGCCCCCCACCACACCCCCGTGCAGCAGCGGATCATCACGCTGCTCACGGGAGGCGCGCTGACCGTCAGCGAGACGGCCGCCTACCTCCGGCTGCAGACCGGCGTGTGCAAGGTCCTGGTCTCCCAACTCCTGGACGGCGGCCACCTGCAGGTGCGCGTGCCGGCCCCGGAAGCCTTACGTCCCGACGCACATGCCGATCGTCCGTCCAAAGAACTCCTGGAAGAGGTGCTGAGTGGACTCCGCGCGCTCAGGCAGCACTAGCCCGACTCCTGTGTATCTGCCCGAGGACGACCACCAGCGGCTGAAGATCCTGGTCGCAGGCCCCCTCGGCATCGGGAAGACCACCGCGATCAGGACCCTGTCCGAGATCCCGACGCTGCACACCGACGAGGTGATGACCGACGCCGCCGCGTCGGCGGACGACCTCACCCTCGACGGCCTGCGCGGCAAGACGACCACCACGGTCGCCATCGACTTCGGCCGCCTGACCGTGCAGCAGGCCAAGGTGGTCCTGTACCTGTACGGCACCCCCGGGCAGCGCCGCTTCCTGCCGCTGTGGGAGGACATCGCCGACGGCGCCATCGGCGCCCTCGTCCTGGCCGACACCCGCCGCCTGGACCAGTCGTTCGAGGTCATGGACCTCATCGAGGAACGCGGCCTGGACTACGCGGTCGCCGTGAACACCTTCCCGACCTCGCCCGACTACACCCTCGACACCCTGCGCTCCAAGCTCGACCTGGACGAGCACACCCCACTGGTCACCTGCGACGCCCGGGACAAGAACTCCACCCTGGACGCGCTCATCGCCCTGACCGCCCACCTGATAGCCCGAGCCGGAGACGAACCGTCGTGACCGTCACTACACCCGCCGTCCCGGTGCGCCTCCACGGGCCCGAGCACGACGCGCAGCCCCGGCGCAGCTACGAACTGCTGCGCCTGCAGGGGCCGGTCGGCCTCGCGGAGATCTCCCCCGGTGTCGTCGTCCACGTGGTCACCGACTACCGCGCCGCCATCGACCTCCTCCACGACACGCACACCTGGTCCAAGGACACCCGTCCGTGGATGGACCAGGTCCCGCCGGACAGCCCCCTCATGCCGCACGTGCAGTGGCGGCCCAGCCTGTTCTTCGCCGACGGCGCCCAGCACGCCCACCTGCGCAGCGTCATCACGGACAGCTTCAGCCTTCTCGACCCCCACGACGTACGCAACCTGACCTTCCGTTACGCCGACACGCTCCTCCAGCGGTTCGCGGAGGACGGCGAGGCCGACCTGGTCGCCCAGTACGCGCAGCAGATCCCCCTGATGGTCTTCAACGCGCTGTTCGGCATGCCCGACGAGTACGCCCCCCGGCTCCTGAAGGCGTTCACCGGCATGGTGAGCTCCGATCCCGGGCAGGCGGCCGAGGGCGCACAGTCGCTGAACGAGTACCTCACCAGCCTGTACGCCACCAAGGCCCGGCAGCGCGGACACGACCTGACCTCGTGGTTCATCGACCACCCGAACGGGCTGAGCCCGGAGGACGTCCTCCAGCAGGTCATCATCGTCCTCGGTGCAGGCAACGAACCGCTGGCCAACCTCATCGCCAGCACCCTCGCCCGCATGCTCTCGGACGACCGCTACTTCGGCACCCTCACCAGCGGGAGCCTGCCGATCCAGCACGCGATCGACGAGGCGCTGTGGAACGACTCCCCGCTGGCGAACTACAGCCTCCACTTCCCCCGGCACGAGGTCGACTTCCACGGCACGGTCATTCGGGCCGGCTCACCCGTGATGGTCTCCTACGCGGCCGCGAACTCCTGCCCGCACAGCAACCCGCCGAACGAGGACCACCGGTCCGGCAACAAGGCCCACCTCGCCTTCGCCGCCGGCCCTCACGCCTGCCCGGCCCGCTCCACCGCCGTCCTCGTCGCCACCGCGGCGATCGAACGGCTCACCTCCTACCTCCCCGACATCAGGCTCACCGTGCCCGCGACGGAACTGGCCTACCACGGTGGCCCGATCTACCGGAGCCTGACGGCACTGCCCGCCGCTTTCACCCCGCTCCAGCCCGCGCACCGGCGCCAGGGGAACCCTCCCCGGCAGCGGCCCTCCGGATCGTCCGAGCCGACCGGGCCGACCGGGCCCGCCTCGGCCCGCGGGCCGGTGTGACGGGGCGACAGAAGTACCGGCACCATCCGGCCATAGCACCGCCACCGCGGATCGAAGCATGTCGACGGGGTGTTCTCCGCCACATCGACACCAGGCGTGACAGCTGAAACAGCTGGGGATGTGCGTCCTTGACCACATTCGTTCGCCAGAGGAACATGCATTGGCCGTTCTTGACCATAAGAGACTCGGGCCGTCAGCGGCCGACGTCGCGCCCCATCCCGCCGCACTGGACCTCCCGGCCGTGCGGCGGGATGTCGACGCGACACTGGCCGCGTTCCTGGACGCCAAGGAACAGTCCGCACCCGGGCCCGAACTACCACCCCTCATAGCCCAGCTCCGCACCTTCCTGGCGGGAGGAAAGCGCCTGCGCCCCCTGCTGTGCGTGTGCGGCTGGTACGCGGGCGGCGGCAAGGGCGACCACGCGTCGGCGGTCCGGGCAGCGGCCGGCCTCGAACTCTTCCAGGCGTTCGCCCTCATCCACGACGACGTGATGGACGCCAGCGACACCCGCCGGGGCCGGCCCTCCGCCCACCGCGCACTGGCCTCCGCCTACACCGCCGGCGGCGGCCCGGCCCGCCGGGCGGAGGAACACGGCCTGGGCGCCGCCGTGCTCCTCGGGGACCTCGCGCTGATCTGGTCCGACGAACTCCTGCACGGAGCGAGCCTGACGGCCCGGAGCCCCGAGCAGGTCCTGCCGCTCCTCGACGAGATGCGCAGCGAGGTGCTCTACGGCCAGTACCTCGACCTGCAGACCACCGGCCGGCTGTCCGACGACGTCGAGACCGCCGTCCGGGTCATCCGGTACAAGACCGCGAAGTACACCGTCGAGCGGCCGCTCCACATCGGCGCGGCACTGGCCGGTGCCGCCCCGGGGATCCACGCGGCCCTGAGTGCGTTCGCCCTGCCGCTCGGTGAGGCCTTCCAGCTCCGCGACGACCTCCTGGGGGTCTTCGGCGATCCCCGGGAGACGGGGAAGTCGGTGCTCGACGACCTGCGCGCGGGCAAGGCCACCGTGCTCGTCGCCCTCGCGGCCCAGCGGGCCTCCCGCCGCGAGATGCGGTCGCTGCGCGCACGGTTCGGCAGACGCAACCTCGACGAGCGGGACGCCGCCGTGGTCCGGTCCGTCCTGGAGGCCACCGGAGCCCGGCAGGCCGTGGAGGAGATGATCCGGTCCCGGCGGGACGAAGCCCTGACGGCCCTCGGCCGCGCCCCCTTCCCGGCCGCCGCCGTCGCGGCGCTGCGGGACATCGCCGGATTTGCAACTGCGAGGCACGCATGAACGAGTACCGGCCCGGCGAGGCCGGCACGTCCCTGGCGACGGCGCTCGCCGAGCACCCTCCGGTGGACGACGCCCGCACCGACGAAGCGACGGAGCTGATCGGCGCGGTCGACGCCGACCCCTGGGGCAGCGTCCGCCCGTCCCTGTACGAGACCGCCCGCGTGCTGTCCACGGCGCCGTGGCTGCCCGGCGGACGGACCCGGGTCGACCACCTGCTCGACGGACAGGCCGACGACGGCAGCTGGGGCGACGGGCCTGCGCCCTACCGGCTCCTGCCGACGCTGAGCGCCGTCGAGGCCGTACTCGCGGTGCTGCAGCGGGAGCCCGTGACCGGCGGCGCGACGCACCGTCTCGCCGCGGCGGCGGCCAGAGGGCTCGCCGCGCTCGGCGGCCTGCCGTCGGCCGGGCCGTGGCCGGACACCGCAGCCGCCGAGATCCTCGTCCCGAGCCTGGTCGCCGCCGTCAACGAGCGCCTCGACCGACCCCGGACCGCCGACCTCCCGCACCTCGGGCCCTGGCACCGCGGCCCGCGTCCCGTCGTCCCCGGCGGTTACCACGCCGCGGCACCCGGAGCAGTCGCACGCAAGTGCCTGGCGGCCGGCGGAGTCCCGCTCAAGCTCCACCACACCTTCGAAGGCGTCGCCGGACACCTCCCCGAGACGCTGCTGCCCGCGGCGGACGGGCTGCTCGGCAGTTCCCCGGCCGCCACCGCGGCGTGGGCCGCCGCCGCACCCCGCTCCCCGCAGCGGCAGCGTGCGGTCGACGAACTCACCGCCGTGGCCCACCGCTACGGCGGCCTCTTCCCGGAAGCGGCACCGATCACGGTCTTCGAGCGGCTCTGGGTCGCCGCCGCGCTGGCCCGGGCCGGCCTGCCGTCCGCCGGCCTGCCCACCCTGCGGAAGTGGGTCGACCGCCTCTACGACCCCGAGGGCGTCCGGGGCACGCCCGGGCTGATGGTGGACGCCGACGACACCGCCATGGCCGTACTCGTCGCGGCCCTGGTCGACCGGCCCCGCGACCCCGCTCCGCTCGCCATGTTCGACAACGGCCGCCACTACGACTGCTACATCGGCGAGGACACCGGATCCCTCAGCGCCAACGCGCACGCCCTCCAGGCCCTGCACGCCTACCTCCGCCACCACCCAGAGGCGGCGGAGACGCACCGGCCCGTCGTGCACCGGGTGGCCGACTGGCTCGTCGAGCACCAGCAGCCGCAGGGCCACTGGACCGACAAGTGGCACGCCTCCCCCTACTACGCCACCGAACGGTGCGTCACCGCACTGTCCGCCCTTCCCGGTCCCCGAGCGCGCCGGGCGGTCCGGGCGGCCACCGCGTGGGTGCTGGACACCGCGCACCCGGACGGGTCCTGGGGCGTCTGGGGCGGCACCGCCGAGGAGACCGCCTACGCCGTGAAGATCCTGCTCCGCACGTCCGGGCCGGAGCGGCAGCCGGCGCACACCCGTGCACTGGACCGCGCCGAGGCCTTCCTGCACACGACGGCCCGCACGCCCGGCCACCGGCACCCCGCCCTCTGGCACGACAAGACCCTCTACGCACCGGAGGCGATGATCCAGGCCGAGGTCGTCGCCGCCCGCCACCTGCTACGCACCCGCACCGAGACGGAGTACCTCCCGTGACCCCCGACGCAACGCTCCCGCCACACGCACCGGGGCGCCTGCCCGTCGTCGGACACGTGATGCCGCTGCTCCGAAACCGGCTGGCGTTCATGCAGCAACTGCGCGACCACGGCGACGTGGTGCAGATCAGGGTCGGCCCGCGGCCGGTGTTCGTCGTCAACTCGCCGGAGCTCGTCTGGGAGATCCTCACCGCCCAGTCCGCGAACTTCAACAAGGGCCGGCTCTTCGACAAGCTCCGCCTGTTCGGCGGATCACCGCTGCCGATCGCCGAAGGACAGCAGCACCTGCAACGCCGCCGCCTGATGCAGCCGGCCTTCCACCGCGAACGCATCAACTCCTACATCGACACGATGATCACCACCGCGGAGGGCGCACTCCGCTCCTGGGGACACGGGGCACGGCTCGACGTGCTGAACGAGATGCAGCTCATGGCCCAGGGCGTCGTCATGTCGGTGCTGTTCTCCACCAACCCCGACCGCGATCCGGCGCAGGCCGTCATGAACGGCGTCGACACCGTCTTCCAGGCCGCCATCCGGCGTGCCGTCGTGCCCGTCTCCGCCTGGGAACGGCTGCCCCTCCCCGGCAACCGCAAGCTCCGGACCGCGAACACGGTACTGCGCCGGACCGTCAGCGACATCGTCGCCGCCCACCGGGCGGACCCCGAAGCCCCCGACGACCTCGTCTCCCTGCTCCTCGACGCCCGCGACGAGGACGGCCTGCCCCTCGACGACGACGAGATCCTGTCCGAGATCACCGCCCTGCTGGCCGCCGGCTCCGAGACCACCGCGGTGACCATGGCCTGGCTCTTCCACGAGCTGAGCCGCCACCCCGACCAGGAGGAACGGCTGCACCAGGAGGTCGACACCGTCCTGGCGGACGGCCCGCTCACCGCCGACCGGCTCCCCCTGCTCGGTCACACCCGCAGGCTGGTCACCGAGACGCTGCGCCTGCACAACCCCGCCTGGGTCGTGACCCGCGAGACGAACGTCCCGGTCCGGCTCGGCACCGCGCACCTGCCCGCCGGGGCCGACCTGATCTGGAGCCCGTACGCGATCCACCGCGACCCGGAGCTGTACCGCGACCCGCTGCGGTTCGACCCGGACCGCTGGCTCCCCGAGCGGCCCCAGCCGCCCAGAGGGGCGTACATCCCGTTCGGCGCCGGAAAGCGCATGTGCATCGGCGACGGGTTCACCTGGGCCGAGGCGACGGTCCTGACCGCCCTCGTCGCCTCCCGCTGGACGCTGCGGCCCGTCCCCGGCACCACCGTCCGGCCGGTACCCGCCATCACCGTCCACCCCTCCTCCCTCCACATGACCGCCGAGGCCAGAGGGCGTGCAGCGGTGCGGGAGGCGGCGTGACCACCACCGACCGGCCGGGCACCGCCGCCCTGCCCATGCCCGACCTCTCCGGCACCTTCCCCGGCCCCTTCCCGACCGGCCGGCACGCGGACCTCACCGAGGAGCACCTGGGGCAGTGGCTCCACCGGTTCCCGCTCCTCGGCCCGCCCGGGGCGCAGCGCATGCTCCGCGACATCGTGGCGCACGGGGTGGCCCGGACCTTTCCCACCGCCGGGCCGGACGGCCTCTTCCTGTGCGCGGACCTCTTCCTGTGGCTCACCGCGTTCGACGACACCTTCGGCGAGGCGACGGCGGCAGGCAGCCCGGTCCGGCTGGTGCGCCGGATCCAGCGCTGCGTCCACCTCCTGGCCGACGGCGAGCCACCCGCCGACGCCGACCCCTTCGACACGGCGCTCCAGGACCTCCTCGTGAGGCTGCGCGCCCGGGCCACGACCGCCCAGTACCTGCGGGTCACCGGCTGCCTCAGGGACGTCCTGTTCGGCATCCTCTGGGAGGCGCACCACCTGGCCGACCCCGGTCACGTCACGCTGCACGACTACCGGGCGATCCGCCCCCACACCGTGTTCGCACGGACCCTCGTCGCCGTTGCCGAAGTCGTCCTGGGGTACGAACTGCCGGAAGAGGCGCGGAACTCCCCGGCGGTGCGGCAACCGGAGTCGGCCGTCGCCGACCTCGCCGGCGTGCTGAACGACCTCGGCTCCTACGCGAGGGAGTCCGCCCGGGGCGTCCCGGACTCGCTGAACCTCGTCGCGTTGATCAGGAGGGAGCAGAACTGCGACGTCCCCACCGCCTACGCAGCGGCCTCCCGGCTGGGGGAAGCGCACGCCGCAACGGCCCGGCGCGGAATCGGCGCACTCGCGGCCGGCGGACCGGCTCCGCTCGCGCAGCATGCCCGGGCCCTGGAGTCCATCGCCTGCTCCTACGTCTGGCACATCGACCACGCCCGCTACACGGAGGCCTGACCACGACACCGCCGGGCCGGGCGGCCGCGCCCGGCCGCCCGGCCACGGGTGAGTCGGCTGCGGGTGAGGGGAGAGGTCCCGACCGTTCCGCCGCACCGCCCGTCGGCCCTTCGGCGGCCGGCTCTCCGTCGGCCGCCGGAAAGTCGGCTGCCGGAGAGCCGACCGCCGGAGGCGATGCCGGCCGATGCGGTCGGGCCTCCCGGCGTCCGGTGCAGATCCCGGGCCGGGGAGCCCGTGCCGCTACCCCGCGTAGGTCTCGAACTCGGCGACCTTCGGCGTTCCGGTCGAGCCGGTGATCTCAAAGGTGATCTTGCTCAGCGAGGTACGGGGGACCGCGATGACGCCCGCACCGCTGCCGGACGCCAGGACGGCGCCGGTGTCACCGTTGAGGACCCTCCAGGATCCGATGATGCCCGCGGAGCCTGCTGCCTCCCGGATGTTGACGACGGCCACGGCGGTGGCGGAGGGCCACTTGACCGAGATGGAACCGGTGGAGCCGGCCGGCGACCAGAAGGTGCTCAGGTTGCCGTCCTTGACGTTGCCGTAGCTCGTCCCGCTGGCCTTGCTGGAGCCGTCGGCACCGGCGCCGATGCTGAGGTTCGTTCCGCCGGGCTGGGTCGGGCCGGTCGTGGGGGTGGGCGTGGGGGTGGGGGTGGGCGTGGGGGTGGAGGTGGTCGGGCTCGGCGACGGCGTCTGCGGCGTGCAGGTGCCGTTCGACACCTTCAGCCCCTTGTTGGCCCCTGCCGTCTGGCTCACGACGTCCGGCACGCAGCCGGCCGCATCGAGGCTGAAGGAGTAGGGGATGCTGACCGTGGTGTTGGACTTCACGTCGGGCCCGGCCGGATTGTTCTCGGTGCCGGGGCTGGACCAGGTCACGTTGTCGAAGATGTTGCCGGCGACCTGCCAGTAACCGGCTGCGCTGGTGTAGAAGGTGCCCAGGACGTCCTTGGAGTCCTTGAAGTAGTTGTTGTCCACCCTGGCGTGGGCCCCGGCCCGGGAGTTGATCCCGGACTCGTTGAGCTTCACGTAGTAGTTGTTGTAGATGTGGGCCGTGCCGCCCCGCAGCAGGGGCGTGCGGGAGTCGATGTTCTCGTACAGGTTGTGGTGGAAGGTGACGAAGCCGTTCGAGAGTTCGGTCTCGCTGGACCCGATGAGGCCACCGCGGCCGGAGTTGCGCAGGGTGCTGTAGGACAGCGTCACGTACTGGGTGTTGTCCTTCATGTCGAAGAGGCCGTCGAACCCTTCCGACTCCCCGCCCGACGCCTCAAGGGTGGCGTGGTCGACCCAGACGTTGCGGACGTCACTCTCCATGCCGATGGCGTCACCACCGTTGGACGTGGGCGAGCCCGACTTCTTGACGTTCTTGACGGTCACGTTCTGGATGATGATGTTGCTGGACTCGCGGATGTGGATGCCCAGTTGGTCGAAGACGGCTCCGCTGCCGACGCCGACGATCGTGACGTTGCTGATCTGCTTGAGCTCGATGACGCCCGCGGCGGTGTTGCAGCTGGAACCCGACACCTTGGCGGTGTTGCCGTGGTTGATGGTGCCCTCGACCTCGATGGTGATCGGGGTGCTGGCGCTGGCCCGGCCGCAGAGGGCCGCGTGGATCGCGGTCCCCGTGGTGGCACGTACGGTCTGCCCGCCCGCACCGCCGGTGGTCCCACCGTTCTGGGACGCGTAGCCGGTGGCGCTGCCGGTCACTGCTGCCGATGCCGAGGGCATCAGCACGATCACACCGGTCGCGGCCGCCAGGGCCGTCGTGGCGAGTGTCGCGTGGAGTCGCAGGGCGACTGATCGTCTCATGTCCGTCTCCCGATTCGTTTTCGGACTCTGGGTGCTGGTGCTGCGCACGTACGACGGTCGTGCCGACGGACCGTCGGGACTGCCGGCCTGTCGTCGGGATTGCCGACTGTCGCCGGGCGGGGTCCTCGTGGACCCCGTTGCGAGCGCCTTCTCCGACGCGACCGGGTCGGCGTGTCCGCCGAGGCCCGGCCCCGCGGGGCCGCCGGTCGCCGCGGCCGTCACCACGGCAACGGCGGCGGAGGGTGGACCGCGTCGTCGGCACGACGCGTACACCCTTCGTTCCGTAGCGGGTCGACGACCTGCGGGAAGCCCTGCACTGGCATCAGCCCATGCGGAAGTCGCGGTCGATGCCATGACGGCGTACCGACCGGACGAGGCTCGCGAACGGGGAAGGCGATTTCTGTCCGCGAGGATAGGGCCGCTTCTGACGGGCCAACAAGGTTCTTGTCACATATGAAATCCGAGCCGGCGCATCTTGGGCTGCGCCGCGACGCGGCCTGACCGCGCCCAGGGAGAAGATACTCCCGCGATCTAATGCTCTAGCCGAAAATCTTACTGCCCTGTGCGCATCAGGCAGGAAGATGGCCTCACACCCATGGCTCGAACGGTTCATAATTTCGAGCAATGTTCAAGGATATGAACGAAATGGGCCCTCCGCTGCCTCCACGGGACCGGTCCCGGCAAGGGCGGCGACGTCCTCGACCTCCGGGAGGACCCGTTCTGCGTGTTCTTCCGGCCGTGCCGGTCCGCCGTGCGGAACGATACGGACGAAAGGGTACGAAACGAGCAAGGAAGAAGGGCGGACATGTCCGGCAGTGAGAGCGAGAACCCGGCGATCCCCTCCCCCACCCCCACGTCGACCCGCCCCAGGACGAACCGGGACTGGTGGCCCGCCCAGCTGGACCTCCAGGTGCTGCACCAGCACTCGCCCCGTTCCAGCCCGATGGACGAGGACTTCGACTACCCGGCCGAGTTCGCCGCCCTCGACGTCGACGCGCTGAAGCGCGACGTCATCGGGCTGATGACGGACTCGCAGGACTGGTGGCCCGCCGACTACGGCCACTACGGACCGCTGTTCATCCGGATGAGCTGGCACGCCGCCGGCACGTACCGCACCGCGGACGGCCGGGGCGGCGGCGGCAGCGGCGCCCAGCGCTTCGCGCCGCTCAACAGCTGGCCCGACAACGCCAGCCTGGACAAGGCGCGGCGGCTGCTGTGGCCGGTCAAGCAGAAGTACGGCCGGAAGATCTCCTGGGCCGACCTCCTCGTGTTCGCGGGCAACTGCGCCATGGAGTCCATGGGCTTCAGGACGTTCGGCTTCGGCTTCGGGCGCGAGGACGTCTGGGAGCCCGAGGAGATCTTCTGGGGCTCCGAGGACACCTGGCTCGGCGACGAGCGCTACAGCGGCGACCGTGAGCTCGCCCATCCGTTCGGCGCCGTGCAGATGGGGCTGATCTACGTCAATCCGGAGGGCCCCAACGGCAATCCGGACCCGCTGGCAGCGGCCCACGACGTCCGGGACACCTTCGGGCGGATGGCCATGAACGACGAGGAGACCGTCGCACTCATCATCGGCGGCCACACCTTCGGCAAGTGCCACGGCGCCGTCGATCCGGCGTACCTCGGCCCGGAACCCGAAGCCGCTCCCCTCGAACAGCAGGGCCTGGGCTGGCACAACACGTACGGCAGCGGCAGGGGTGCCGACACGCTCACCAGCGGGCTCGAAGGCGCCTGGACCGACGAGCCGACGAAGTGGGACAACGGCTACCTGGACAACCTGTTCCGGTACGACTGGGAGCTGACCACCAGCCCCGCCGGGGCCCAGCAGTGGAAGCCCTCCGACCCCGCGGCACAGGGCACCGTGCCGGACGCGCACGACCCGTCGAAGCGGCACGCCCCGATGATGCTGACGACCGACCTCGCGCTGCGGGAGGACCCGGTCTACGGACCGATCTGCAGGCGCTTCCACGAGAATCCGGACCAGCTCGCCGAGGCGTTCGCCAAGGCCTGGTACAAGCTGCTGCACCGCGACATGGGCCCGGTCTCCCGTTACCTCGGGCCGTGGGTCGCCGCACCGCAGCTGTGGCAGGACCCGGTCCCGGAAGTCGATCACGCACTGGTCACGGACGAGGACGTCGCCGCCCTCAAGGAGCGGATCCTCGACTCCGGCCCGGGCATCCCGCAACTGGTCACCACCGCGTGGGCGGCGGCCGCGAGCTTCCGCGGCACCGACAAGCGCGGCGGCGCCAACGGAGCGCGGATCCGGCTGGCTCCGCAGAAGGACTGGGAGGTCAACGACCTGCCGGAGGTGGCCGAGACGGTGCGGCGGCTGGAGGAGGTCCAGCGCGACTTCAACGGCGCGCAGAGCGGCGGCAGGAAGATCTCGCTCGCCGACCTGATCGTCCTGGGGGGCTGCGCGGCGGTCGAGCGGGCCGCGCGGAACGCCGGGCACGTCGTCACGGTCCCGTTCGCACCGGGGCGCACGGACGCCTCGCAGGAGCAGACCGACGTGGAGTCGTTCGCCGTGCTCGAACCGCGGGCGGACGGCTTCCGCAACTACCTGCGGGCCGACGAGAAGCTGTCACCGGAGACCCTGCTGCTCGACCGGGCGAACCTGCTGACGCTGACCGCGCCCGAGATGACGGTGCTGGTCGGGGGCATGCGGGCACTGAACGCCGGCTTCCGGGGCTCCCCGCACGGCGTCCTCACCCGGCGCCCGGAGGCGCTGACCACGGACTTCTTCGTCCATGTGCTCGGCATGGGCACGGAGTGGAAGGCCTCGGAGTCGAGCGCGAACGTGTTCGAAGGACGGGACCGCGCGACGGGCGAGGTGAAGTGGACGGCCACCGCCGTCGACCTCGTCTTCGGGTCGCACTCCCAGCTCCGCGCCGTCGCGGAGGTCTACGCCTCCGGGGACGCGGACGAGAAGTTCGTGCGCGACTTCGTGGCCGCGTGGGACAAGGTGATGAACCTCGACCGGTTCGACCTGCACTGAACGGCCTGCACTGAACGGCCGGACGGCCGCGCGCTGTCCGTACCGGCCGGCATCGGCCGGCATCGGCCGGCATCGGCGGGCATCGGCCGGCATCGGCGGGCGTCGGCGGGCGGGATCCCCGGAGGGCCCCTATGTTGGGGACGAAACCGAACAAACACCTCTATTCGCCTGGGAGTCGTTGTGAACAAGGGGCAACTCGTCGAGGCGGTGGCCGGACAGCTGGGCAGCCGCGCTGCTGCCGAGGACGCCGTCGACGCGGTCCTCGACGTGATGGTCCGCGCGGTCGTGGCCGGGGAGCGGGTGCAGGTCACCGGGTTCGGCACGCTGGAGAAGGTCCCGCGCGCCGGCCGCTACGCCCGCAACCCGCAGACCGGCGAGCGGGTGAGGGTCAAGAAGACCACCGTGCCGCGCTTCCGGCCCGGCCAGGGCTTCAAGGACCTGGTCTCCGGCACGAAGAAACTGCCCAAGGACGGACCCTCGGTCGCCAAGGCCCCCAAGGGCTCGCTCACCCCGGGGAAGAGCACCACCGGCGCCACCAAGCGGACCGCTGCGAAGCGCACCACCGCAGCGGGATCGCCGGCCCCCGCCGGGAAGACCACCGCCAGGAAGCCCGCGGCGGCGGCGAAGAAGACGACGGCCCCCGCGAAGAAGACCGCCACCGCAGCCAGGAACACCACCCCGGGCACCGGCAGGAAGACGGCCCCCGCCAAACGGGCCGGCCGCCGGACGAACACCTGAACCACACGGGCGGGCCCGGTCCATGACGGACCGGGCCCGCCCGTCCCGTGGCTTCGGTCTCCGGCGACGAAACGTGAGACGCCCTGGGGCCGGAAGGGCCGGAAGGGCTGCTCCAGGCCCTGATCCACCGCGCCGCCCGCTGCCGCTCCGCGTCGTGGACGGTCGAGCGGCCCCGGCACGGACGTGCACACGGCCCGACGGCACGGCCGCCGGAGGAGATCGGTTCCGGCCGCGATTCCGTGCATGCTCCCGTCGCCGTCACAGGCCCAGCAGCAGGTCCCGGACGGCTGCGGGCCGGGACAGGAACGGGTGGTGGCCGGTGTCGAGTTCGACGACGCTGCCGGCCCGGCGGGCGTACTCGCGCTGCAGCGGTGGCGGGGTGCCGCGGTCCCGGGCGCAGACGAGGTAGGTCGAAGGCACCTGCTGCCATGCGGCCGCCATGACCGGCTGCCCGGTCACCTGCACGCTCTGCCGGGCGAGGTGACCTGCCGCCCGGGCCCGGACCTCGGGGTCGCAGTCCTGCAGGAAGGTGTCCGCGAGCAGCTCGGGGCGGACCCCGAAGGTACCGGCGTCGGGGTCGACGTCGAGGAACGGGGCAGGGCTGCCGTCCCCGAACTCCGACAGGCTCTGCCCGACCTCGGGCAGGTAGCTGGAGACCAGCAGCAGATGACGAACCGACCCGACACCCGCGGCGGCTTCCGCGGTGACGATGCCACCGTAGCTGTGCGCCACCACGACGGTCGGCTCGTCACCGTCCAGCAGCACCTGCCGCACCGCCTCGACGTCCTCGGGAAGCCCCGGACCGCCGGCACCTGCGGGCAGACCGGCCTCGCCGCAGCTCGGCAGCGCCGGGGCCACGCTCGACACCCCTTCCACCTGCAGCAGTTCGGCGGTGCGGTGCCACCACCACGACCCGTCCCGCACGCACGCCCCGTGCACGAACACGACCCTCATCGCCACCTCCACGCCGACCCGGCCGCCTCGGTCACCCGGCTGCCTTTCGAACAACGGTAGACGCACCCGCCGTTGCGGCACGGCCGGAGACCGTTCACACAACCGCTGCCGGAACCAGAACCTGCCGAGTTTCCCGTCGCCCGGCTGTGGACGCAGCCCCGGTCCACGTGGTCGGCATCAAGTCGGCATCAGGGGGAGCACCCGGCCGCTGGCGAGGAGGTCCGGGGTGCGACGGCCCGGGTCTCCGGCCGTCATGGCCGGTTCGGGGTACGCGAACTGCCGAAGATCTCTTTCACGTGGCCGAGCTCCTGCATAATGCGCCCTGCCCATACACACGTTCGGCATCAGGAGTGACATGAAGCTCTTCAAGCGGGCGGTCCACGCGGTGGTCGGCCTGGCGCTTGCAGTAACAGGAGTCGTCTCCCTCGGCGGTACCGCCCACGCCGGTTCGTCCGGCCAGCAGCTGATGGTCGTCGACAACAAGGACACGGCGGCCTCGGTCAAGGTCATCGGTCTCGACCAGAACGGCAATTCCGTCCAGGGCTGCTTCAACACTCCCAACTTCAAGAACGGCATCGGCGGCTGGTGGTGGCACGGCACCGTGACCGTCGTCGCCTACAACGGCCAGAACTGCACCGGCGGCGACAACTGGTCCGGCTACACGAGCGTGCCCTCCTACCGGGCCGGCGGCGACTGGTGGGCCATAGTCACCAATGACAACGCGCCCTCGACCAGCCAGCAGATCGAGTTCTTCGACAACCAGGGCATCGCCTACTCCATGTACGTCGAGGGCACCAACCAGAACGGTCAGGGGAGCAGCCACTGCGTGGCCACTCCCAGCTGGGACAGCTTCGACAGCAACTGGTGGTGGCGCGGCGAGGTGCACATCACCACCTACCCGACCGGCAACTGCTCAGGCTCCTCGAACGGCTACCACGTGCGGTACGTCAACGGAAACGGTTCGAGCAGCTGGTTCGGCGTCACCAACTGAGTGGGGAGGGCCGGGTCGCGTTGCCGTTGCCGTTGCCGTGACCCGGCCCCCGGAACGGGCGTGACGGCCGTTCGGCACCCGGCTCGCGCAAACCCCCCGAAGGGTCAGCAGGCCGACCGGGGTTGCGCGACCGTCCGCCGTCGTCACGCCCGGTTTCGGATCACCGGGGGAGCGTTCGGGAGTCCCGGCCGTGGTCGGCGGAGGACTTCCCGACCGGCCCGGGCCTGCTGCTGTCCGTGCCTCGATCAGCCGTGCTCCGGCAGGTAGCGGCGGGACTCGCGGTGCCAGCGCAGGTTTCCGGCGACCCAGAGGGCCAGGTCGTCCAGGGTCCGTTCCACCCGCTCCCAGCCGTCGCGGTCGGTCCCTCCGGAGCCCAGGAACAGCGGACGCATGGTCCGCACGTCGGCGGCGGCGGTGAGGAAGTCGCCGGTCAGTGCGCGGACAAGAGCGAGGGCCCGGTCGATTGCGGGTTCGTCACCGGGGGCCTCCCTGTCCAGGACGGCGACCAGGTGGTCGCCGCCGTCGCCGTCCTGCTGCTTGGGGACCGAGAAGAGGTCGTTGGTGGCCGCGACCACATGGCAGGCCAGGGCGCGGACGTCCCGGTAGGGCTCGGCGGCGGCCACCACGGCGGGCAGTTCGCAGCCGTTCACGGCCTCGGCGAGGTCGAAGGACACCTCGCAGCCGGAGTAGTTGCGGCGCCGCCGCAGGTAGGTGGGCAGTCCCAGGCCCTTCCCGGCGTCCCGGCGGGCCAGCGCGGTCATCGCGAAGACGTCCCGGTAGTGGCCGGCGAAGCGCCGCCGCCAGTCGGCCGACATGGCTCCGGCGGTCCCGTCCCAGAGCTCGCCGAGGGCCGCCGTGAGCACGTCGTGGGATGCCGCGCCGGCAGAGGCAGAGGCAGAGGCAGGGGCAGAGGCGGTGACGGAGGCGGTACGGGCGGGGCGGTGGGTGAGCGGGTCGGCGGTGAGGACGGTCAGCAGGTCCGCTCCCAGCCGGGTGATCTCGGCCGGGTCGCGGGCCGGATCGTCGATCCAGTCGTCGATGATCCACATATGGCCGTTCCACCGGGCCGACAGCTGCAGCAGCGGGGTGCGCGGGCAGGTCCGGGCCGAGAACGTGCCGAACCGGGCGGCGTGGAACCGGTCGAGGTGGCCGGGGTCGGTGATCAGTCCTGCCGTGCCCACCCAGGACAGCAGGTCCTCGTCCACGCCCTCGGCGCCGGGGTGGAGCAGGTCCGGCACGGGCGGGTCGAGCGCGGGATGGAGGGTGGCGGTGGGACCGGTCACGGAATGCCTCTCGGTTCGGCGCGGGGACTGTCGGCAGGTGCCGTCAGAGCAGGCGGTGGACGGCCTGGTCGGCCAGGGTGCGCAGGGCCTCGGTGGCGGCCGGGGCGAGCGGGGCCCGGACCAGGGACGAGAGGGCCCGCTGCCGCCGCCGCGCGATCATCTGCTGGACCCGTCGGGGTGCGCCGGTGGCGATGATCGTCCGGCGAACGGCGGCGGCCTGCTCCTCGGTCAGGTCCGGGTCGCCCAGGGCGGCCAGCAACTGTCCGGCCTGGGCCGCGTCCGCATGCCGCAGCGCAAGGGCGACCAGGACGGTGGCCTTGCCGTCCCTGAGGTCGTCCAGGGCGGGTTTGCCGGTTGCGGTCGGGTCGCCGAAGACGCCGAGGAGGTCGTCACGGAGCTGGAACGCCTCGCCCAGCGGGATCGCGTAGGCGGAGAGGGCCTCCAGCACCGGCGGTCCGGCCCCGGCCAGCAGCGCACCCAGCTGGAGCGGGCGCTCCACGGTGTACTTCGCGGTCTTCAGCCTGATGGTGGCGAGCGCCGCCTCCACGTCCCCCGGTTCCGCGTCCGCCCGCCGGCCGCCGGTACGTTCCAGGTCCAGGTACTGGCCGAGGATCAGTTCGGTGCGCATGGCCAGCAGCAGCGGGCGCAGTGCCGCGAGCTGCCCGGCGGTGGGCCGGCCGGTGTGCAGCAGTTCGTCGGACCAGATCAGGGCCAGGTCGCCGACCAGGATCGCGGTGCCCGTGCCGAAGCGCTCGGCGGCGGCCGGGCTGCCCCGGTGCCGTCGGGCCAGCGCGCGGTGCAGGGTGGGGCGGCCGCGCCGGGTGTCGGAGCGGTCCATGACGTCGTCGTGGATCAGGGCGCAGGTGTGCAGCAGTTCCAGCGAGGCGGCCAGGTGGTGGGCGGCGCGAGGCTCGCCACCCGCACCGGCGGCGTGCCAGCCGACCAGGGCCAGGGCCGGCCTGATGCGCTTCCCGCCCGCGGCGATCAGCTGTTGGAGCTGCGCCACGAGGAAGGGGAGCCGGGCTTCGGCACGCAGGGCGGGATCCAGGGCCCGGTCGTTGAGGAAGCCGTCGAGTACGGCGTCGACGGGGCGGACGAGGAGGCGGAGGTCAAGGGCGGCGGAGCGCGGCGGTGAGGCCAAGTCTCGTCCTCGGGGCAGTGAGGGCGGGCCGGGGAGGTGCCGGACGAAGGAGCGGGGCGGGAGGGAACGGGCGGACGGGGGCAGGAGCGGGGCGGGGGCAGGAGGCCGTGGCTCCCTCCCGGTCATGATGAGGCGTTGTCCGGGCGGCTGGGGAGCGCGCCCGGGGGGCGTTCGGCGGCGGAGCCGAGTGGAGCCGTGCCCCCGGCGTGCAGCACCGGTTCAGCGCCGGGGGCGTACAACGCTCCGCAGGCCGGACGGCCCGTCAGGCCCGCTGTCCCGAAGGCCGTACCGGCGCGGAGTCCCCTGCGGCATCAGACGGACTGCGGCTCCAGATCGCGGTCGATGCGCTGCCAGGCCCGGCAGGCCACGGTGGCGGGGTGTTCCGCACCGAGCAGTCGGCCGAGCCCGGCAAGGGCGTGCTCGTGGAGCTCGGCGGCCCGGGCCGGGTCCGTCCTGCGCAGGGTGACGGCGAGGTTGGAGCCGCAGGTGACGGTGTCGGGGTGGCCCGGGCCGTAGCGGCTTGTCAGGCCTGCGTGCGCGGCCTGCTCCAGTGCTCGGGCGTCGGCTGTCCGGCCTGCCTCGCCGTGGGCGTTGGCCAGGTTCACCATGGCGTTCAGGGTGTACTGGTGGTCAGGTCCCAGCGTCGAACGCAGCCCCTCCACGGCCTGTGAACCGAGCCGGACGGCACCCTCGGGATCACCGCAGCCGCGCAGGTAGATCCCGAGGTTGTTCTCGCAGATCCGGGTGAAGACGTGCCCGTGGCCCAGCAGCCGCCGGTAGCCCTCGTGGACTGCGGTGGCCAGCTCCCGGGCCGTCTCCTTGTCGCCGGACGCGCTGTGGTCGGCGGCCAGGCCCAGCGCGCAGGCCAGGGTGTCGGCCGCGTCGGGGCCGTACCGGTCGCGGTGGCGCTCGTAGGTCCGCCCGGCGAGTTCCAGGGCTTCCTGCAGCTGCCCGTTCCTGCGGAGCGACACCGCGAGCGACGTGGCGATCCGCAGGTCCTCCGGGTGGTCCGGCCGGAGGATGCCGGCCGTCTCCCCGGTGACGTCCCGCAGCAGTTCGACCGCGCCCGGGTAGTCGCCGATCTCCCGCAGGTCGCGGGCCACGGTACCGGCGATGGCCAGGGTGCGGGGGTCCGCCGGGCCGAGGACCTCCCGGAAGCTCCGGAACGTCCGCTGCCTCAGCCGGAGGGCTTCCTGGAGCCTGCCGAGCGCGCGCAGATCGGCGGCGAGCGAGGCGGCCGTCATCAGGGTCTGCGGATGCCGTTCGCCGAGCAGCGCCCGCTGCCCGGCATGAGTGGTCTCGTCCATGGCGTGTGCATCCGCGTAACGCCCTTGGGACCGGAGGACGTTGGCGTGGTGGAAGGAGAGCGTGAACAGCTGGCGCCGCAGAACCTGCCAGTCCCGGCCCCCCTCGTCCTCCTCGCCGAGTCGGGCGCTCCACGACGCCGTGATCTGCTCGGCGAGCTGCCCGGCCCGTTCCAGGGAGGAGAAGCTCCGCAGATGACGGACCCGGTCGATCAGCAGCTCACGGGTCTCCGGCTCGTCGCAGTCCGACGCGTACGACGGCGCCAGGTGCGGCCAGATGGTGTTGAAGTGCGGCCAGTTGGCGGGGCTGTCGGTGTCGCCGTCCGGAGGCCGTGCACCGACCAGGATCCGGTGCACGGAGTGGAGCGCCTCCTGCTGGGCGGTGGTGTCCATGCCCGACCGGATCACGGCCTGCACCAGCCGGTGCATCTGGAAGCTGTTGCTGCCGGGATCGACGTGGACCAGCGCGTACCTGCCCACCGCCTGGAGCACCCTGCCGAGCATGAAGACGTCGGTCAGACTGTCGTCGTACCCGGCGAGGGCGGCGAGCATCTGCTCGCTGTAGAACAGGTCGAGCGAGATGGGCTCCGGCGCGAAGAACGCACAGAGCTCCAGCAGCCCCACCGCGGCCGGCACCTGCTCCCGCAGCAGCGAGACGGAGACCTGCCAGGTCGCGTCGAACCGCTGCATCGGATCCGCCCCGAGTGCCCGGGAAGCTCCGGCGTACAGCTGCGCGACGTAGCTCCGCACCGGCATCCCGCTCGTGGCCAGCCAGGCTGCCGCGATCTCGACCGCCAGCGGCAGGTCCCCCACCGCGTCGGCGACCCGGTCCGCGTCCGCCCGGGCCAGCCCCCGGACCCGCCGGCACACGTGCCCGATGCTCTCCTCCCGGGTGAACACGCCCACCGGCAGCACCTCGGCGAGACCTGACCAGTTCGGGTTCCGTGAGGTGATCAAAGTGTGCCCGGGGCCGCTCGGCAGGATGTCGTGCACGGCGGCCGGGGTGTCGGCGTTGTCGAAGACCAGTAACCATCGGGACGTGGGCACCCCACGGCGCAGCGCGTCCTTGAGCACCGCCGCCGTGTCGGTGTCCGCTTCGACCGGCAGCCCGATCTGCCGGGCCAGCCGGGCCAGGGCGACCGGGATCAGCTCGGTCTGTTCGGCGTCGATCCACCAGACCAGGTCGTAGTACGCCTTGTACCGGTGCGCGTACTCCAGCGCCAGCTGGGTCTTGCCGACCCCGCCGAGCCCGTACAGGGTGTGCGGCGCGGCCACCACCGCCGTGGTGCCCTCGGCCAGTCGTGCGTGCAACTCGGACAGCACCTCGGCCCGGCCCGTGAAGGAGACGTTGCGGGGCGGCACCGACCAGTGCATCGGCGTGCCGCCCGGCAGCTCCGGGCCCGTTCCCTGCGGAGCACCCTGCGGGGCGTGTTGCGGGGTGCGCTGCGGGGCGTGTTGCGGGGTGCGCTGCGGGGCGTGTTGCGGGTCTCCGGGGGACATGACGACGTCGCCGTTGACGACCATGCCGATGCTCTGCGCGGCCGTACCGCGGCTGCCGTGCGAGGTGACCCAGTAGTCGGACGCCGGCTGCTCCTCCGGATGTCTCACGGGTGCACCGTCGGGTTGTCCCCGTTGATCACCATGCCGATGTGCTGGGCCGCGACACCCCGCTCACCGGTTGCGGTGATCACGATCTGCGGGGCACCCGGCAGCATCGCCGCGATTTCGGACCTGAGCCGCGCGTCCTCGCGCAGCGCCCGTTCGATCTGCCGCCGCAGATCCTCGCCCGCCCCCTCGCCCGCGCCCTCCGCGGCCGCTTCCTCCACCGCGATCTCCAGCGCCGCCCGGTCGGAACGCCGCCCCCGGTGCCAGACCGTCTGGACGATCCGCTGTCCGAGGTTCGCGGTCGCGTCGACCGCCGCGTCCTGGGCGCGCGTCAGGACACCCGCCCCGTAGGCCGTCACCGCCGCGCCCACGTACGGCCCGACCTGACCGACCAGCTCCACCAACTCGGCCGACACGCTGCCCCCTCCGGCGTTGCACTGACCGTCGCACCAGAACCTGACCCGGTGATGCCCACCTCCTGCGGCGGCCAATCCGTCGCCCTACGCTCCGGTGGACAGCCTCGCCCTGACCGGCACCGTCGCCGGAACGGCCTCCCGTACCGGTGCACCCGTCCTCCTCGGGCACGGACTCACAGCCGCCGAGGCCCGACACCGTCCCCGGCGAGCGCATCACCGGGGTTCAGCAGGGCGCAGGCCTTCATCGAGAGACATCCGCAGCCGATGCACCCGGTGAGCTCGGCCTCCAGCCGCTCGATGGTCTGCCGGCGTTCCTCCAGTCGGCGCTTCCAGCCGCGCGAGGCCCGCTGCCACTCCTGGTGACTCGGCGGACGGTCGAGCGGCACGTCGGCGAACGCCTCCCGGAGGTCCTGCAACGGGATGCCGATCCGTTTGGCCACCGAGATCAATGCGATACGGCGCAGCATGTGCCGCGGGTAGCGGCGCTGGTTGCGGTCGTCGCGTTCGGACGCGATCAGGCCGAGTTCTTCGTAGAACCGCAGTGCGGAGACGGCCGCCCCGGTCCGTGTGCTGACCTCGCCGATGCTCAGCCAGTCGTCCGGGGCGGGCCGGACGCTGCCGGAACGGTAGCTCGTCATGGAGATCCTCCTGTTGCCCTCAAGCTTACTTGAGGTCATACGGTCGGCCGCGTCGGAACGACGAGCAGGAACGACCGGAGAGGACGGCAGTTCGATGACGTTTGTGATCGCTTTGCCCTGTGTGGACGTCAAGGACAAGGCATGCATCGACGAGTGCCCCGTCGACTGCATCTACGAGGGAGAGCGCATGCTCTACATCCAACCGGACGAGTGCACCGACTGCGGCGCCTGCGAGCCGGTGTGCCCCGTCGAGGCGATCTTCTTCGAGGACGACACCCCGCAGGAGTGGCAGCACTTCACCGCCGTGAACGCCGAGTTCTTCGCCGACCTCGGCACGCCGGGCAGCAGTGCGAAGCTCGGTCCGATCGGACGGGACCATCCGATCGTGGCGGCGCTGCCCTCCTGACCGGTAGGGCCCGGGCCCGTCGCCGTCCTCCCGGGTCGGTACCGGCGGCTGAACGCAGCATCGCCTGATCCGGGCCCTGCGGTGCGCAAGCGTCCCACCGAAACCCCGTCGGAGCGTCAGCGGCACGGGCCCTGATGCTCCGGTGGGTCCGCCTCCCGAAATCATGTGGCGGGCGGTCGGGCGCCTGTGCTCCGATACGGTGTCACACCGTCCACGCACCACCCGCGGGTGCAACCTCAGAACCGGGAGCAGTACCGGCCGATGAACACCGAATGCCCCCGATGTGCCGGTTCCGACCAGGCCGTGAGCGTGCAGTCCGCCCTCACCGACACCGGCCACCCGCTCGGGGAGCCGGAGCGCGGCCTGCTCCTGCCGCCACCGCCGCCGGCCCCGGCCTCGGTCGGACGCAGCCGGCTCGCCGTCACGCTCTACGCCGTGGCGGGCGCGATCACCGTCCTGTGGCTGATGAACATGGCCAACGGCATGCCGGAGTCGGCGGACGACGAGGTCGCCTACCGCATGGGGTACCTCCTCGGCCCGCTGATCCTCTCCGTACCCCTGGCACTGATCGGGCTGACCGTACAGCTGACGACGAAGCAGCGGCGGGCCCGGACGGCCGAGAACGAGGCCGCGGCGCGGCACGCGGCCTGGGTGGGGTGCCACCGGGTCTGGCAGGCGGTCCGGCTGTGCCGACGGTGCCGGGTCGCGTTCTTCCCCGAGGGGGCGGTCGGCCCGCACTTCCCCGCCTCGCAGGCCATCGAGGTGGCGCAGCTTGCGACGTGGGTGACGGGAACGGCCGCGCAGGCGTTCGGCGTGCCGGAGCCGGCCGGCCCGCGCTGAGCCGCCGGCCCGCCGGGACGGCCCCGCACCGGCTCGCCCAGGCCCTGAACCTGCCCTGCACCTGCACCTGCACCTGCCCTGCACCTGCCCGGGTCCGGCTCGTGACGGACAAGAGCGGCAGCTTCGGCGGTGGCAGAGCGACGGCCCGGCGGACGGCGGGCGGGCAGCGGAACGGCTCCGCCCTCACAGGGAGAGGGCGGAGCCGTTGGTGCCGGCCGGAGCCGGTCCGGAGCCGGATGGCTCAGGCGTGGCGGTGGTGGTGCTTGTTGTTGCCCGTGACCAGCCGGTAGAGGGCGAGGAGGATGACCGAGCCGGCGATGGCGGCGATCCAGGTGGAGAGGTCGAAGAACCCGTCGATGGAGTCGACGCCGAAAATGACCTTGCCGAGCCAGCCGCCCAGCAGGCCGCCCGCGATCCCGATGAGGATCGTGACGACGACGCCTCCCGGGTCCTTGCCCGGCATCAGCGCCTTCGCGATGACGCCCGCGAACAGTCCGATCAGGATCCAGGCGATGACGCCCATGTTCTTCTCCCTGCCTCGACGAGTGAAGCCGCTGTCAGCACTCGTCTTCACCGCAACGGGATTCCCAAACGCCCCGATCCCGGATGCCGGGGTTCCACCGGCCGATGACGTCGGGCTGGTCACCGTGCGGGCCGTGGCCGCGGCGAGGCCGACGGCGAGGACAGCGACCGGGCCGGCACCGGCAGGCACCGGGAAGCCGACGGCTACGTCGGCCCGGCGGACGGGGTCATGACGAGGAACTGCTGGTTCATCGATCCGTGCCTCGTCCACAGGACCGGTGACGACTCGGTCCTGGGGCCCGCCTCGAACGGCACGTCCAGGACGTGCCCCGAGTTGACCGACTCGATGATGTATCCGGTCGCGTCTTCGGTGGAGTGGAGCCGCCAGTGCTGGTTCCGGTACTCGTCCCGCGGCTTCATCACCGGCGACCGGCGCAGCTCGGCTCCCTGGCGGGCGTCCAGGACGAGCCCGTTGTCGGCCGATCGGATCAGGAACTCGCCCTTGCGCCGGGTGCGTTCGAAATACCAGAGCTGGTGGGGGCGCGCGTGCACGGTCCAGAGGGTCGGCTTGCCGCCCGATCCCCGGTAGGCGGTGTCGAGTGCCAGCCCGCTGTCACGCCCCACCAGGACGAACGGGCCCCGCGACCAGGTGCGGCGGCGGAACAGTCCGGCGATGTCGTCGCGGTCGAGTTCGACGGTGAAGATGCCCGGGATCCCGGCCGTGACTCTCTTGGGATCCCGCGATGACGACGGCACTTTCTCCCCCGGGCAGCGACGCGTGCCCGCGCCGCAGGACCGACGGGTACCTGGCTTCGCGGGCGGTGGGGATCCAGATTCCCACCGCCGGTGCAGGTGGCGGCCGGTGCTTTACGCGATCGTTAGCAACCTCGTGGGCACGCTCGGCCCTTGCACCGAGCGTTCCCACCCGCCGTGCCGGCCTGCGGTCCTAGGCCCCGAGCCCGGCCGCGGGGTGGCCCAGGTCGTCGGACATGGCCCGGGTCGCGTGCAGCAGCTGTGCCGTCAGGGCGGCCAGCCTCTCGTCGGTGACGCCCCGTGCGGGCATCACCAGTGTGACGACGAGCGGGAAGGAGTCGCCGGCGGTGAACACCGGGGCGGCGACCGAGGTGACGCCGGGGATGACGCCGCCGACGGTGCTGGCCGCGCCGTCCCGCAGGACGTCGGCGCGGATCCGGTCGACGCGCTCGCGGGTCGGCGCGTCCAGCGCGGCGGTGTCCAGTTGCCCGCACAGCACCGGTTCGGTGACCTGCCCGGGCAGGTGGGCGAGGAACACCCCGCCCATCGCGGAGTTCAGCAGCGGCATGGTGGCGCCGACCCTCACGGTGATGGGCAGGGCGTGGGTGCCGTACTCCCACCGCACGACGACCGGGCCGTGGTCTCCCCACACCGCCAGGTTGACCGCGTGCGAGGTGCGGTCCCGCAGTTCCGGCAGGTGCTCGCTGACCAGGGCGACCTCGTCCATCCTGCGCAGCGATTCCACCCCCAGCCGCCGCATGGCCGGGCCCATGTCGTACTGCCCGGAGCTGCGCGACTGCGCGACCAGGCCGACCCGGGTGAGGCTGACCAGGTAGCGGTGGACCTTGCTCGGCTGCATCCCGCAGGCGGCGGCGATCTGCGTCAGGCTCATCGGGCCGCGGCCCTCCTCCAGGGCCTGGATCACCGTCATCGCCAGTTCGACGGACTGGATGCCCTGCCGTGCCGGTGAGGTTCCGTTGTCGTCTGGGTCGAAGAGACTCTGCGTTGCCACGGGGGCGATCATATGACCTCCCGGAACGGTACGGGGATCGTTGCCGCAGTACAGCAGTACAGGGGACGGGTTCCCGGTGCGTGCGGTGTCCGGACCCGCCCTGCCCCGGCCGGACGGGACGGCGCAGGGACAGGGCGGGGGGCGGACGGGCCGGGGCGGGGACGGGCGGGCCGGGGCAGGGCCGGGGCCGACGGCGCGAGTGCCCCGGGCCCGCGCGGGCTACTGCCGGACGCGCGCCCGGGCCGGGCGGGCGGCCGGTACGGCGGCGGCGCCGGTGACCGCGGCCAGGAGGTCGTGCGCGAGCACCGCCACGGCGTCGGGGCCGGCCGCGGTGCCGTACACGTAGAAGTCGGGGCGGACGGCCACGGCCGAGCACCCGAGCTCGGCGAACCAGCGCCGGTAGGTGCCGTCCACGTCGTGCACCGGCACGGCCCACGCGTGGGCACCGGTCCCTCCGCCGGGTGCGACGACGCGCACGCCCGCCCGGGCGAGGTCGTGGAACGCGGCCGCGGGGGCCTCCTGGCCGAGGAGGCCGGGGTCGACCAGGACGTGGAAACCGCCGCCCACGACCTGGTCGAGGAGGCCGCGCCGCTCGCCGTCCTCGACCACGCCCTGGACCGACAGCTGGCCGCGCCCGGGGCCGGACACGGCCGCGAGCATGCCCTCCCCCAGGCCCGGGAAGCGGATGGTGTCCGGCGTGCGGGAGGCGGCCCGGCGGGCGAGCAGGACGCGGTCACGTTCGGCGGCCCGCTCGGGATCGCGGAGGGTCTGCATGGCCCCGAGTTCGATGCCCTTCTCCGTCACCGCGCGCACGTGCGGCTCGCGCTCCGTCTGGTAGGTGTCCAGCAGGTCGTCCCCGGCGGCCCCGCGCAGGATCAGGTCCAGTTTGAACGCGAGGTTCTGCGCGTCGCGGATGCCGGAGCACATCCCCTGGCCGAGGAACGGCGGCATCTGGTGCGCCGCGTCCCCGGCGAGCACGACCCTGCCGTGCCGCCACCGGTCGGCCACCAGCGAGCGGAAGGTGTACGTGGCCACCCGGATCAGTTCGGCGTCGTCGGGCCCGAGGTGGGCGCGCACCCGCTGCCAGACCCGCTCCGGGGCGCTCTCGGCCTCGAAGTCGTCGGGCGAGTCCAGCATGAAGCTGAAGCGGTGGTGGTCCGGGCCGAGCGAGATGATCGACGTCGGCCCGAGCGGGTCGCCGACCTGCATGGCCGCCGGCACCTCCACCGGGCGGCGGAAACGGAAGTCGCACACCATCCACGGCTCGGCGAACCCGTAGTCGTGCTGGGTGACGCCGAGCGCGGAGCGGACGAAGCTGTTGCCGCCGTCGCAGCCCAGGACGTAGCGCGCGGTGACGGTCTCCGCCCCGCCGGGCCCCTCGGTGGTGAGCGTGACGCCCCCGGGCGTCTGCTCGATCGCCACGACCTCGCGGGAGTGCCGCACGTCCACGCCCGGCGCCGACCGGCACACGGCGTCCAGCGCCTCCTCCAGGTCGGGCTGGTACATCATGAACCACTCGGCCCAGCCGCTGCGCCCCACCTCGGCGAACGCCTGCTCGATCAGCAGGTCGCCCCGGGCGTTGCGCCACTCGTAGCTGCGCTGCGCCCGCAGCTTCGGCAGCAGCCGTTCCGCGACGCCCAGCCGGGCCAGGGTGCGCATGGTCTCGTCGTCGAAGATCGCGGCCCGGGGCAGGTTGTACGGCCCCGCGTACCGCTCCAGCACCGTCACCCGGTGCCCGGCCCGTCCCAGCAGGGCCGCCGCCGCCATGCCGACCGGCCCGTAGCCGACGACCGCCACGTCCACCACCGCGTCCACCGGCGGGCCGCTGCGGTCCGGGCCGCCGGCGCCGTCATCCATGCCGTCCGTCGTCGTCCTCATGTGCAGGTGCCTCCAGGTCTCGATGCGGTCGAAGGGGTTGACACAGCCGGAACGTACGTTTCACCATCGTGAAAGTCAATGCATATACGTGAAACGAGCGGAGCCCCGATGCGCACGATCGGCCTCGAAGAGCACTTCGTCAGCCCGGAACTGGTGGGTTACGGCGCCGGATCGGCCTCGATCGCCCAGCCCGACAGGTGGCGCGAGGCCTCCCGGCGCCTGCTCGACCTCACCGGCGAGCGACTCACCGAGATGGACGCCGCCGGCCTCGACATGCAGGTCCTGTCCCTCAACTCCCCCGGCATCCAGGCCGAACCCGACCCCGGGGTCGCGGTGGCGCAGGCCTCCGCGGTCAACGACCTGCTCGCCGGGGTGGTCGCCGAGCACCCGACCCGGTTCGCCGGCTTCGCCGCGCTGCCGCTGCAGGACCCCCAGGCGGCGGCGAAGGAACTGGAGCGCGCGGTCACCCAGCTCGGCATGCGCGGCGCCCTGGTCAACGCGCACACCCAGGGCCGCTACCTCGACGCGCCGGAACTGCGCGTGGTCTGGGAGCGCGCGGAGGGCCTGGGCGTCCCGCTGTACCTGCACCCGGCGAACGGCGCCGACACCCCGCACGTCATGTCCGGGCACCCCGAGCTCATCGGCCCGATGTGGAGCTGGGGCACCGACACCGCCTCCCACGTGCTGCGGCTCGTCTTCGGCGGCGTCTTCGACGACTTCCCCGACGCCAAGCTCCTGCTCGGCCACATGGGCGAGGGCCTGCCCTACGCGCTGTGGCGGCTGGACTCGCGCTGGGGCTTCCACAACCACCACGGCGTCGAACTCGCCCGCGAGAAGCCCTCGGACTACCTTCGACACAACCTGTACATCACCACCAGCGGCGTCTGCTCCGCCCCGCCCCTGCTGTGCGCACTGCTCGCCCTCGGCCCCGAGCACATCCTGTTCGGCACCGACTACCCCTTCGAGGACATGGGCACGGCCACCGCGTTCCTGCGCGACGCCCCCGTCAGCGAGGCCGACCGCGCCAAGATCGCCCACCTCAACGCCGAACGCCTGCTGGGCCTGTAACAGCCCGGCCCGGGGCCACCGCCCTCGCCCCTCCCCCTCCCCCTCCCCCACCCCCACCCCCACCTGGCGATCCCCACCCGCCGATCGCCCACCCGCCGAGAGAAAGCCACTGCCATGACCGCACAACGCGCCGTACAGCACTGGATCAACGGCGCCCGGGTCGGCTCGCCCCGGACCTCGACCAGCATCGACCCGGCCACCGGCGACACCATCGGCACCTACGCCGACGCCGACACCGACACCGGCCAGGCCGCGATCGACGCCGCCGCCCGCGCCTTCCGGGAGGAGGACTGGCGACTCGACCCGATGCTGCGCGCCACCGCGCTGAGCCACCTCGCCGACGCCTACGCCGCCCGCCTGGACGAGGTCGTCGACACCCTGTGCCGGGAGAACGGCAAACTGCGGCCCGAGGCGGGCTTCGAGGCCCACTTCATCGTCCGCGCCCTGCGCTTCGCCGCCGGACTCGCAATGCAGCCCCACGGCCGGGTCACCGACACCGGGCCCGGCCGCCAGTCCATGTCGATCCGGCAGCCCGTCGGGGTCGCGGGCATCGTCGTGCCGTGGAACTCGCCCGCCTACCTGTGCATCCGCGCGCTCGCCCCGGCGCTGGCCGCCGGATGCACGACGGTGGTCAAGATGCCCGGCCAGGCGGCACAGACCGCGGCGCTGATGTGCGACATCCTCGCCTCCGTGCCCGAGCTCCCGGCCGGAGCGGTGAACGTGGTCGTCGAGTCGGGCTCCGACGTCGCCCGCCTGCTCGTCGACTCACCCCAGGTGCCCGTCATCAGCTTCACCGGCAGCACCGCCACCGGACGGCTCGTGGCCCAGGCGGCCGCGTCCCGCTTCAAGCGGGTGGGCCTGGAACTGGGCGGCAAGACCCCGCACCTGGTCTTCGCCGATGCGGACCTCGACGCGGCCCTGGCCACCGTCGTGGCCTCGTCCACCGTCTTCGCCGGGCAGTTCTGCATGACCGGCAGCAGGGTCCTGCTCCAGCGGCAGATCGCCGAGGACTTCACCGCCGCGCTGGCCGAACGCCTCGAAGCGCTGCGCCCCGGCCCGGCCTCCGACCCGGCCAGCCAGATCGGCCCCCTGATCGACAGGGCGTCGGTCGCCCGCGTCGACGCCGCGGTCGAGGCCGCCCTCGCCGCAGGCGCCAAGGCCGTCGTCCGCGGCGGCCCGGCCACCGACCCGGCCCTGGCCGGGGGCGCCTTCTACCACCCCACCCTCCTGACGGTGCCCGACTCCTCCCTGTCCATCGTCCAGGAGGAGACCTTCGGGCCCGTCCAGACCGTCCAGGTGTTCGACACCGAGGACGAGGCCGTCGCCCTGGCCAACGACACCGACTACGGGCTGAGCGCCTGCATCTGGAGCCGCGACGCCGACCGGCCGCTGCGGCTCGCCCGCCGGCTCGACGCCGGCCTCATCTCCGTCAACAGCTGGGCCAACCTCACCGTCGAGTTCGAGGAGGGCGGCTTCAAGCACAGCGGCGTCGGCCGCCTCGGCGGCCTCGCCTCCGTCGAGGACTTCCTCGAACACAAGCAGATCACCCAGGACTACGTCCCGCAGCAGCACTGACGGCGCACCGCCGACGGCACACGGCTGACCGCGCAGCTCCGACGGCACACGGCTGACACCCGGGCGAACGGGCCGCCCGCACGGAGCGGGCCACCCGGCGATGCGGGCTGCCCGGGGCCACGGGCCACCCGGCGTCGGGGCCGCCCGGTACCGAGGGCTGCCCCGACGCGCCCGCGGACGGATTCCCGGCCCGTTCGGCGACACCTCTTGCTCGTTATCACATATCGCATCTAGTCTCTCGGCACTCGACGGGACCACCCGGGGCGTCTCCCCCGGAACGAGGCGTCCGCACCCCGCCCGTTCGGACCCCCCGCCCGTCCGGATCCCCCGCCCGTCCGGATCCCCGCCCGCGCCCTCTTCGACCGAGGAGCCGGGCGCACGGCCCGCTCACCCCCACCCGGCAGGAGCCCAGCAATGGCGCAGCAGCGCGAGACCCTGACCTTCGAGGTCGACGGACACACGATCGCCGGCATCACCGCAGGACCGGCGGCAGCGACCGGAAGGCCGCTGATAGCCGCCCTGCACGGCGGCACGTACACCGCCCGCTACTTCGACGTCGCAGGCTCTCCCCAGGGGTCGTTCCTGGACGTCGCCGCCGCGCACGGGTACCCCGTCGTGGCCCTGGACCGGCCCGGCTACGGCGGCAGCACACCGCTGGAGCCGGCCGGCAACACCTTCGAGCGCCACGCCGACCTGCTGAGCCGCGCCGTCGGGCAGGCGGCCGAGCGCCTCGCCGCCGAGCAGGTGTTCCTGGTGGGGCACTCCATCGGCGGCATGATCGCCCTGATGATCGCCGCCGACGGCCCGGCCTTCCCGCTGATCGGCGTCTCGGCGACCGGCATGGGGGCGGTCATCCCGCCCGGCGGCGCCGCGGAGGCCCTGGGCTCCCTCCCGCTCGACGCGACCGTGGACCTGCCCTACGACCAGCGGGACCAGGTGATGTTCGGGCCGGCTTCCACCTACCGGCCCGAAGCCCTGCACCAGGCCCACGCCTCCTACGCGCCGGTGCCGGTGCGTGAGCTCGCGCAGGCCCCGCTGTGGCCGAAGGAGCACCTGCCCACCGTCGCCCCGCGGGTCCGGGTACCCGTGCACAACGCGCTCGCCGAATTCGACGCGCTGTGGGACAGCAGCCCGCACAACGTCGCCCTCTTCGCCGGGATGTTCACCGCCGCCCCGTTCGTGGAGGCGGGCGTCGCCCGCGCCACGGGGCACTGCATCGACCACCACCGCCTGGCCCACGCCCTGCACCTGCGCCAGCTGGCGTTCGCCGAGGAGTGCGCCGCGTGGGCGTCCGACGGCGACCGGCACGCCTGACGCGCCGCGGCGTGCAGAGCCGCCTGCACCACCGGCACCACCCGTGCCGTCCACCGGTCCCGCGGCACGGCCCCACCCGCCCCCGGTCGCCACCGCCGCAGCCGCAGCCGCGCCTGCAGTCCGACTCCTCGATCCGTACCGGCACCGCACCGGCCGGGCGGCCGTGACCGCTCCCGACGTGAAAGCCCGCATCATGACCCGTCGTATCGATGTCCACGCCCACTACCTGGGGGGCACCGTCGAGGCCCTGTTCAGCTCCGGGTTCACCCTGGCCGGCGGCTACAGGATCGCCCCCGGCTGGACCCCGGAGGCCGCCCTGGCCTTCATGGACCGCCACGACATCGCCGCCCAGCTGCTGTCCGCCCCCTGGCCCTTCGCCGGCCGCCCGGACGACCCGGACTTCGCCACCCGCTTCTGCCGCGGCGTCAACCGCGAATACGCGGACCTGATCGCCAGGCATCCCGACCGGTTCGGCGCCTTCACCGCCGTGCCCCTGGACGACCCCGACACCATGCTCGCCGAGATCGCCCACGGACTCGACGACCTCGGCCTGGACGGCGTCATGCTGACCTCCAACAGCCTCGGCCACTACTTCGGAGACCCCTTCTACGAACCCGTCCTGGCCGACCTGAACCGCCGCGGGGTGCCGGTGCTCCTGCATCCCACCGACCCC
This sequence comes from Kitasatospora sp. NE20-6, assembly GCF_045862635.1. Classification (NCBI taxonomy): domain Bacteria; kingdom Bacillati; phylum Actinomycetota; class Actinomycetes; order Kitasatosporales; family Streptomycetaceae; genus Kitasatospora; species Kitasatospora sp. NE20-6. The sequence continues at coordinate 31,631 of NZ_BPRL01000040.1, forward strand.
CCGCACGTGGACGTGCTGGGACGGGGACGCCCGAGCTCGGTGTGCGAATACCCCTTCGACACCGCCCGCAACATCATCAACGGCCTCTACTGCGGCGTCTTCGAGCGCTACCCCGACCTCACGCTGATCCTCGCCCACTGCGGCGGAGCCCTGCCCACCCTGGGCTGGCGCATCGCCGAACACACCACCATGGGCCGCGGCCCCGGCGACGCCGACATCGACCCCGCCCACGTGGCGCACGTCCTGCACGGCCTGTACTACGACACCGCCCTGGCCGGCGCCGCCCACTCCCTGCTGCCGACCCTGCAGGTCACCGGAGCCGACCACGTGCTCTTCGGGACCGACTGGCCGGCCGCACCGGAGGCGACCGTCGACCACGGCATCGCCGACCTCACGCGCTTCGAGGGCTTCAGCGCGCGGCAGCTCGCCGCCGTGGAACGCGGCAACGCGGCCCGCCTGTTCCCCCGCCTCGCCGGGGACGGCCGATGACCGGCGACCGCGACCGGTAACCCGTCACCCGTCACCCGTCACCCGTGACCCGTCACCCGTGACCCGCACCGAGCACAACCGCTCCACGCACCTCCCCTGAGCACAGCCCGATTCTCGGACCCCCAGAAAGGGATCAAGGACACATGTGCAGCAGCGAGTGGACCAGGCGCAACCTCCTCAGGTCGGCCGTGGCCGGGGCCGCACTGGCCTCCGTACCGGCCGTACTGGCCGCCCCCGGGAGGGCGGTCGCCGCCACCGACGCCACCGACGGCGGGGCACCGCAGAGGACCGCCCTCACCAACGTGCGCGTCTTCGACGGACGCACCCTCAGCGCCCCGCGCACGGTGGTCGTCGACGGCCCCGCGATCGGACTCAACCCCCTGGGCGCCCGGATCGTCGACGGGCAGGGCGCGACACTGCTCCCGGGCCTGATCGACGCCCACGTCCACCTCCAGGACGTCACCACACTGCAGCAGCTGACCGGCTACGGGGTGACCACCGCCCTGGACATGGCCTGCTGGCCCGCCTCGCTGGTCGACTCCCTGCGCCACCGGACCGGCCTGACCGACATCCGCAGCGCCGGAACACCCGCGGTCGGCCCCGAGAGCCTGCAGGCCCACCTCCCCGGCTTCCCTCCCTCCGGCATCATCAGCAGTCCCGACCAGGCGGTGGCGTTCGTCGCCGCCCGCCTCGCCGAGGGGTCGGACCACATCAAGGTCATCGTGGACGTGCCCGGCCTGGACCGGGCCACGCTCACCGCCCTCACCCGCGCCGCCCACGCCGTCGGGAAGCTCGTCAACGGCCACGCGGTCACGGGCGCCGCCGCGGAGGAGGCGCTGTACGCCGGCATCGACGTGATCCACCACGTCCCGCTGGACACCGCGCTGACCACCGCCCAGGCCTGCCGGTACGCCGCGGGAGGACGCACCGCCGTCCCCACCCTGACCATGATGGAAGGATTCGCCGCCCTGGGCATCCCCGGGCTGAACTACGACGCGGCACGCGACAGCGTCACGGCCCTGCACCGGGCGGGTGTGCGGATCCTCGCCGGAACCGACTCCAACCACACGCCGGGTGTCCCCGTGCATCCCGCCTTCGGGGCCGGCCTGCACCACGAACTGGAACTGCTCGTCGACGCCGGCCTCAGCCCCGCCGAAGCCCTGCGCGCGGCCACCGTGCAGCCGGCCCAGGCCTTCGGCCTGACGGATCGCGGCACCATCGCCCCCGGCCGGCGGGCCGACCTCGTCCTCGTCGACGGCGACCCCCTCGCGGACATCACCACCACCCGCAACATCCTCCGTGTCTGGGCCGGCGGCGTCGAGCACGACCTCACGAACTGACGCCTGGGCCCGCACCACCGCACCACCGCCACCGCACCACCACCCCGTGCCCCGTGCCCGGGCCGTCGAGCTCACCACCGGTCGTCCGGCGTGCTCGACGGCCCGCCCGCACCGGCTCACCCGCACCGGCTCGTCCGCACCGGCGGACACCCCCGCCGGTCCCTCCACCGAAACCGAAGAGGAACGACATGACAGCCCCCAAGTTCGCCCACGTCGTGTTCCAGACCAGCCGGCCCGACGAGATGCGCGACTGGTACTGCGCGGTCCTGGACGGCCACACCGTCTTCCAGGACGACGCGCTGTGCTTCCTCACCTTCGACGAGGAGCACCACCGCGTCGCCCTGATCACCCCGCCCACCCCGCTGGAGCGCAAGACCCCCGCCACCGCCTGCGCCCACCACGTCGCCTACACCTTCGACACCCTCGACGACCTCCTCGCCCGCTACGGGAAGCTTCAGGAGACCGGCATCCTCCCGGCGGTGAGCATCGCGCACGGCGTCACCACCTCCCTCTACTACCGCGACCCCGACGGCAACTTCGTCGAGATGCAGATCGACAACTTCGCCGAACCCCACGAGGCCACCGCCTACATGCACGGCGACGAGTACCGCGAGGACTCCGTGGGGCCGGCCTTCGACCCCGCCGCCATGCTCACCGCCCGCCGCGCCGGCGCCACCGTCGAGGAACTCACCGACCGGGCCTGGTCGCTGGAGCAGAACCTGCCCGACCCCATGCTCGTCCTGATGGGCGACTGACCCGCCGGCGCGAGCCGGAGGCCGGGGCCGTCCCGGGGCCGCGACCGTGCCGTTCCGCCCACCCGCCCACCCGCCAAGCCCGGGAAACGCCCCCGCCCCCGGCCCCCCGCCCCGCTCCCACCCGCACCCCACAACCGCACGGAGAGATCGCCTTGCCGGAACACCTCCCACCTCCTCCCCCCGCGGCCGGAGAGACCCCCCGTGAAACCCCCGCCGCCGGCCGTCCCCCCGCGGCGCCGTACCGGCGGCCCGCACCGACGGGAGACCCGCTCATGACGGATCCCCAGGTCGTCGTGGCCGGAGGAGGACCGGTGGGCCTCGCCGCAGCGGTCGAACTCGGGCGGCGCGGCATCCGGGTCCTGGTCGTCGAACCCCGCACGACCGTCTCCCACGCGCGCCCCCGCTGCAAGACCGTCAACGTGCGCACCATGGAGCACCTACGGCGCTGGGGCATCGCCGACGACCTGCGCACCCGCGCGCCGCTGCCCGCGGACCGGTCGCAGGACATCGTCTTCTGCACCACGCTGACGGGCCGTGAACTGTCCCGCTTCACCGGTGTGCTCGGCCTCGTACCCGACGGCGACCGCTTCCCCGAACTCGGGCAGCAGGCCCCCCAGTACGTCCTGGAGGAGCTGCTGCGCGACACCGTCCGCAGCCTGCCGACGTGCACCCTGGCCACCGGGTGGTCCCTCACGCGGGCCGGGCAGGACCCGGACGCCGTCACCGTCGAACTGACCGGCCCCGACGGCGGGACGCGGACGGTCACCTGCGACTACCTCCTCGGGTGCGACGGCCCGCGCAGCACCGTGCGCGAGCAGATCGGCGCCCGCTACGACGGCGAGCACGCGCTGCGCCCCAACTTCGGCATGGTCTTCCACGCGCCGGCCCTGGAGGTGGAGGTACGGCACGGCCCGGCCGTGCAGTACTGGGTCGTCAACCGCGACTGCCCGGCCCTTCTCGGCCCGATCGACACCGACGGCACCTGGTGGATGATCGCGTTCGGCGTGGACCGCGAGACCGGGGAACGCCGGGCCGAGGAGCTCATCGACGCCGCGGTCGGCCGCCCCACCGCCGCCACGGTGCTGTCCACCGACCCCTGGACGGCGCGGATGCAGATCGCCGACCGCATGCGGGAAGGCCGCATCTTCCTCGCCGGTGACGCCGCCCACCTCAACCCGCCCTTCGGCGGCCACGGCCTGAACACCGGCATCGGCGACGCGGTCGACCTCGGCTGGAAGCTCGCCGCCGTCCTGCAGGGATGGGGCGGCCCCGCCCTGCTCGACAGCTACGAGCACGAACGCCGCCCCGTCCAGGAGCGTGTCATCCGCGAAGCGACCGCCAACATGGCGGTCACCTCACCCGAACTGGTCGCCGACGACCTCGACACCGACGGCCCGCTCGGCGAATCCGCCCGCCGGGCGGCCCACCTGCGCATCCAGGACACCAAAACGGCGGAGTTCCACGCACTCGACCTGGTCATCGACATCCGCCTCGAATCCTCCCCCGTCATCTCCGGCGCCACCGACACCCCCGGCACCACCGGCACCACCGCCGGACAGCGGCTGCCGCACGCCCGGATCGGACCCCGCTCCCTGTACGACCTCCTCGGCCCGGGCTTCACGCTGCTCTGCCTGACCGACACGGCGACCCGCGACGCCGCCCTGCTCGCGGACGCCGCCAAGCGCAGGCACGTACCGCTGGACGTACTGGACCTCAGCGGATCCGGTCTGCGTCACCACCTGGGCACCGACCTCCTCCTCGTCCGGCCGGACCAGTACGTCGCCTGGGCCGGGGACCACCTGCCGGACCCGGACCGGCTCGTCGAGCACGCCACGGGCGGGCCGGCCTCCGTCTGAGCGGCACACGGCGGTGCAGGCCGGGCCCACCGGCGATCCCGCGACAGGGCGCCCCCGCGGATGGCCCTCCCCTCACCGGCGAAGGCCACCCACCGCGCACGGCCCCACCACCGAGCTCGCCCACTGCCGAACTCCCCAGCGCCGAACTCCCCTACCGAACCCCCACCACCGAGCTCCCCCACCACGAGCTCCCCACCGCCGGCCCGAGACCGCGCACACGTCCGGCGCGCCCGCCGTCGAACGGCGCGGCGCGGGCCAGGCACCGCGCGTCCCCCACCCTCCTCAGGAGCACGGACATGAACACCAGCTCTCAACCGTCCCGTCCGGCCGTCCGCACCGGCCCCGCCGTCGCCCTCGGCCTCGTCATCCTCTGCATCGAGGGATACGACCTTTTCGTCCTGGGCACGGTCGGCCCCTCCCTGCTGGCCCACCCCGGCTGGGGCGTCACCCCCTCCACCCTGGGCCTGCTGGGCAGCCTCACAGCCCTCGGCATGCCCTTCGGCTCCATCGCCGCGGGCTGGGCCGGCGACCTGTACGGGCGCCGCGCACCGATGGCCGTCAGTCTGACCTGGCTGTCCCTGTGCATGCTGCTCAGCGCGATGGCCGGCGACCTGCCGCTGTTCGCCGCCACACGGTTCCTCGCCGGCGTCGGGATCGGCGCGCTGATCCCCCTCGTCACCGCCTACGTCAGCGAAGCCGCCGACCCGGCCCGCCACTCCCTCCACGTGGGCACCGCCACCACCGGCCTGGCCATCGGCGGCATCGTCACCGGCATCGTCGGCCGCGCGCTGCTGCCCCGATGGGACTTCCACGCCCTCTTCCTCTTCGGTGTCGTCCCCCTCCTGCTGGTCCCCGTCGTCCTGCGCCTCGTGCCCGCACGTCTCTCCGGCGGAACCCCCGCAGCACCGAAGCCGCACGGACCCGGCACCGCACCGCAGAGACCGCCGGCCAACCGGGTCGGGCAGCTGCTCACCCCCCGGTACCGCCGGGCCACCCTGCTGTTCTGGGCCGCCACCTTCAGCGGCCTGGTCCTCGTCTACGGCGCCAGCACCTGGCTGCCCACGCTCATGATCAAGGCCGGGTACGACCTCAGCTCGTCCCTGGAGTTCGCCATCGCCTTCAACGTCGGCGCCGTCGTCGGCACCCTGAGCGCCGCGCTGATCGCGGACCGCGGACTGCTGAAGGCCGCCACCGTCGTCAGCTTCCTCCTCGCCGCCGTCGCCATGATCACGCTGAGCACCCCGCAGCCGCGCGCCGTCCTTCTCCTCGCGTCCGGCGTCGCCGGAGCCGGCGCGCTCGGCACCCAGGCCCTCGTCAACATCTTCGTCGCACGGGCGCACCCCGCCCATCTGCGGGGCACCGCGCTGGGCTTCAGCCTCGGCGTCGGCCGCGTCGGCGCCATCGTCGGCCCCAGCTACCTGGCCGCGGCCACCGCCCTGGTCGGCTCGCCCGAGGCGGGCTTCTACGCCTTCGTCGTCCCGGCCGTCCTCGGCGCAGCGCTGATCGGCCTCCTCCGGCCCGGCACCACCGGCACCGGCTCCGCCCGGCCCCAGCCGGCGGCGCACGCGCCGGCGCCGTAGCGGAGGAGTCCGGCGGCAGAGGTGCCGCAGGCGTACCCGTCCCGCCGCCGGGCGTTCGCCGGATCGGCCGTGCCGCGCCCCTGCGATCCCGGGCGTATCCGCACGGTTCGATCAGGAGGCCGCCCGGGGCGGGGCGTTCGGGTCGGGGTGGCATCCTGTCCTGCATGGCCGAACCGATCGATCCTCCGCTCGCCGACGCCGAACTGGCCGCCTTCGTCGGGGCAGTTCGGCAGGACCCCGGGCTTCCTGCCCGCACCGTGGGCGCGGCGGGGTTGAGGCGGGCGCAGCGGCTCCGCGTCGGGGCGCGGCCTCCGGGCCCCGCGATCGCCCACGTCGAGGATCTGACGATCGGCCCGGCTGCTGTGGGGGCCCGTCTCTACCGGCCGTCGGCGGCGCGGGGGCCGCTGGTGGTGTTCCTCCACGGAGGGATGTGGACGATCGGCGATCTGGAGTCGCATGACCGGGTGTGCCGCAGACTGGCGCTCCGGACCGGTACGGCGGTGCTGAGTGTCGACTTCCGCCGGGCTCCGGAGCACCCGTGGCCGGCGGCCGTCGACGACTGCGTGGATGTCGTCCGGTGGGCGGTCACCGACGGAGGTTCCGGCACCGGGGCCGCAGGCCCGACCGTGGTCATGGGGGACAGTTCCGGGGGAAACCTTGCCGCGCTCGCCTGTCTGCGGCTGCGCGACGAAGGCGGACCGCTGCCCGCCGCCCAGATCCTGGTGTACCCCAACACCGATCTGACCCTCTCCTCTCCCAGCGCGCGGTCGAAGGCCACGGGCTGGGGCCTGACGGCCGACGACGTCGCGTGGGGCGTCGAGCAGTGGGTTCCGGATCCGTCCCGACGCGCCGACCCCGGGGTCAGCCCGGTGTTCGCCGCCGACCTGGGCGGGCTGCCGCCCGGTGTCGTGATCACCGCGGAGCACGACCCGCTTCGGGACGAGGGCGACGCCTACGCCGCCCGGTTGGCTGCCGCGGGCGTTTCGGTCGGACACCGCTGCGAGGCCGGCATGGTCCACGGGTTCCTCACCCTCGACACCCTGTCCCCTGCCGCCGCGGCGGCAGGGGACAGGGTGTTCGCGGACGTCACCGACCTGCTCGGCCGGATCGGCTGAGACACCGGCAGTCGACGGGAACCCCGGCCCGCCCGGCCGGGGCGCCCCGACCGGGGCCGCGCGAGGTCAGGGGCCACGCCGGGGTTCCTGACCGCGCCGTCCGGTACGAGCACATCGCGGCCGTCAGGTTGTCAGGCGCGGTGGGTGTTGGTCTTGCGGCGGCGCAGCAGGACCAGGGCGCCGGCGCCGAGGGCGACGACACCGGCGCCGGTGGCGGCGATGGCGGTGGAGTTGCTGCCGCCGCCGGTGCTGGCGAGGTTCTTGGCCTCGGTGACGGTGGTGGTGGAGGGCTTCTTGGTGGGGAGAGCGGTCGGTACGCCGGTGGGCTTGCCGGTCGGCGCACCGGTCGGCTTCGCGGAACCGCTGGGCTTGGGCGAACCGGTCGGCTTCGCGGAACCGCTGGGCTTGGGCGAACCGCTGGGCTTCGCGGAACCGCTGGGCTTGGGCGAGGCGGAGGGCGCGGCGGACGCGCTGGCCGAGGAGCCGCCGCCGGAGGCGGTGATGGTGAAGGCCTTCTTGGCGCCGACGAGGAAGCCGTCGCCGTCGGGCTCCTCCTCGGACTCCGCGTCGGCGGGGTACAGGACGGCGTAGGGCTGGGCGGTGGCCGCGCCGGCCACGGCGGCGGAGGTCAGGGAGAGGTGGACCTCGATGCTCACGCTCTTGCCGGCCGGGACGAAGACGACGGAGTTCTCGTCCGGCTCGGCGTCGTCGCTGAGGCTGCCCAGGATCACCGCGACACCGGGGCCGTCCGGGCCGTCGTTCTCCAGCTGGGCGTCGACCCACTTGTTGGTGTACGGGTTCTTGAACTGGGCCTTGACCTGGCTGGTGGCGATGTTGCCGGCCGAGGACAGGAACAGGACGGGCAGCGCCACGGCGTCGTCACCGCTGTTGCTGATCACCTCGGTGAAGGTGACCTGGCCGCCACCGGCGGCGATGCCGGCGGGGAAGTCCTTGAGGGAGACGGTGCCGCCCACCTTGGGGGCGGCGGCGTGCGCGACGGCCGGCACGGCCGCGGGGGCGGCCAGGGCGGCGGGGGCGGCCAGGGCGGCGGGGGCGGCCAGGGCGGCAGCGCCCGTGACCAGCGTCGTGGCGGCGGATATCGCCAGGGCACGGCGCAGCTTCATGGAGACCTCACAGGTCCACCGGCACGCCGTTACGGCGCACCGGTACGGAAAATTGGGGGTTGCGTCCGGGCAGGCCGGAGCCGCAGGCCCGCGACGGGAACCGCAGGGCCGAAGCCGGATCGTACCCGTATGAACAGAAGCTGTGAGGAAGCAGGGTGTCTGATGAGAAGGCCAAAACACCCCGGACCGGGCCAATCTGACATCAATCGCTCCCGCGGCACCTGTCGCGGCGTCCGGCAGGGTCCGGCGCCCTGGGCGGCTTCGAGGCCGCCGTCGCGGCCGCGGCCGCGGCCGCCGTCGAGCATCCGGTGCGCGGCCTGGCCGGCGGTTCAGGACGCCTTCCACCTGCCCGGCCGGCTGCTCCGGCCGGCAGGCGCGCGCCGTCCAGGAGCGCCTGACAACCCTGCACTGGATCCCCACCGACCGGCCGCCGGATCCTGTCGGGGACGCGGTCCGGCCGCCGGATCCTGCCGGGGGCCCGGTCCGGGCGCCGGATCCTGCCGGGGCGCGGTCCGGGCGCTGCCCCCGACCGCACATCCATCCCGCTACGCGAGTTCGATGCTCAGCTGGGCACCCAGCTCCTCGAAACCCAGGGCGACCGCCACCCGCCGGGACGCGGGCACCCCGGCGCGCCACTGCGGCAGCAGCCCGACCGCGAGTGCGTGCGCCGCCGTCGCCGAGCCCGTCACCCGGGCGAGCCCCCGTCCCCGCCACGCAGGCGCGGTCAGCACGCTGATGTGAGCGGTCCGGCCCGGCCAGGACCGGTATCCGGCAGCAGCGACCACCTCGCCGCCCTCGCGGAGCACGAACGCCGGCGAGGTGATCTCCCGCAGACCGGCCTCCCCGGTGTCCTCCTCGCCCGCCAGTTGCTCCAGCCGCCGCAGGTCCGGGTGCTCTCCGGGCAGTTGTTCCACCGCCTGCGCGCCGGGCCGGACGGGCCGGAACGCGTCCGGGGACAGGTAGGCCAGCATCGCGGGGCCGAGCACCCGGGCCACCGGCAGCACCCCGCGAACCGCATCGGCATCCGTGACCGCCGCCACCGGCAGCACCTCCAACGCGTCGCGAACGATCGCCGCCGCACGCTCACCGGGCGCGGTCACGATCGCCGACCCGCCCAGGGACACCAGCCCGACCCAGCCGGCAGGACACATCCCCGATTCCGGCGAGACGACCACGTCCACACCTCCCACCGGCGCGAACGACACCGGCGCCGCGGCCAGGCCCTCCCACAGCCCGCGGGCCCTGACCAGCAAGGGTTCTGTCGACATGGGCAGATCCTGCCAGCCCGGGCATCCGTCACACCTGCGGAATTCGATCGGCGAGGGGAGGGGGCCGGGTTCCCGCACGTTCGCGCGGTACGGCGGCTCCGGGTCGGGCCGCCCGCCGGTCCGGGGCTACGGGGTTACGGGGGCTCCGGGCTACGGGTCAGGCCGCCCGCTGGTCCGGGGGCAGGAGCAGCACGGCCAGGGCGGCCGCGCAGGTCTTCGCCTGGACGAGTGCGCCCGGCAGGCGGTCGGCGGTCAGCCGGTCGGGGGTGGAGCGCACGGCGAGCGCGAAGCGGGCGTGGCCGGTGCAGTCCAGCACGGGGACGGCGAGGGTGCGGACACCGGCTGCCGACTCACCGTCGTTCAGTGCGTGACCGGCTGCCCGGACTCCGGCCAGTTCCTGTTCGAGCGAGTGCAGTTCCGTGATGGTCCGGTCGGTGAAGGCGGTCAGCGGCCCCAGGGACGCCGGCTCCGGATCTCCGGCCCCGGGCCAGGCCAGCAGCACCTTGCCGAGCGCCGTCGAGTGCAGCGGCCGCCGGAGGCCCAGGCCGTCGTCGGGACGGACGGAACCGCCGACCAGGATCACGGCGTGGGGGCCGCTGCGGATCGCCAGGTCGGCGGTGGCGCCGGTGCGGCGCGCCAGCGCGTCGAGTTCCGGGCCGGCCAGGTGCAGGCCGCGCTGGTGGAAGGTGAGCTGGCCGAGTTCGGCGACGGTCGGGCCGAGCCGGTAGCGGGCGGTGTGCGCGTCCTGCTCCAGGAAGCCGGTGGAGACCAGGGTCCGGGCCAGACGGTGGGCCGTCGACACCGAGAGGCCCATCCGGCGGGCAAGGTCGGAGGCGCTCAGGTCGGGCCCGTTGTCATGGAAGCAGTGCAGCAGGTTGAGCGCCCGGTGCACGGCCTGCGCGCCGGCGGGCGGGGTCTGGGGCACCGGCGGGGCCGGGGCCTTGGCGGCTTCGGGCATGACACCTCGATCGGGACAACTGCACTGGTGCTCCGAGGTTATGGCACGAGGTGGTGCCGCATTGTGGCGTCGGCATTGCAAGAACGTGGCAAACATGAACATGCGATCCCATGATGTGGAAAGACTTGCTTCCGGTTCTCCGGCCGTGGAACGCTCGGCGCAGTCGCCAGGACCGCCCAGGAGGGAGCAGCACCGTGAACGTCCGCCCGTGCCGCACCTCCTGTTGTCGCTGACCGCGCCGGCGCACCCGCCACCCCTCTGTCTCCACCCTGCCGCCACAGCCTTCCCATCTGATGGGCAGTGAGCTGTCGCGGCCCACGCTTTCCCCAGTCGCCAGGAGTCGACCTGCCATGCCCAGCCATGCCCCGGACACCCTCTGGTTCACCCGCTGCCCCGTCCCCACCGCCACCGGTATCGCCGCCGACCAGGGCTGGCTCACCGCCGAGTTCGCGGCCGACGGCATCGCCGTGCGCTCCCTCCAGGATGCGGCACCGGAGGACGCCGCCGACCACCACTACACCCACGCGCTCGGCGCTCTCTTCCGCGAGGGCGGCAACGTCCCTGCGCTGTGGGCCCGTTCACGCGGAGAACGGACCCGGCTGATCGGCCTGACCTGGATCGAGGAACGCCAGGCGATCCTCGTCCGGGCAGGCAGCGGCATCAGCTCCGCCGAACAGCTCGAAGGGCTGCGGCTCGCGGTGCCGCGCCACACCATCGCCATCGACTTCTGGCGGGCGATGGCCCTGGCCGGACACACCGGCGCCCTCGCCCTGGCCGGGCTCACCACCGCGGACGCCGTGCTGACCGACGTGCCGGCCGACGGCCGTTCCGGGCAGTGGACGGCCGAACTCGCCGCCCTGCGCGAGGGCCGGGTCGACGCGGTGTACGTCAAGGGCGCGCTCGCCGTCGAGGCGGCCCGGCAGTACGGCGCGGAGGTCGCGGTCGAGCTCGACGCCGTCCCCGACCGGCGCAGGCGGGTCAACAACGGCACCCCGCGCCCGATCACCGTCCACCAGCAGCTGCTGGACGACCACCCCGAACTCGTGGCCCGCTTCCTCGCCGTGCTGATCCGCGCCGCCGACTGGGCGGCCGGGCAGCCCGAGGAGGTCGCCCGGATCCTCAGCGCCGAGACCGGCGCCGGAGCCGAGGGTGTGGCCGGCGCGTACGCCGCCGGCAGCCACCGCACCCTGCACCTCGACCTCTCCGGGGACCGTCTGGACCTGCTCGCCCAGCAGGAGCACTTCCTGCACGCGCAGGGCTTCCTTCCCGACCGCGTCGACGTCCGTACGTGGGCCGACCCGGCCCCGCTCGCCGCCGCCCGCCGACTGGCTGCCGAACCCGCATGACCGCCCGACCATCCGACCGCTCGACCGCTCGACCACCCAGCCGCATGACCGCCCGGTCGTCCGACCGCCGCCGCACCGCCGTGCCCAAGGAGCCCGCCACCGTGACCGCCAACCGCCGCCTCGTCCTCACCACCGCCCTCGCCGCCGCCGCCGCTCTGGCGCTGACCGCCTGCTCCTCCTCTTCCTCCTCCTCCGACGGCAGGAATGCCACCGCCTCCTCCGGCGGCAAGGGCGCCGAGGTGACCCTGCGGATCCCCGACCCGGGCAACTCCGGTTTCCTCGCGAAGGGCAAGAAGGACGGCTCGCTGGAGAGAGCCCTCGCCGCCGTCCACGCCAAGGTCGCGTGGACGGGCAGCGCCGGACCGTTCGCCCCGGCCGCCCAGGCCCTCAACGCCCAGCAACTCGACGTCGCCCAGGGCTCGATCACCTCCGCCGTCGCGGCGCTCGCCCAGAAGCCCGGGTTCAAGCTCTTCGCCCAGACCGAGCCCGACCAGGCGGGCGAGGGCATCCTCGTGAAGAACGGCTCCCCGATCAGGACGGTCCGGGACCTGATCGGCAAGAAGGTCGCCTGCTCGCAGGGCGGCACCAGCGAGTACCTGCTGCTCAAGGCCCTCAAGCAGGAGGGGATCTCGCCGGACCAGGTGGAGCGGGTCTACCTGCGCGCGGACCAGACCTCCGGCGTGTTCAACTCCGGCCAGGTGGACGCCTGGGCGACCTGGGGCACCTTCGCCGTGCCCGCGATCGCCAACTCCGGGGCGCACTTCCTGGTCGACGGCAAGGCGGTCGGTTCCGACAACTACGCGGTGTGGGCGGTGCGTACGGGCTTCGCCGACCAGCACCCCGAGGTCGTCAAGGCGTTCTACGGCTACCTGCACGACAACGGCCGCAAGGAGAAGGCCGACCCCGGCGCGTACCTCAACGTCTTCACCGACGCCGGCCCGACCGCCGTCACCCCGGCGGAGAAGGACCTCGCCATCGGTGTGGCCCGTCAGCGCGCCGTCGAATCCCCGATCACCGAGGCCGACATCACCCGCTTCGGCACGGTGGCGGCGTTCTTCGCCGAGCAGAAGGTCACCAAGTCGACGGTGGACGTGCGGCCGCACCTCATCGACGTCAACAGCCTTGCCGGGGCGGCGAAGTGAGCACCGCGACACTCGTCGACGAGGCAGCCCTGCGGCACTCCGGCCTGGTCGAGCCGCGCCCGCACCTGCCCGCGCACCGGCCGCGGCTCCTCGCCCTCGGCCTGCGCGTGCTCGGACCGCTCGGCCTGCTCGTCGCCTGGCAGGTGGCCTCCGCCACCGGCGTGCTCACCCCCGACATCCTGGCCTCGCCCGGGCAGGTCGTCCAGGCCGTCGGGGAGCTCTGGGGCAACGGTCAGCTTCCGGCCGCACTCGCCACCTCGCTCACCCGGGCCGGCCTGGGCCTGCTGATCGGCGCGTCGGCCGGACTGGTCCTCGGCGTGGTCACCGGCTTCTTCCGGCTCGGCGAGGAACTGCTCGACTCGGCCGTCCAGGTGCTGCGGACGGTGCCCTTCCTCGCCCTGGTACCGCTGTTCATGGTGTGGTTCGGCATCACCGAGACGGCCAAGATCGCCCTGATCGGCGTGGCCACCAGCTTCCCGATGTACGTCTCCACCTCGGGCGGCGTGCGCAACACCGACCGCAAGCTCGTCGAGGCCATGCGCAGTTTCGGCCTCGGCCGCTGGGCGGTGGTCCGCGAGGTCGTCCTCCCCGGCGCACTGCCGGCCCTGCTCTCCGGACTCCGGCTGTCGATGACGCTCAGCGTGATCGCGCTGATCGCCGCCGAGGAGATCAACTCGACCGAGGGGATCGGTTATCTGATGGCCCAGGCGCAGAACTTCTCGCGCACCGACGTGCTGGCCGTGTGCATCCTCGTCTACGGCCTGCTCGGGCTGCTCGCGGACGGCATCGTCCGCGGCCTGGAACGGCTGCTGATGCCCTGGCGCGCCCCGGGCACCGCCCGGACGGGCACGGCCGGAAAGGCGGTGGCCCGGTGAGCACGCCCGGCACCCCCCTGCCCGCCGTCCACGTACGCGGCCTGCGCCGCACCTTCGGCACCCGCTCGGTGCTGGACGGGATCGACCTCGACATCGCCCGCGGCGAGTTCCTCGCCCTGCTCGGCGCGAGCGGCACCGGCAAGACCACGCTCCTGCGCATCCTCGCCGCGCTCGACCGGGCCGACGCCGGCACCGTACTGGTGCCGCCCGCACGGACCGTCGTCTTCCAGGAGCCCCGGCTGGTGCCGTCCAAGCGCGTCCTCGGCAACGTCACGGTCGGCCTGCCGCGCGGCGCCCGGACCCGGGAGACCGCGCAGCGGGCACTCGCCGAGGTCGGGCTGGCCGACCACGCCGACGCCTGGCCCTCCACCCTGTCGGGCGGCGAGGCGCAGCGCGCCGCCCTGGCCCGGGCGCTCGTACGGGAGCCCGAACTCCTGCTGCTGGACGAGCCGTTCGCGGCACTCGACGCGCTCACCCGGCTGCGGATGCAGGACCTCGTCGGCGAACTGTGCCGCGCGCACCGCCCGGCCGTGCTGCTGGTCACCCACGACGTGGACGAGGCGATCCGGCTCGCCGACCGGGTGGCGGTGCTGCGCGACGGCGCCCTCGTCCGCGACGAGACCGTCGACGTCACCCGGCCGCGCGACCCGGCCGACCCGGCCTTCGCCACCCTGCGCCGCCGGCTCCTCGCCGACCTGGGTGTCCACCCCGACCTCGGTGTCCACGCCGACCTGGGCGTCCACGCCGAAGCCTCCTGACCGCCCGCCCATCCCCTGAACCGCACTCCCCGGAGCGAACTCCCATGACCGTGACCATCGGTGTCCACCGCAGCAACCCGTCCCTCTACCACCTGGCCCGCCTGAACCTCCTGCAGGAGGAGCTCGCGCCGCTCGGCGAGAGCGCCGCCTTCCACCACTACACGGACGGCACCCGGACGGGCGAGCTCCTGGCCGACGGCACCATCGACTTCGGCGGCACCGGCTCCACCCCGCCGATCACCGCCCAGGCGGCCGGCCACGACCTGGTCTACGCCGCCGTCTCCGCGCCGCGCCCCGACCACGGCGCCCTCCTCGTGCGGGCCGACGGTCCGATCACGGATGTCGCCGACCTCAAGGGCACCATCGTGGTGCTGGGCGTCGGCTCCTGGCAGACGCACCTGCTCGCCAAGGCCCTCGACCGGGCGGGCCTCTCGTACGGCGAGGACGTCACCCCCGAGCGGCCGCGCGGCGACGAGGCCGACCGCCTGCGGGCCGGTGCGATCGCCGGCTGGATCGCGCAGGGTGCCGAACTCGCCGCCGCCCACCGCAGCGGGGAGTTCCGCGAGCTGGTCCGCACCGGCGACGTGATCACCGACCGCTCGGTCTTCTTCACCCGGCGGGACGTCGCCACCGAGCGGCCCGAGATCGTCGCGGCGATCGTGACCGCCCTCCGGCGCGCCGACGCCTGGGCCGCCGGCCACCTCGCCGAGGCCGCGGAGATCGCCGCCGGCGACCAGGGCGGCAGCGTCGAGGACTGGCAGACCGCCCTGGCCGCGCTGCCGTGGGAACTGGAGCCCGCCACCGCCGAGTTCATCGCCGAGCAGCAGGAGGCCGCGGACATCTTCCGGCGTGTCGGCTTCCTCGGCGGTCCCGTCACCGTCGCCGACGCCCACCTGCCCGCGCTGGAGCAGACGGTCGCCGACGCCGTCCGCAAGGGAGCCTGAACCGATGGCCGCCCCCGAAGTCCTCTGGTACATCATCCCGCGCGAGGGCCACTACCCCTGGGAGCCGGCCGGCAGCCGCCCGGCCGACCTCGGCTACCTCCAGCAACTCGCCTCCAGCGTCGAACGCCTGGGCTACACCGGCGCCCTCCTCGCCACCGACCGGTACGACGTGTGGGCGCTCGGCAGCGCGCTCGCGGCCGCCACGGGCCCCGGCTTCAAGCCGCTGCTCGCCGTCCATCCCGGCCTCGTCTCGCCGACCCTGCTCGCGAAGATGGCGCTCTCCTTCGAACACCTGCACGGCGCCGGCCGCCTGCGGTTCAACGTCGTCAACGGGTCGACCCCCCAACTGCGCGAGTACGGACTGGACGTCGGGCACGACGACCGGTACCGGCTCTCTTCCGAGTACTGGAGCGTGGTCAAGCGCCTCACCTCGGGCGAGGTGTTCGACCACCGCGGCGAGTTCTTCCGCCTCGACAACGCGGGCGGGTCCTTCCGCGACCTGCCGCCGCTGCGCGAGGGGCACGTCCCGCTCTGGTTCGGCGGCTCCTCCGACGCGGGCATCGAGATGGCCGCCGAGCACGTGGACGTCTACCTCACCTGGGGGGAGGCCCCGCACCTGCTGAAGGAGAAGCTGGAGCGGGTCCGCGCGCGGGCCGCCGCGTACGGCCGCACCCTGCGCCTCGGCCTGCGCCTGCACCTCATCGTCCGGGACACCGAGGAACAGGCCTGGGCGGCCGCCGACCGGCTGCTGGACGTCACCAGCGAGCAGACGTACGCCCGGCAGCTGGGCGGGGCGCGCGGCGAGGACGGCGTCGGCTGGCAGCGGCAGTTCCGCCAGCACGGCGGCAGGGTGCCCGCCCATGCCCGCGAACTGGAGGTCCATCCCAACCTGTGGCCGGGCATGAGCCTCTTCCGCCCCGGGCCGGGCACCGCCCTGGTCGGCTCCACCCAGCAGGTGATCGAGCGGCTGAAGGAGTTCCGGGCACTCGGTGTGGACACCTTCATCCTCTCCGGCAACCCGCTGCTGGAGGAGGCCTACCGGGTCGCCGAGACGGTACTGCCGGCACTCCGCGATCCGGTGGACCGGTAGACCGGTAGGCCGGTAGGCCGGTAGGCCGGTAGGCCGGTGGACCGGTAGGCCGGTGGACCGGTGGGCCGGCAGGCCCCACCGCGACGGCCGCGTCACCGGCCCGGGTCGGCGGCTTCCGCGAGCGCCGCGAGCAGGAGTGGCACCGCCGGTGCCGCCGGGCCCTCCCGCACCACCAGGGAGGTCGTCGACACCGGCCCGTCCAGCGGCCGGAACGCCACCCGGCCGGCCGGCGGCAGCGCGCCCACGGGGTCGAAGACCGTCCACGACGGGGCGCCGTCCGCCGCGTCCGCCGCCAGGGCGGTCAGGGTGTCCTGAAGGACGGTGAACGGCGGCCCCGCGACCGGCTCGACGCCCGCGTCCCGGAGCGCTCCCGTGATCAGGTCGTGGAAGGCCGGATTCCGTCGGCGCGGGGCGAGCCGTACGGGGATCCCGGCCAGGTCCGCCGGGCGCAGCCGCTCCCGCCCGGCGAGGGGGTGCCCGGCGGGCAGGGCGACGACGAGGGGGTCCTCCCACACGGGAGCCGCCGCCAGCCCGGCGTACGGCCCCGGCCCCCGCACCAGCGCCGCGTCCGAATCACCGCCGCGCACCGCCTCGATCCGCTGTGCACGGTCCTGCTGACGCACCGTCACCCGGAGTCGCGGCGCCGTCCCGGCGAGCCGGTCGAGGGCGCGGTAGACGCGGTCGCCGAACGCCCGACTGGTGCCCAGCCGCAGCACCCCGTCGGCCCCGGCCACCACCTCGGCCGCCACCCGTCCCACCCGGTCGACCGCGGCCAGTGCCGCGCGCGCCTCCGGCAGCAGGCGCCGCCCGGCGGCGGTGAGGCGGACCGTGCGGGTCGACCGGTCGAACAGCCGGACACCCAGCTCGCGTTCGAGGCGTGCGACCTGCTGGCTGACGGCGGACTGGACGACGTGCAGGCGGGCGGCCGCCCGTCCGAAGCCGCCCTCGTCGGCGATCGCGACGAGGTACTCCAGCTGCCGGATCTCCACGGGGCTCCTCCCGTCGGGCCGTTCGCGGCCCATCACCGGAGGTGATGGCTGCCTTCGTCAACTGCCGCTTGGTCGCGTCGTGTTCCCGGGGTGAACTGGACCGGAGACATCCGACGACGTAGGGAGCCGGCCGTGCCCGCGACGACCGAACCGCTGATCGTGCACGAACTCGACGTCGAGGCGGTGCCGTTGCCCGGCGGCGGCTCGTTCCTCCTGCTGGAGGACGGCCGGGGGACGGCCGGCCTCCTCGGCGTGAACCGCCTGGTCCTGCCGGCCGGTGCGGACGGCACCCGGCCGCACCACCACACGCTGTCGACGGAGCTGTTCCACGTCCTCGACGGCGTCATGGAGTTCCTGGTCGGCGGCACGGTGACGCGCGTCGGCAGGGGTGGGCTGGTCGTGGTCCCGCCCGGCGCGGTCCACGCCTTCGGCGCGTCCGCCGAAGGCCCGGCCGGGTTCCTCGCGGTCCTCACGCCGGGCATCGAACGGTTCGCCTACTTCCGGCAGTTGGGCCGCATCGCGCGCGGCGAGGCGGGCTGGGAGAGCATGGCCGGCCTGCACGACGAGTTCGACGTCCACTTCGACGGCGGCCCCGACTGGCGCTGACCGGCCCGGCGAGACCCTGGCGGTCGCGTCCGGAGGCCCTCCGGGGGGTGCACGGACGGGCGCGGCCGCGGGCGGTCCGGAAGCCCCGGCGCTGCCGACGACCTGCGGATCCCCTGGTTCCGCCGGCTCCCCCCGGGAGCCGGCCGATCATGGTTGAATGCTGCGCGCATCGGAGCCCGGGGGCCGGTGCCGCGCTCTCCCTCCACGTGTGACGCGGGCCACATCGGCCTCATGTCACGAACGGAGAGGCAGCTTGCGTCTGGTGGTCGTCCGCGCGACGCGGACGACCGACACGAAAGAGGCAGCAGAGCGATGAACGCGACAGCAGCGCAGCAGCACGAGGTCCTGGTCATCGGCGCCGGCTACGCCGGTCTCTCCGCCGCGATCCAGCTCGCGGCCCGCACCAGGAAGCGGGGGAACCTGCGGGTGACGCTGGTCAACCCCTACGACACCTTCACCGAGCGGCTCCGACTGCACATGACCGCCACCGGCCAGGAGACGGCCGAGCTGAGCATCCCGGAGCTGCTGGACGGCACCGGCGCCGCCTTCGTCCGCGGCTGGGTCACCGCCGTGGACGCCGGGGCGAAGACCGTCCGGGTCGACGACGACCGGGTCCTGCGCTACGACACCCTGGTCTACGGCCTGGGCAGCATCGCGGACACCGCCGCCGTCCCCGGCGTGGACGATCACGCCTACACCTTCGACGGCCCGGAGGACGCCGCCCTCCTCGCCGACCGGCTGACCCGGCTCGACGGCGGGACCGTCGTGGTCGGCGGCAGCGGCCTCACCGGCGTCGAGGCCGCCACGGAGATCGCCGAGCGGCACCCGGAGCTGCAGGTGGTGCTGCTGGGCCGGCAGGAGCCGGGCGCGAACCTGCACCCGAAGGCCAAGGCGCACCTGGACGCGGCGCTCGCCCGGCTCGGCGTGCAGGTGCGCAGCGGTGTCGAGGTGGCCGAGGTGCTGCCGGACGGCGTCGGACTCGCGGACGGCTCCGGCATTCCGGCGGACGTGGTGCTGTGGACCAGCGGCACCCGTGTCTCGCCGCTGGCTGCCGCCGCGGGCCTGAGCGTCGACGAGCGGGGCCGGGTGGTCACCGACGGTGCGCTGCGCTCGGTCTCCCATCCGGACGTCTACGCGGTGGGCGACGCCGCGGCGATCCGTCAGGGCTACGGCGTGATGCACGGGACCTGCCAGGGCGGCATGCCCGCCGGTGTGCACGCGGCCCTCTCGATCCTGCAGGTGCTGGCCGGCAAGGAGCCCAGGCCCTTCCGTTTCGGCTACTACCACACCCCCGTCAGCCTGGGCCGGAACGATGCCGTCGTGCAGTTCACCCACCCCGACGACAGCCCGCGCCGGATCGTGCTGACCGGCAGGCGGGCCGCCGCGTACAAGGAGAAGGTCACTGCCGCGCCGTGGCCGACCTTCGCCCGCATGAAGAAGATGCCCGCCTCGGGCGCGTTCTGGCCGCACGGCGGCCGCCACACCCGGATCAGGAGCGCCAAGTGACCCAGCCGCAGCAGGCCGGCCCCGACCAGCTCGCCTTCCAGCAGCACCGCACCCTGCTCTTCTCCGTCGCCTACCGCATCCTCGGCAGCGCCGCCGACGCCGAGGACGTGGTCCAGGAGGCCTGGCTCAAGTGGTCGGCGGCCGACCGTTCCCAGGTCGCCGATCCCAAGGCCTACCTGACCCGGATCATCTCCAACCTGGCGATGGAGCAGCTCCGTTCGACCCGCCACCAGCGCGAGACCTACGTCGGGCCCTGGCTCCCCGAGCCGATCCTCACCGGCCCGGACACCGCCGACGGCGTCGCCACCGCGGACTCGGTCTCCATGGCCCTGCTGGTCGTGCTGGAGACGCTGAGCCCCCTGGAACGCGCGGTCTTCGTGCTGAAGGAGGCCTTCGCCTTCAGCTACGCGGAGATCGCGGAGGCGGTGGAACGCTCGGAGGCGGCCGTCCGGCAGACCGCGCACCGTGCCCGCGAGCACGTCCGGGCCCGCCGGCCCCGGTTCTCCGCGGACCGCGCCCGCCGGCACGACGTCGCCGAGCGTTTCTTCGCGGCGGCGACGGGCGGCGACATCAACACCCTCATGGAGCTGCTCTCCCCGGACGTGACGCTGTGGACGGACGGTGGCGGCAAGGTCCGCCAGGCCCTCAAGCCGGTCGTCGGCCTGCAGACCGTGGCGAGTTGGTTCGCCGCGCTCGGCACCGTGACCTACCAGGGCATCGAGCCCGGGCAGATGCGGGCAGAGCTCACCCGGATCAACGGCGGCCCGGGCGTGGTCTTCCGCGGGCCGGACCGCGTGGTCGCCACGCTGACCTTCGACTTCGACCCGGAAGGCCGCATCTCGACCATCCACAACGTGGCCAACCCCGACAAGCTCCACGCCGTCGCCGACGGCACCCGGCACGAACTCTCCTGAGCCGCCCGACCGTTGTCGGCACCCGCCACGATCCTCGCCTGCCGCCGGAGGGCGGGGTCGCGGTCCGGTCCGAGTCGCCGCACCCCCGCATCCCCCGCACCGCCCGTCAGCCGGAGCGGGCGGCCGACGCCGTCAGCGGCGGCCTGCGGTCAGGACGACGAGGAACTGGCCGCCGCCCGCCTCGATGTCGGCGGTCACCGGCAGCCCCGGTACCAGCCGGGAGAACCGGTCCACCAGCCAGTCCGCCGCTTCCCGGGCGTCCTGCCGGGTCGGACAGCGGCCCACGATCTCGCGGCCCCCCTTGCGCTCCAGCCTCGCCGCAACGGTGATCAGCGGCGCGGGCTCGACCACGTACAGACGGTCCGGCCAGGCGATGACCACCTTGACCGCGCCCTTGCGGGTGTTGCACCCGCGGTGCGCGAGCCGCTCGGCGACCTTGGCCTTCCGGTCGGCGGTCCGGCTGTCGACGCTGGGCCCCCGCGGGTCGTTCACCGACTTGTCGGGGTCGACCGGTTCGTCGCACACCCAGCACAGCCAGCCGTCGCGCTCAGCTACATCATCGAGGAGACTCACCCGAGCAAACTAGCCTGTCCGGCCGCCATCCCGCGCACCAGGGCCCCGGCAACCGGGTGAGCCGTACACCGGGCAACTGCTGCGCCGGACGACCCGGGACACCGGACGCACCTCCCGGCTCTGGAACCGGGGCCGCGGATCATGGAGACTGGGTGGCGTCGGCGATGACACGCAGCAGGACGACGGGACGCACGGGGGAACAACTCATCGCACACCACCGCATACGCCGGGTGTCCCTGGCCGCGCTGCTGGGCACGGCCGTCCTCACCGGCTCCGGCTGCTCGGCCACGACCCGCGCCCCCGACGGAGCCGGGCCGTCCGCCACGGCCACGGCAACCGCCACCGCCACCGCCACCAGGCGCCCGCTGCCGGCCGACGCCATCGTCCCGGAGGCCGGGGCCGACCTCTGCACGCTCCTGGGGCCCGGCTTCCTCACCCGGTATGCGCCCGGCTACACGCTGGACGATCCGCGGCACAACCCGCTCATGAGTCCCGAGTACCGGATCCTGAGCATCGCCCGGGGCGGCACCGGCCCGGAACTGGCCGCCGGCGGATGCCAGGTCTCCACCGACGACGGCCTGGGCGGCCTCGGGGTCTCCTTCACCCGCGAGCTGCCGGGGCCGAACACCAGCATGTCGCCGGAGCAGCGCTGCGTCCTCGTCGCCGAGCACCGGCACGACCGGGAGGCCGCCGAGACCCGGTCCCTGTCCCCCGACTTCACCTTCGAGGACATGCCCGCCCTCGGCCCCGGCGGCTTCCGCGAGCTCGAAACCCGGAACGGGAGGATCACGATGGCCAGGACCCAGGGCTGCCACGGCACCGACTGGATCATGCTCTCGATCGTCCCCGGCCCGCACAGCGACACCGGCAAGGCCGCGGACGACGCCGTGGAGGCCCTGCAGGACATCTACCGTCGCCTGGGCGACGTCTGAGGCCGCCGCGGCGAGGCCCCGGCCCGGCCCGGCCCGGCCCGCAGCACAGCTCCCCGGTGGGATCAGTGCACGCCGTCGAGCCGGTGGCGCTGGTCCTCCGTCAGTTCCAGGTCGACCGCGGCCAGACTCTCGTCGAGCTGCGCCACCGAGGACGCCCCGACCAGCGGGACGACCGGCAGCGGGCCGTACATCTGCCAGGCCAGGACGACCTGGTTCACGGTCGCGCCGGCCTCACGGGCGACCTCCCGCAGCACGGCGAGCCGGGCGGGGGTGCCGGGGTGGTCGTAGTCCGGCGGGACCGGCTTGTCCGACCGGGTGTAGGCGCCGCCCAGCAGCGGCGAGTACGCGACCAGTGTCAGGCCGGGCTCGGCCCGCAGGTAGCTGAGGAGTTCGGCGCCGGCGTGGCCGAGGCTGCCCTCGGGGAAGAGCGGCTGGGGTATGTCCGTGCGCGGGCGCAGCAGGCTGTGCTGGTACTGCAGCACCTCGTACCCGGGCAGCCCGGCCGCGGCCGCGACGGCACGCGCCCGCTCCACCCGCCAGGCGGCGTGGTTGCTCGTGCCGAGCAGCCCGACGCTGCCCTCCGCCACCAGTGCGGCGAAGCCCTCGACGGTCTCCTGCACGGGCACGGTCCGGTCCTCGATGTGCGCGTACAGCAGGTCGATCCGCTCCACGCCGAGGCGTTCCCGGCTCTGCTCGGCCGCCTCGCGTATCGCGCGGGCGGACAGGCCCTCGGGGTTGTCGACGTAGCCGGTGCCGGGTGCGAGCGGGCGCGCCCCGAGCTTGGTGGCGATCACGATCCCGTCGCCGATGCCGCGGCTGTGCCGCCAGCGGCCGAGCAGTGCCTCGCTCTGCCCGCCCAGTCCGCCGTCGGCCCAGTAGGCGTAGTTGTTCGACGTGTCGACGAACGTGCCGCCGGCCTCGACGTAGCGGTCCAGGACGGCGAAGGAGGTCTTCTCGTCGGTGAGTGTCCCGAACAGCATCGCGCCGAGCGAGAGGACGCTGACCTCACGGCGGGTCGCCGGATCGCTGCCGATGGTGCGGTACTTCACGGTGCTGTGCCTCCGATCTCCGACCCGTGCGGTACGGGCCGAAGGGGATTCTTCGTCCTGGAGTCCACTCCAGGTCAAGCCCGTTCGTCCCGCAGGTCCGCACGGCGGGCCGGAACCCTGCGGCCGGAACCCCGGGCCGGGGCTCGGCGGCCCGGGGCTCGGCGGGCCGGGGCTCGGCGGACCGCGACGCACCGGCGCAGAGGGGCCGGACCGGAGCCTCAGGCCGGGGCCGGCGCAGCGGTGATCGTGGCGGGCGTCGGGCCGCCCGGGCGGAGGGTGAAGCCGAACACCGGACCGGCCGGGCTCTCGTGCAGCTGCGGGACGAAGGCGGGCAGCAGGCGGTCGAGGAGGATGTCGGCCTCGCGCTGGGCGAGCTGCGCGCCCAGGCAGGCCCGCGGGCCGAGGCCGAACGGGAAGTACGCGCCCGGGCCGGCCGGGCGTTCCCCGGCGGGAAGGAACCGGCCGGGCCTGAATCCGTCCGGCTCCGGCCACAGGCCGGGATCCCGGTGGGTCAGGTAGGGGCAGGTCAGGACGGTGCTGCCGGCGGTGATCAGGTGGCCTGCGACGACGTCGTCCTCGGTGGCGTGCCTGGGGAGCAGCCACGCGACGGGGTGGAGGCGCATGGTCTCGCCGACCAGGGCCCGGACGGCGGCGGCGCGGGCCGGCGAGCCGGCGGGCCCCGCGTCGAGTGCCCGGGTGCGCTCCCCGGGGTGCCGGTCGAGGAGGCGGTACAGCCAGGTCAGTGTCGTGGCCGTGGTCTCGTACCCGGCGACGAGCAGGGTGACGAGCTCGTCGCGGATCAACCGGTCGGTGTAGGCGGGGTGTTCACGGCCGGCGTCCAGGAGGGTGTGCAGGAGGCCGGGTCCGTCCTCCCCCGGCGGGGTGTGCCGGGCGCGGGCGATGGCGGCGTGGGCGACGTCGTCGATGCGGGCGAGGTCCGCGGTGGCCGCCGGGTCGATCTCCTGGCCGGGCAGTGTGGGCAGCGCGGCCAGGATCGACTCGCCGGCCTGGAGGGCGTGGTAGGACGCGTCGTCGATCCGGTGCCCGGTCAGGACGCGCCAGATGACGTCCATGGCGTAGCGGCGCATGTCCTCGGCGAGGTCGCGGGGTTCGCCGCTGCGCGCCGCCGCCGTCCACCCGTCCGCGACGGCCTGCGCGGCCGCCTCCATGTGGTGTTCGAGGCGGCGGACGCCCTGTCCGGTGAAGTGGGGCTGGAGAAGGCGGCGCTGGCTCTTCCAGGGCTCGCCCGCGGCCGAGAGCACGCCGTCGCCGAGCAGCGCGCGGGCGCGGTGGGAGCGCTTGACGTACCGGTCCGCGTGCAGGGCGAGGACGTGGTGCACGCCCTCGGGCGCCGTCACCAGCACCGTCGGCACGCCGCCGAGGACGAACCGGCTGACGGGGCCGAGGGCGCGGGCCCGGGTCAGCAGGTCGATCATGCTCCCGCCGCCCGTCTGCCACGTCCGGACGGCGGCCGGGTCCAGCTCGGGCGGCAGGGCGGCGGCGCGCCGTCCGTGCGGCACGGGTGCGGTGGAGTCGGGGGCGGCCGTGGCCATGGCGGGTCTCCTGCTCGTCGTGGTCCGGTGCGCTTCGCGGTCACACGCTAGCGGAAGGTGACGGGGCGTCGGGTCACGGGAGGTCGCGGCCGCAGGGCGGTCCGCCGACAGTCCTGCCGGGTGCGGCCGCCTTCCGGCACCGCGGTCCCGTCCGCGGTCCCGTCCGCGGTCCCGTCCGCGGTCCCGTCCGCGCTCCCCGGCGTCTCCGGCATAGCGTTCACTCTCAGATCATTGCAACGAGCCGATGCCTGACGTTGCGTTGAATTCATATCCATTGCAACGATATTACGACTACCACCTGCACTGATGCCGGACACTTGCAACGACAGTGTTGCCATAACCATGAATGCAACGTAGCGTTTCTCATGTCAGAAACAGTGAGCGCACAAGGAGAGCACGATGCAGAAGTTCGACACCCCCGCCCCCGTCTCCGCCGTCCTGAGCATCCCCGCCGGACGCATCCAGGTCATCGCCGCCGACCGCACCGACACCACCGTCGAGGTGCTCCCCACCAACCCCTCCAAGAGCCGCGACGTCAGGACCGCGGAGCAGACCACCGTCACCTACGCCGACGGCGTCCTGCAGATCCACACCCCCGAGCCCGGGAAGCAGCTCTTCGGCCCCTCCGGATCCCTGGAGGTCACCATCCAGCTGCCCACCGGCTCCCGCATCGAGGCCAGGTCCGCCGCCTCCGAGCTCCGCGGCGTCGGCCGCCTCGGGGACATCGCCTTCGAAGGCGCGTACCGCCGGATCAAGATCGACGAAGCCGCGAGCATCCGCCTCACCGCGGTCGACGGCGACGTCGAGGTCGGCCGGCTGGGCGGCCCCGCGGAGATCAGCACCGCACGGGGCGACATCCGGATCGCCGAGGCCGTGCGCGGCACGGTCGCACTCAGCACCCGGTCCGGAGACATCACGGTCACCGCCGCCACCGGCGTCTCCGCCTCCCTGGACGCCGGTACCGGCCACGGCCGCATCGACAACGCCCTCAGGAACGACGGCACCCCCGGACTCGACATCCGCGCCACCACCTCCCACGGCGACATCACCGCCCGCAGCCTCTGAAACGGCGGACCCGGGACCGCCCGGCCGGCCTGTCCCACCGCGACCGCGATCCCGCCGGTCGCCGGTCCGGCCGGCCGGCCGGCCGCCCCGAGAGACCCGCGATCCGCGATCCGCACCCAGCACCCAGCACCCAGCACCAGGGGAACCCACCCACGACGCCCACCACCACCAGGGGGAACACATGACGAGGAACAGCACCGACCCGACCGACCGGCACTGGACCGGCATGGTGCCGGTCGACGACACGGCCCTGGCCGTCACCGACACCGGCGGCCCCGGCACCCCCGTGATCTACCTCAACGGCCAGTTCGCCACCCAGGGGTACTGGCGACGGGTCATCGCCGAACTGGGCACGGAACGGCGGCACATCACCTACGACGAGCGCGCCCGCGGCAGGAAGTCGAAGCGCTCGGCGGACTACTCCTTCGAGGCCGCCGTCCGGGACGTCGACGCCGTCCTCGCCGCCAGAGGAGTGGACCGTGCGCTGCTCGTGGGCTGGTCCTACGGGGCCTTCGTCGCGGCGCACTGGGCCGGCCGCAACCCGGACCGCACCGTGGGCACGGTCCTGGTCGACGGCGCCTTCCCCCACGACTGGCTCGACGAGGCCATGGAGCAGCGGATCCGCAAGCAGTTCCGGCAGTGGGGCCGGCTCCTGCCGCTGCTGCGCCCGACGGGCCTGACCCCGCGGATGAACGCCGAACAGATGGCGGACAGCAACATCGAGATCGGCGTGATCTCCCGCGAACGTGAACTGGGCCCCGTGCTGGACGGCATCACCGGCCCGGTGCGGTACGTGGTCGCTTCGGGAGCATCCCTGGGAAGCCGCGGTGACGAGCAGGAACGGATACGGCGCAGCCTCGACGCGGTGACCGCCCGCAACCCGAACATCCGGATCAGCGCGAAGGTCGCCGGCAACCACGGTGCGATCCTCCGGAAGGACTTCCGCGCCGTCGCCGGAGCCGTACGCGAGGTCACCGCCCTCGGCCGGGGGTGACGCCTCGGTCAGCAGCGATGCGCCCGCTCCTGACACGTGCCGTCACCCCGCGACCGGGCGGGCGGACCCTGCGGGCCGGCGGGTCAGCGGGCGCCGGGCCGGAACGGCTCCAGGCGCTTGCGCAGCTCGGTGTACTGCGGTGCCCGGGCCGGGAAGAACTTGGTCGCCACCACGCCGATGTCGGCCAGGGCGAGCAGCATCTTCCGGAACTCCTGCTCGGAGCCGGGCAGTTGCTTGCCGACCGCGACGGCCGTCTCCACGTCCCGGGCCAGGTACTCGTCGAGGGTCTCCAGCCCGGCACGTTCGGCCGCCGGTCCGCCGAGGAGGTCCACGGCGTGCGTGGCCATCTCGATCCAGCGGCCGCTGATGTCGGTCAGCGTCGCGATGAGCAGGTCGGAGGCCAGTTCCGCCCACCGGGCCGGGCTCGCAGCACTCACCGGTGCGGCTGCGAAGGCGGCCCGGACCGGACCGAGGGCCGCCCTCTCCACCAGGCGGTCGTTGGCCACCAGCAGGTCGATGACCGGCCTGCGGTTGTCGGTGAACGCCTTGGGCGCCGGGCCGCCGACCGCCGAACCCGCGATCAGGGCACCGATGACGAGGTCGGCCAGCGCCACCACACCGACGCCCGCCACGGCGTACGGGATCTCCAGCCGGCCGGTCGCGGGGTGGTGGACCACCGTCCGCCCCTCGGCGACCGGGACCGGCTCGGCCTCGGCCAGTGCGTTCTTCAGGCCGGTCAGGTAGGTGTGGATCGCCGTGACCGTATCCTTGTCGGTGCCGCTCAGGCCGGTGCGGAGGACACCGGCGGTCCGGGCGCCGATGATGCCCAGGCCCTGCAGCCCGGCCTCGATCTTCAGCAGGGAGGCGTAGTCCGGCTCGGCCCGCCACGCGGGCTCGGTCGTCGCCCACGTGCTGTTGCTGAAGTCGGCCAGCGCCACGCCCATGCTGTCGTTGCTGCGCAGCCAGGCCCGGTTGAGGAGGATGTCCGCGTGGGCCAGCGCCGGCCCGAGGTCGGACACCCCCCTCAGGTTCCACAGAGCCCAGCGCTGGGAGGGGACGCGACCCAGCTTCTGGTAGCGCGCCCACCGTCCCCGGGACCGCTCCGCGAGGAGGGCGAAGGCCTCGGCGAAGGTGTCGGCGTTGCTCTGCACGAGCGTGGCCGGCAGGTATCCCCAGGCCCAGCCGTCGCGGTAGGCGTAGTCCTTGACCGGGTGGACCGAGCCCTCGACCAGGGCGTGGGACAGCTCGTGCACCAGGGTGATCGCGCGGGTGGTGAGCGAGGATCCGCCCTCGGCGACCAGGCTCGGCCGCAGCTCCAGTCTCTGCACCACGGGGTTCGCGCCGCGGGTGATGACGGTGTTCGCGCCCATGGCCGCGGGCAGGCCCTCGTTCACCCTCACGAGTCCGGCCTTCACCAGCTCGTCCAGGCGGGCGCCGAGCCGCTGGAAGCGCGCGTGGAAGACCGTGTAGTCCGGGAGCGCACCCGGACCGCTCAGAACGGTCGTCGACTCCAGCTCGCCCTTGGTGCCCCGGGCGAGGATCACGTCGATCTCGCCCTCCAGCTGCGCAAGGACCTGGTGCTCGGCAAAGCTGAGTTCTCGGCTCAAGGTGATCCCTCTGCAATCGGTGCGTCGACGACATCCGGGGGAAGCGTGGCCCACGGCGATGCACAGCGGATAAACGGGCAGGCACGGCCGACGGCCGACGGTGGCCACGGACCGCGGACCGGCGGCTCCGCCCTCGCGCCCGCCGGCGGAACGATCACGCCGGAGGTTTTCGATATGCCGACGATATGTGCCGACTCGTAGCCTCGGAGCATGCGTGTGCTGATCGTCGAGGACGAACCCTTCATGGCGGAAGCCATCCGCGACGGCCTGCGGCGGGAAGCGATCGCCGCCGACATCGCAGGTGACGGCGGTACCGCTCTGGAGCTGCTGAGCGTCAACGCCTACGACATCGCCGTCCTCGACCGGGACGTCCCCGGACCCACCGGCGACGAGATCGCCAGAAGCATCGTCGCCTCCGGCAGCGGGCTGCCGATCCTCATGCTCACCGCTGCCGACCGCCTCGACGACAAGGCCACCGGGTTCGGGCTCGGCGCGGACGACTACCTCACGAAGCCTTTCGACCTCCAGGAGCTCGTGCTCAGGCTCAGGGCGCTCGACCGCAGGCGTGCGCACAGCAGGCCTCCCGTGCGGGAGATCGCCGGTCTGCGGCTCGACCCGTTCCGCCGGGAGGTCCACCGCGACGGCCGGCCCGTCGCGCTGACCAGGAAGCAGTTCGCCGTGCTCGACGTCCTCGTCGCCGCCGAGGGCGGGGTCGTCAGCGCCGAGGAACTCCTGGAGCGCGCGTGGGACGAGAACGCCGACCCGTTCACCAACGCCGTGCGCATCACGGTCTCGGCGTTGCGCAGACGGCTCGGCGAACCCTGGATCATCGCCACCGTGCCGGGCGCCGGGTACCGCATCGACACCCGGCCTGACACCGGACGGCGGACGTGAGGGAGGAGGGCGCGGAGAGGGCGCCCGGGCTGAGCGTTCGCGTCAAGCTCACCCTCAGCTACGCCGGATTCCTCGTGCTGGCCGGTGTCCTGCTGCTCGCGGCGGGGTGGGTGTCCGTGCGGCGGTTCATGCCCGAGGTGGGAAGCAGCCCCGCGGGAACGCTGGACCGCTCCGATTTCCTGCGCATCTTCGCGTCGGCCGCAGGCATGGTGCTGGTCTTCCTGCTGGTGTTCGGTCTCCTGGGCGGATGGATCCTCGCCGGCCGCATGCTCGCCCCGCTGACCCGCATCACGGACGCCACCCGTGTGGCCGCGAACGGATCGCTCTCCCACCGGATCCGGCTGCCGGGCCGGCAGGACGAGTTCCGCGAACTCGCCGACGCCTTCGACGTCATGCTCGAACAGTTCGAGGCGCACGTCGCCGAGCAGCAGAGATTCGCGGCCGACGCCTCGCACGAACTGCGCACCCCGCTGGCGATCTCGAAGGCGCTCCTCGACGTGGCCCGCAGCGACCCGACACGGGACCTCGGCGAAACCATCGACCGCCTGCACACCGTCAACGCCCGGGCGATCGACCTCACCGAGGCGCTGCTGCTGCTCGGCCGCGCCGGCCGGAGGTCCTTCACCCGGGAACCCGTCGACCTGTCCCTGCTCGTGGACGAGGCCACCGAGACACTGCTCCCGCTCGCCGAGAGGCGCGGTGTCACCATCGAGACCTCCGGCGACATCGCCCCGGCCTTCGGATCGCAGGCGCTCCTGCTGCAGATGACGACGAACCTCGTGCACAACGCCATCGTGCACAACCTGCCCGACGGAGGCACCGTGTGGGTCGACACCGGCGTCCACGCCGGGACCGTGGTGCTCACGGTCGAAAACAGCGGCGAGAAGCTCCCACCGCCCTTGGTCCGGACGCTCACCGAACCGTTTCGGCGCGGCACCGAACGCATTCGCACCGACCACGCAGGTGTCGGTCTCGGCCTGACGATCGTCAAGAGCATCACCCAGGCGCACGACGGATCCCTCACCATCACCCCGCGCCCCGCGGGCGGACTCCGCATCTCCGTCCGACTGCCCGCCCCACCGGCCTCTGCGGTCACCTAGCCAGGTCCGCACGGCGACATCATGTACGGCCGCACGGCCGGACCCCCCCATACACAGCCGCGCAACCGCGCAGCCCGACCACCGACCGCCCGCCCGCCCGACCACCGACCGCCCGTCGAAAAACAGCCTTTCCACGATTTCACAGTTCGGGAATTTGATCAGTGAGTGCATCACGACAGACCACCGCGGCTGCACGGCAGCAGGCCGAGGCCGCGGAGCACGCCGAAACCACGGACACCGCGGAGACCGGACAGGGCCGCGCCGGCCGCCGGGACAACGGCTCCGGCACCCGGCGCGCGGGCCTCCGCCGGGCGATCCGCACCGGCTCCCGGCCGGAACCCTGGAAGCGCGGCCCGGTGCTCGCGGCGCTGGCGCTGCTGCTGGGCCTGCTCATGCTGCTGCACGCGAAGATCACGGACATCGGGGGCCTCGGCAGTCTGGTGGAGACCTTCCTGCCGTGGTTCGGCCTGTTCGTCCCGGTGCTCGCGGTGCCGGCGCTGCGGCGCCGCTCCGCCTCCGCGGCGGTCGCGCTGCTGCTGCCGGTCACGGTGTGGCTGAGCCTCTTCGGAGGAATGCTCGGCGACAAGTCCCACCCGGGCGGCGACCTCACCGTGGTCAGCCACAACGTCGGCGCGGACAACTCCGACCCGGCCGGCACCGCCCGCGACCTCGTCGCCTCCGGGGCGGACGTGCTGGCCCTGGAGGAGATCACCCCGCAGGCCGGGGCCACGTACGAGAAGGAGCTGGCGACGGCCTACCCGTACCACACGGTGCGGGGCACGGTCGGGCTGTGGAGCAGGCTGCCGCTGTCGGACACCAGGACGGTCGACGTCGCGATGCAGGGCATGGCCGGGCCGCTGGCCGCGAACATGTCGGCCGAGGAGAAGGCGGCCACGCCCCGGGCGCTGCGCACCACGGTGGCCACGGACCGGGGGCCGCTGGCGGTGTACGTGGCCCACCTGGGCTCCGTGCGGGTGATGCCCAGGGGAGGCTTCTGGACCGACCAGCGGGACAAGGGCGCGCAGTCGCTCGGCAAGGCCCTCGCCGCCGAGCAGAACGAACGGGTGGTGCTGCTCGGCGACCTGAACGGCACGACGGACGACCGCGCGTTCGCCGGCGTCACCTCACAGCTGCACTCGGCCCAGGACGCGGCCGGGGACGGCTTCGGCTTCAGCTGGCCGGCGACGTTCCCGGTGGCGCGGATCGACCAGATCCTGGTCCGCGGCGTGAAGCCGGAGAGCTCGTGGGTGCTGCCGGCCACCGGCAGCGATCATCTGCCGGTGGCCGCCGGAATCAGCTGGTGACCAGCGCGTAAGAGCTCTGCCGGGCCTGCGGTGACGATGCACCAGCGCTCTCCGCACCCGCACCGGTACCTGCACCTGCACCCGTACCCGCACCCGGAACGGCGCGCGCCCACCCGATATCCGTCATCAGACCGGTGGTCGGGCGTGCCGCGGACGCTGTGCGCCCCGCGATCCGCCCCCACCGGCCGTGGCCACCCACAACCGATCCCATGTCAGACACCTGCTCACTCTCGACGATTCGACTGCGCAGCATCCACCGGGCGGGGCAGCGGCCGACCGGTCCGGTCGGTCCGGCCGGGTCGGGTCCGGGCCGAGAGGGAAGACGGCGTGCTGCCCGTGGTGGCGCCCCATCGAGGGTGTCAGGACATCGCCGGTGCGTGTTGGCGCTGCGTCGCCAGTCCCTTGGCCATGCGTCTACTCACCTGCGCACGCGGACAGCGCCCGGGAACGGTGCTCTCTGGGCGAGAGTCCGTACGCGGCCTGGAAGGCCCGGCTGAAGTCGGAGGCGCGGGTAATGCCCCAGCGGGCGGCCACGGCGTGGATCGGCACGGCGCGCAGCGCGGGGTCCGCCAGGTCGCGGCGTGCCCTCTCCAGTCGCTGGCCGCGGATCCAGGCGGCGACCGTCTCGCCCTGCGAGTGCTGGGTGAACAGGCGGTGCAGGTAGCTGAGGGAGATGTGGTGCACGGTGGCGATGGCGGGCGGGGAGAGTTCGGGATCGTGGAGGTTGCGCTGGATGAAGGTCCGGATGCTCTCCACCATGGCGCGCCGTCGGACGTCGTCCGGCACGGCGGCCTGGGCGTCCAGTTCGCGGGCGAGCCAGGTGGTCACGAGGTCGACGACGACCGTTCCCAGGCGGGGCGCCTCGGCGGGCCCCAGGGCGGCGGCCTGCCGGTCCAGGCCGAGGAGGAAGTCCGGGAGGAGCGCGCCCGCGCCCTCCCGCGTCGGGAGGCTGCGGCTCAGCAGGTCGCGCACCTGGTGCGGCGGGAACGGCAGCAGCGCGGCGGGGAAGTCGACGCCCAGCGCTTCGATCCGGCCCTCTCCTGGGCCGGTGGTGCGGGTGTCGAAGCCCTGCAGGTCGAAGGGGTGGGAGCTGTGGACCATGTGCAGGTCGCCGCGTCCGAAGGTCTCCTGGTGGCGGGCGGCGCCGCGGGTCAGCGCCAGGCCTCCGTCGAGCAGCAGCGTCAGGTGGCACATCTCGGAGTCCGAGCGCTGCACCATGCGCTCGGTCCGCCAGAACCGCGCCGGGGAGAACGACGACCTGAGAAGGCTCACCGGCCCCAGGTCCAGGCTCCGCATGTCCGCATGGAAGTCGTCGGCGTGGGTGGTGGCGACCTCGCTCGCCCGGGTACGCCCGATCACCTCCCGCCAGCAGTCGAACCGCTCCTTCGCGGGAAGGCTTCCGGTCCGGAACACGCCTGCCGTCCCTGCGCCCACGCGCCGCCCCTTCCGGGTCCTTCGCCGTGCCGGACGGACACGGCCTTCTCCACCTGAACATCTGCGCTCCGCGGTCCGCGGTCCGCGGTGCGCAGTGCGCGGTCCGCGGTCCGCCCGCAGCGGGCCGTGATCACCCGCACGTGGTGAGTCCGACTGCTGAGGCTGCGGCGGCCCCACACGAACCGTCCACGACAAAATAGCCCCTGGCCAGCAGTTTCTGACGGACCGTAACCAGACGCATGCGGCCAAGGGGGGATCAAACGGGACCGACCGAGCGGCGGAATGTGCCACACCTCACACACCGGCAGCGCGCACCACCGTACCTCCGGCCCGGCCGCGTCACGGGGAGAGCGCTTGCACCGCCGGTCCGGTGGGCCGTGCCCCGGCCGCCGCAGTACGAGCACCTCGCGAAGTCCTCCTCCCCGCCCCCCGCCCGAGCCTCTGCGACTGCTCCGGTCATCCGGGCGAGCCGCCCGCCCCCTGTCCGCAACACGCCTGTCCGCGGGGGCTCTCAGCCGCTCGGGGCGATTCCTTCGATGAGCAGGTCCAGCCGCGTCCCCTCGCCGTGCGCCGGGATGCGGCCGGTCGCCGACAGGGCGGAGATCCCGTGCAGGGCGGCCCACAGCAGCTCGGCACGCGCCTCGCGTCCCGCGGTCCCCTCGGGCAGCGCCTCCACGAAGGCGCCGAAGGCGGCACGCAGCGCCACGGGTGTCTCCTCGTCGGCGAACTTCAGCTGCGTGGGCATCACGAACATCGCCTGGTAGAGGGCCGGATGCTCGACGGCGAAGCGCAGATAGGCCTGGCACACGGCCCGCAGGCCGTCCGCCGGCCCGCGCCCTCCGGCGGCTGCCCGTGCGTCGCGCAGCAGCTCGGCCAGCTCGGCGAAGCTCTCCTCGGCGACGGCCGCGACGATGGCGTCCTTGCCCTTGAAGTGGCTGTAGAGCACGGGCTGGCTGTACTCCACGCGCTCGGCGAGGCGGCGGGTGGTGACCGCCTCCCAGCCCTCGGCCTCGGCCAACTCGCGCGCCACGGCGAGGATCAGAGCATGGCGCTGGGCGCGCTCCCGCTCGCGGCGATTCCGGGTGACTGACATGAGCGGAATTCTATCATTGCTAGACATCGGGCCAACGCTATGTCAAGCGTCGCCGGAATACCGATCTCGGCTCGGCACCGGCTCGGCACCGGCTCGGCGCCGCGAGAAGGGGAGAGCACCCACCATGCCTGCCGCCGCCGCGCTGCCGTCCTGACCGCGGCCACCGACACGTCCCCGTGAGGGGTGCCTGCGGTCAACGCCGCCCGTAGGCTGGCCGGATGAGCGAAGGACTTCCGGCGGGCGGTGTCGAGCTCACCGACGCCGAGGCCGAGGCCAGATGGAGGAACGCCTGGTCCCCCGCCCAGGTGGCCGCCCGGCTGGCCGGGGTGTCCGCCCCCTGGTACGTCGCCGGGGGCTGGGCCATCGACCTGTTCAAGGGCGAACAGAGCCGCGACCACAGCGACCTGGAGATCGCCGTACCGGCCGCACGATTCCCGGAGATCCGGGCGCGGTTCCCCGGGTTCGCCTTCGACATCGTGGCCTCCGGACAGCTCTGGCGGACACCGGCGCCGGAGGCGTGGGA
This sequence comes from Kitasatospora sp. NE20-6, assembly GCF_045862635.1. Lineage (NCBI taxonomy): Bacteria > Bacillati > Actinomycetota > Actinomycetes > Kitasatosporales > Streptomycetaceae > Kitasatospora > Kitasatospora sp. NE20-6. The sequence continues at coordinate 66,407 of NZ_BPRL01000040.1, forward strand.
GCTGACCCACCAGACGTGGCTGCGCGATCCGGCGACCGGCGACTTCCTGCTGGACGTGTTCCGCGAGCCGCACGACGGCCCGGTGTGGATCTGCCGGCGCGACCCGTCGATCCGTCTGCCGTACAGCGCGGTCGTCCTCCGCACGCCGGAGGGGATCCCCTACCTCGCACCGGAGTTGGCGCTGCTGTTCAAGGCCAAGGCCGTCCGGCCCAAGGATCAGTGGGACTTCAGCAGCACCCTCGCGCTGCTGGACGACACCCGGCGGCGGACGCTGGCCGGCCTCCTGGCCCAGGTGCATCCGGGGCACGGCTGGCTGGCGGATCTGCAGCCGGACAGCGCACCGCCTCGCGGCAGTCGGCCCGCCCAGGAGCCGACTGCCGGATGACCGGCGGCCAGAACGGCCCCCGGTGCTGCCGCTGTCGCTGCCGGGATCGTGCTGCTTCAACAAGAACGGCCCGGAACAGTGCGTTCCGGGCCGTTCTCCTCGTAGCGGGGACAGGATTTGAACCTGCGACCTCTGGGTTATGAGCCCAGCGAGCTACCGAGCTGCTCCACCCCGCGTCGGTAGGAGTGACACTACAGGCCCACACGCACACTGACGAAATCGGGCGGTCGCAGCCAGGGCACCGCCGACAGCCGGGACGGGATCGCACCTCGTCTCCGGTGACGCGGCCGCCCGAACCACCGCACACGGAAAGTCACCCCCATCTCCCTTACGGTGACAACCGGCACCCGCCGCCACCGAAGGAGGACCGCCGTGACCGACCACTTCGCCGGGGACGACCGCACCAACCGGGAGCGCATGCTCGCCGGGGACTGGTACATCAGCGACGACCCCGACAGCCGGGAACAGGCCGAACGGGCGGTACGCCTGCAGACCGCGTACACCGCCGCCTACGCCGAGGACCCGGACGCCGCCCGCCCGATCCTGGAGGAACTGCTCGGCCGTCTCGGATCCGGGGCACACGTGAAGCCGCCGCTGTACGTCGACTACGGCACCTATCTCAGCATCGGGGCACGCACCTTCGTCAACTACAACCTGACCGCCCTGGACGTGGCTCCGATCGTGATCGGCGAGGACTGCCAGATCGGGCCGAACGTACAACTGCTCACGCCCGTGCACCCGCTGGAACCACAGCCGCGCAAGGACCGGCTCGAAGCGGCCCGGCCGATCACCATCGGCGACAACGTCTGGCTCGGCGGCGGCGCGATCATCTGCCCCGGGGTCACCATCGGCGACGACAGCGTGATCGGTGCCGGAGCGGTGGTGACCCGCGACATCCCGGCGCGGTCCCTCGCCGTCGGCTCGCCCGCCCGGGTGATCCGCACGCTCTAGCTTGCCGTTCAACGTTCCAGCGGTGAGCGCGGGGACCGATCGGCCAGTGGGGTCTCCGACAGTCGTCGGTCCTTCAGCGATCCGGCCCTGCTGACCGACGGGGGCCGACGGTTGTCCCGTTGCCGGCAGGGCGGCCACCGCACCGGCCAGGTCATCGCCGGCCTGGTCGGCTTCTTCGACCCCGCCATGGTGGTGATCGGCGGAGGTCTCACCGGCCTCGGGCACACGCTGCTCGCGAGCCACCGCCGCCTCGCCGGCGGCCATGAAGCACTCCTCAGCGCGGATCGGGAACCGCGTCCACGCCCGGCGAGGCGAGGAAGTCGAAGTCGCAGCCCGCGTCGGCCTGGGTGACGTGCCTGCCGTAGAGCGCGCCGTAGCCGCGCGTGGACACCGGCTCCGGCGGGATCCAGGCACGACGGCGGTCTTCCAACTCGTCCGGTTCGACGTTCAGTTGCAGGAGGCGACGCTCGACGTCGAGGGTGATCAGGTCACCGGTGCGTACCAGCGCGAGCGGGCCGCCCGCGTGCGACTCGGGGGCGATGTGCAGGACACAGGTGCCGTAGCTGGTCCCGCTCATCCTGGCGTCGGAGAGCCGCACCAGGTCGGTGACGCCCTTCTCCAGCAGGTAGGCGGGAACGGGAAGCATCCCGTACTCGGGCATGCCCGGTCCGCCGAGGGGACCTGCCCCGCGCAGCACCAGGACGGTGTCCCTGGTGATGGCGAAGGCGGGATCGTCGATGCCCTCCCTCAGCTCGGCGTAGGAGTCGAAGACGACGGCGGGGCCGGTATGGCTCAGCAGGTCCGGGGTGGCGGCCAGGTGCTTGATCACCGCGCCGCCCGGGGCGAGGTTGCCGTGCAGGACGGCGAGACCGCCCTCCTCGTGGAGGGGTTCGTCATGCGGACGGACGGCCGGCCCGTGGATCTCCGCGTCCGCGAAGTAGCCGGCGAAGGGATGACCCGCGACGGTGATCCGGTCCGGATGCAGCGCTCCCGGGACCTCGTTCAACTGCCGCAGCAGGGCGGGGAGTCCGCCCGCGTAGTAGAAGTCCTCCATCAGGTACCGGCCCACCGGACGGACATCCGCGAGTACCGGGGTCCGGCGGCCGATGACGTCGAAGTCCTCCAGGGAGAAGGGGACGTCGAGCCGTCGGGCCATGGCTGTCAGGTGGATGAGGGCGTTGGTGGAGCCGCCCAGGGCGAGCACGGTGGCGGCGGCGTCCTCGAACGCCTCCCGGGTCATGACCGCGGCCGGGGTGACGTCCTCCTCGACGAGACCGACGATCCGCCGCCCTGCCGCCGCCGCCATCCGGTGATGGGCGGAGTCCACCGCGGGAATGGCGGAGGAGCCGGGCAGCGCCATGCCCATGGCCTCGGCGGCAGCGGTCATGGTGGACGCCGTGCCCATGGTCATGCAGTGGCCCGGCGACCGTGCCAGGCCGCACTCCACCTGCGACATCTCGCACTCGCCGATCCGTCCTGCCCGGTACTCGTCCCAGTAGGCCCACAGATCGGTGCCGCTGCCCAGCGTCTTCCCGCGGTGATGGCCTCGCAGCATCGGTCCGGACGGGACGAGCAGGGCCGGCAGCCCGGCACTCGCGGCGCCCATGAGCAGCGCGGGTACGGTCTTGTCGCAGCCGCCCATCAGCACCGCGCCGTCCACCGGGTACGACCGCAGCAGTTCCTCCGTCTCCATGGACAGCAGATTGCGGTAGAGCATGGGCGTGGGCTTCTGGAAGGTCTCCGAGAGGGTCGCGACGGGGAACTCCAGCGGGAATCCGCCGGCCTGCCAGACGCCGCGCTTGACCTGCTCGGCCCGTTCCCGTAGGTGCATGTGACAGGGATTGATGTCGGACCAGGTGTTGAGGATCGCGATGACGGGCTTGCCCAGGTGCTCCTCCGGAAGGTAACCGAGCTGCCGCATCCGCGAGCGGTGGCTGAAGGTCCGCAGGCCACCGCCGGTGACGTCGTCGGCGCTGCCGAACCACGCCTCGCTGCGCAGCGGCTTCCCCCGCCCGCTGCCGTTCCCGGCGTCGGCTGCCGGGCTCCGGTGCGCCGTCACAGCCAGCCCTCCGACCGCCACTGTGCGATCAGTCCGCCGATGCCGTCGCGGACCGTCGCCGGCAGGATCCGCGACGGCGGACGCACCGCCCGCCCACCCAGACCGAGCTGCGCCAACGCCTCCTTGACCACGCTGACGTTGTCGGCGGACGCGTCGGCGGCGCGCAGCTCCTCGAAGACCCGCGCCGACTCCCACACGCGCATCGCCTTCGGGTAGTCCCCGCCTCGCAGTGTCTCCAGCAGTGCGAGCGACAACCGCGGGACCACGTTGACCAGGCCCGAGGTGAAGCCGACCGCGCCGGTCGCCCAGTAGCCGGGGGCGTGGAGCTCGGCCAGCCCGGCTATCCACGCGAACCGCTCCAGGCCCGCGTCCCGTGCCACGGACGCGAAACGCACCGGATCGGGGACCGCGTACTTCACGGCGACGATGTTCGGGCAGTGGTCGGCGAGTGTCCGGATCTGCTCGCCGCTCACGCGCTCGTCGCGGACGTAGAGGACGACGCCGAGTTCCGGTACCGACTCCGCGATCGCCCGGTGGTAGTCGATCCAGCCCTCCGCGGAGCGGTAGGGATGGACGGGCTGGTGCACCATGATCGATCCTGCTCCCGCCTCGCGGGCGTGCAGGGCGGCGGCGATCGCTCCCGCCGTGTCCAGGCCGACGCCCGCCACCACCTCCGCCCGGCCTGCGACCGCCGCGACGGTCGACTCCACGGCCCGTCGGGTCTCCGCCTGGCCGAGTGCGTAGAACTCGCCCGTGTTGCCGTTGGGGGTGACCACCCGCACTCCGTGGTCGACCAGCCGGCGGACGAGTGCCGCGTGGTTGTCCCAGTCCACGCTGCCGTCGGCGGCGAAGGGGGTCACCGGAATCGCGATGACGGTGGCGAGTCGGGTACGAAGGTCGTCCAAGAGTGAGGGCTCCAGTTTCATGCCGGTCCTAACTCGCCGAGTTCTCGGGGAAGTTGCGTGCGATGAATGCGCCGATGTGGGCGCGGAGAAGGTCGCCCACCAGTTCGGGCTTCCTGCTCCGCGCGGCCTGCAGGATCGCCCGGTGCTCCCGCGCCTCCATCTCCCAGGAGGGCCGCACCGCCCAGGCGGCGCTGGACACCAGGGCCGTCTGGTCCCGCAACCCGTCCAGACAGCCGATCAGCAGCGGGTTCTCGCAACCCGCGTACAGGGCCCGGTGGAAGTCCCGGTTCGCCAACGAGCGCTCGGCGGCGTCCGCCGCCCGGTCCGCCCGGTCGAGGGCGTCCGCCGCCTCACCCCACGAGCGGTCGGCGCCCGCAGCGGTCCGCGCGGCGGCAGCCGGCTCCAGCAGCAGCCTCATGTCGTACACGCTGCGCGCCAGGGCCTGGTCCACCTCGCGCACCGCTGCACCCTTGTAGGGACTCATGATGACCAGGCCCGTCCCGGCCAGCGTCTTCAACGCCTCGCGCACCGGCGTCTTCGACACGCCCAGTCGTGCGGCGAGCTCGGTCTCCACCAGGGGCTGACCCGGCTTCAGCTCTCCTACCAGGATGGCGTGCTTGACCGCTTCCAGCACCGCCTCGGTACGCGAGGGGAGCGAGCCGGGACGCGGATGGCCGGAGTGGACGAGCGCATCGGACACAGGGCAGGCTCCCAGGAGATCTCATATACGATATGCATGACGCTATGGCTTCGCCGGAGGCCGGTCAAGGGCGTCCGTCGGTTCCGAAGTGGAAGTACAGGGTGCGGGCGTAGGTCCCCGTCGCCGTGTTGGGCCGGCCGACGGGCCCTACGGAGGCGGCGGGGTGGAACTTGTTCCCGATCGCGGGGATGCCGTCGAGGAACGAGAGGTTCCCGCCGGGGAACGGAGCGGCGGCGGACAGCCCCATGGCCGCGCCGAGGGTCAGAAACCTGCGTCGTCGCACATCCATCGGAATCCTCCGGGGACAGGGGTACAGGGGTACAGGGGTGCGAGGAGGTCGCGCTGCCTCCGGATCCCGTCGAGGACCGGTCGGCCCCCGACGGGATCCGGAGGCCGGGGCAGCCGTCAGAGGTGACCACGTCGAGTGCTCCCGCACGGAATCCGGCGGTCAGCAGGTCTTGGTGGAGCCGGTGGCGTTGACGCGCAGGCCGCCGCCGGTGGTGTTGGCGCTGCCGGTCACGCAGTAGCCGTTCACGGCCCGGAAGCCGACGTCGTAGGCGCTGCCGGTGCCGCGCTGCGCGGTGAAGCGGTCGAGGACGACGGCGCTGTCGCCGTCGGCGATGACGGCGGGACGGTTGTCGTCGGCGGCGAACCTCACCGAGGAGTCGGTGAAGCGGATGTTGTCGGCGTTATGGAGGTACCAGCCGTACGAGGGCCGGGTACCGATGCTGGTGGGGTTGTAGCTGACCGCGTCGTTGGAGGGCACGGCCGTGGAGATCGCCGATCCTCCTCCGGGCACCGTGATGTTGACGCCGGCGAAGGTCACCCCGCTGATGCGGCTGCCGCCGGACTCGCCCCACAGGGTGGGGGTGACGCTCGGGCTGTTTCCGGTCGCGGTGACGTTGTCGTAGGTGATGTTGCTGATGTGTCCGACGCCGGGGTTGTTGCCGCAGCGCTTCCTGGCGCCGATCTTCTGGAAGATCGGGGAGTGGACGCCGGTCATGGTGATGTCGCGGTAGTGGACGTCGGAGATGTTCGCTCCGTCCATCGAGACCATGCCCAGACCGGACTTGTTCGCACCGGTGATCCTGATGCCCTGGAACCGGTAGTCGGTGAAGTCGCCGCAGGTCTCGGAGCCGAACATCAGCGCGTTGCAGCACCGGGCGGACAGCTTGGAGTTGCTCACGGTGACGTGGCCGTTGGCCAGCTTGGCGCCGAGTGCGTAGTCGCTCTTGAAGACCAGGGCGTCGTCGTTGGCGGATATGTCGGCGTTGGTGATCCTGACGTTGGTGGTGGAGATGATGTTCCAGCCGTCGCGGTCGCTCGCCGTGTCGATGACGAGGTGGTCGGAGACGACCTGGTCGCAGTTGTTGATCAGTGCGGCGAAGTGGCCACCGCGGCGCAGGGTGATGCCGCTGAGGGTCAGGTTCCTGCAGCGCGTCAGCGAGATGATCTTGTCGGCCTGTCCTGCGCCGGGGTCGACGCTCGCGGTCAGGTAGCCCATGCCGTCGATCGTTCCGGAGCCGGTGAAGCCGATGCCGGAGACGTTGTCGCCGTAGAACATCGCGTCGTGGAAGTGGCTGTGCCCGTAGTCCTGGTAGGCGTCGTACGGATTGGGTTCGGCGGCGTCGTAGGTGGCGGCTGTCGATCCCATGACGGTGGAGCCGGCGTCCAGTTGGATCGTCACGTTGCTCTTGAGGTGGACGGTGTTCTTCGACTTGTAGGTGCCGGCCGGGAACTCCACGATGCCGCCGCCGGCGGCGTTGGCGGCGTCGACGGCCTTCTGGATCGCGGGGCTGTCGTTGACGTGGCCGTCGCCCAGGGCGCCGTAGGCCCTGACGTCGAAGACGGCCGCGGCCGCGGCCCGCGGTGGTGCGCTGCCGGCGTGCGCGGCGGTCGACCCGAACAGGCCGATCACCAACGTGATGACGGCACCCACCAGGATGCTGGTCCGGTTCATGTCTCCCCGATTCGTCGATGACGCGTCAGCGGTCGTGATGCTGCTGGCGTGTGATGCGGAGGGCGCCCGGCCCGGGGGCGTCGTCGGGGATCCTCCGGGCCGGGTGCCGGTGTCAGCCGAGAGCGACGTGGAAGATCTTCTCGTCGCTGTTGTCGGGGATGCTGTCCTTGTCGCCCTTGGTGCTCGTGGTCAGCCACAGGCCGCCGTCGGGGGCGGGTTCCACCGTGCGCAGCCGGCCGTAGGTGCCGTTGAAGTAGATCTGCACATCGGTCAGTTCGGTGCCGCTGATGACTTCGCGGTACATGCGGGTGCCGCGTTCGCAGGCCACGTAGAGGACGTCGCGGACGACGGCGATGCCGGAGCAGGAGCCGTCGGCGGTGGTGTAGGCGTGCTTCGGGGCGATGTACCCGGCGGTGCCGCAGGTGCCGCTGGTTCCCTCGCAGGCGGGCCAGCCGTAGTTGCCGCCCCTGGTGATCAGGTTCGTCTCGTCCATGACCGAGTTGCCGAACTCCTGCTCCCACAGGCGTCCCTGGGAGTCGAAGGCCAGCCCCTGCGGGTTGCGGTGCCCGTAGCTCCAGACATAGGTGCCGAACGGGTTGTCCGAGGGAACGGTGCCGTCGGGGTTCAGGCGCAGGATCTTGCCGTTGAGGCTGTTCCTGTTCTGCGCGTTGTCGCCGTTCTGCGCGTCGCCGGTGCTCGCGTAGAGCTTGCCGTCCGGGCCGAACCGCAGCCGCCCTCCGTCGTGGAACTTGTTGCGCAGGATGCCGGACAGCAGGACCTGCTCGCTGCCGGGGGTGAGCTTGTCGTTCTCCAGCTTGATCCGCACGATCCGGTTGTCGGTCGGCGAGGTGTGCATGATGTACAGCCAGTGGTCGGTGGCGAAGCCCGGTGCGATCGCCAGGCCGGTCAGGCCGCCCTCGCCGTCGGTGTTGTCGACGTTCGGCACGGTGCCGACGGTCGTCTTCGCCCCGGTGGCCGGGTCGAGGTGGACGATGGTGTGGGCGTCGCGTCGGGTGTAGAGGATCGTCCCGTCGGGCAGAGTTGCCAGGCCCCAGGGGATGTCGGTGTCGGTGGCGATCTGCGTGACGGTGCACACCGGGCTGCCGCACGCGGCGCCGGTCTTCACCGTCGCGGTGTTGCTGTGGGCGGAGGTGTTGGCCTGGGCGTCGCGGGCCACCACGTAGTAGGAGTAGGTGGTGTTCGCGGTCAGTCCGCTGTCGATGAAGGTCGTGGCCGGCGGGGTCGTCCCGTTGGCGGTGACCGTGCCGGCCTTGGTGCTGCCGCGGTAGATGTCGTAGTACTTGACGCCGATGTCATCGGTGGAGGCGGACCACTTCAGGGTGACCGTGGTGCCGGAGACCGTTCCGGTGAGCGACCCGGGCGCGGTCGGCGGCCGGGTGTCGACCTGGCACTGCGGCACGGTGATCGGCACCGTCGAGCTGGCCTGCGAGACGTTCCCGGCCGCGTCGCGGGCGTTGACGTACAGCCCCCAGGTGACCCCGGGGACCACCGTCAGGCTGGTCGACAGGGTCGTTCCGCTGAGCGACTTCATCAACTGGCCGTCGTGGTAGACGTCGTAGAACGCCACTCCGGTGTTGTCGGTCGACGCGTTCCACGCGAACGTCACCGAGTCGCACAGCAGGTTGCCGACCCGCGGGTTGCCCGGCACCGTCGGCGGCTGGGTGTCACCCGCGGTGGTCCTCCACCGCTGGTTGGTCTGGCCGTTGCACGTCCACATCTGCACCAGGGTGCTGTTCTCGGTCTTCGCGCCGGCCACGTCCAGGCACAGCCCCGACTGCACGCCGGTGATGGTGCCGTCGCTGTTGATCCTCCACTTCTGGTTGGTGGCGCCGTTGCAGGTCCAGATCTGCACCAGGGCACCGGCGGTGGTGGAGTTGTGGGCCACGTCCAGACACTTCGGGCTGTCGTAGACCCGCAGCTCACCGGCCGAGGTGAAGGTCCATGCCTGGTTGGCCTTCGAGGAGTCGCAGTCGTAGATGTTGATCCCGGTGCCGTCGGTCGTGCGGTTGCCGACCACGTCCAGGCAGCGGCCCGACGCGACGGAGGTCACCGGGGAGCCGGTCGCCGCGGACGCGGTGGAGGGGCTGGTCGTCACGGTGGCCACCAGGGCCGCGACCATGGCCGGCGCGGCGACGGCGGCCGTCGGCCATCGGCGATGGCGCCGTCTGTGCAGGGCTTTACCGAACACGGAGATCTCCTTGCGGATCGATGAGGAACTCGGGAGCGGATGCGCCGGCCCCGTGCGGTGCCCGGGGGCCGACAGTGCGGACGGGGGCCGTTCGATCAGCTGCGGCGCACCTCTGCGCCCGCGCTGTGGGCATCCGCGTGGTTCCCGGACCACCTGGCGTGTGGCGCTGTCCACGGACGGGGTGCCGTTGCGCCGGACGCCGGCACGGATTCCGGTGCATGGCCGTCGGGCGACGTCGTGCTCCACCGGCGGCCCCGGCGGCCGGTGCCCGTACCGCTGCCGACGCTGGGGGAAGCCGCCTCCAGGGCGGCCGGCATCGCAAAGTGATACATCATATCTTTTCTCCGTCGAGGAGCGGGGGCCGTGAGGGAGTCGTGGTGCCGGCTGCGGTGGGGACTCCCGGCCGGGCGGCCGGGCGTATTCCGTGTGCGGGAGTACGCCCGGCCCGGGTCGGCCGAGAGAGCCGTGCCGGGAACGGTCCCGGCGAACGGCTTCAGGGCCGGGTCATGACGCGGCGGGGACGTTCCACCTCTGGTTGGCGCCGCCGTTGCAGTCCCAGATGTTCAGCTTGGTGCCGTTGGCCGTGTTGGAGGCGGGGATGTCCAGGCAGCGGCCGGAGGCAGGGTTGACCAGGGTGCCGTTGCTGACGGTCCACCGCTGGTTGGCGCCGCCGTGGCAGGTCCACAGGTCCACCGCCGAGCCGTTGGCGGTGGCGCCTCCCGCGACGTCCAGGCACAGGCCGTTGACGGTGACCGCGCTGTTGCCGACGGTCCACTGCTGGGCCGGGGATCCGTTGCAGTCCCAGATGTCGACGGCCGCGCCCGGCGTGGTCGAGGAGGTGTAGTCGTCCAGGCATTTCGCGGTGTTCAGGGCGGTGGTGACCGGCCCGGTCGCGGTACCGCCCGCGCTGCCCGAACCCGGGGTGATCGAGAGGTTGTCGAACTGGTCGGTGCGGTAGCCCTGGATGCCGAGGCCGGCCTGTCCGGACTGGAAGGAGGAGTCGCCGACCGTCCCGATCTGGTTGCCGTCGGCCTTGGCCGTGATCTGCGAGCCCTGGAAGGCGAGGGACAGGTTGTGCCAGGTGCCGGTGCCCAGCGCGGTGGTGGTGCCGGTGGCCAGCGTGTGGTTGGAGCCGTCGGTGTACATCTTCTCGATCCACCACTGCCCGGTGTCCCGGATGCGCAGGTAGTACGCGTTCATGTGCGACTGCGGGCGCTTCTGGGTGTTGGCGCGGCCGATCAGCTCGGTGGTGCCCGCACCCCGCAGGAGGACGTCGGCGCTGACGGTGTAGTTGGACCAGGTCGTGTCGCCGATCAGCGCGTAGGAGTCCGAGTCGTCCTGCCACTCGATCGGCTTGACCGGTGCCATCTGCTGCACGCACTTGCCGGAGCGGCCGGTGCAGGGCTGGACCTCGTAGGAACCCTGCATGTCGGACAGGTACGTGGCCTCGGTGCCGTTGCCGTAGCCGTCGAAGTTGTCGGCGTAGGGCAGCGCGAGCGGGTGTGCGGCCGGCGCGGTCGCCGTGCCCTTGCCCTGGCCGGTCGTGGTGCTGACCGTGTAGACGTACCCGGGCTGCATCGTCAGCGAGTAGGAGCCGTTGCTCGGGGTGATGTCCTGGGTGTGGACGAAGGACGTCGCCGGGCTCGGCGAGTTCACCCTGGTGGCCCACACGTGCACGGTACCGGTCGACAGGCCGCCCTGCACATGGAAGTTGGCGGTCTGCGTCCCGGTGGAGGTGGTGGTCTCCAGGATGGTGGAGTAGTCGGAGTTGGTGTTCGACCTGATCGTCACGTACGTGCCGTTGGACTCCGTGCCGCCGAGGTAGCCGGAGGCGGAGTCGATGAACTTCCAGCCCGGCCGGGTGAACTGGGTGACCTGGGCGGTGGCCCAGGTGCTGGCGCCGATGGTGTAGTTGCCCGACCAGGGAGAGCTGGCGGTGGCCAGGCCGACGGTGCTGTACGGCAGGTTGGGGTAGATCGCGGCGATCAGCGGCCAGTTGAAGTAGCTGGTCATCCTGGCGTCGGTGTAGCCGCGGGTGATGGCGCGGATCAGCGCCGGGGTTCCGCTGTCCATGTCGTTCGAGCCGCCCTCGCTGGCCCACAGGGGCTTGCCGCTGTTGCGGGCGGTGGTGGTGGTGGAGCATGTCTTGGCGATGTCGTCGTTGCCGTACCCGCAGGGGTAGTGGGCGCCGATGACGGCGACGGCGTTGTTGAAGGCCGAGTCGGCAGCCATGTCGTCGGCCACGTCCCAGCCGCTGTCGTCGGCGACGAGCTTCACACCGGAGTACCCGGCGTTGTCGAGCGCCGTACGCAGTTGGACGAACCAGTTGGCGTCGTGGCCGCGTTCGTTCCAGCCGCCGAGGTAGCTGATGGTCAGGCCGTGCTGCTTGGCACAACCGAGCCACGAGATCAGGTAGTTGATGGTGTCGGTGGACCAGAAGCCGCCGTTGATCCATCCGGGCGCGGTCCACGCCAGCCCGTACAGGCCGATGGCGGGGTTGCGGGCCCTGGCCTGCTCGGCCAGCCAGAATTCGTAGCCGGCGTTGCAGTTGATCACGCCGCGGCTGTGCTCGATCGACGGCTCCGAGCCGTCGGTGGAGTTGGCGTCACCGCCGATCTCCACCTTCAGCAACTGCAGGCTCGCGCCGTATCCGGGCTTGAACAGGTAGTCCAGGATCTGCGCCTGCTGGGCCGCCGGATAGTCCTTCAGCAGACGGGAGTTGCCGCCTCCGCCGCTGATCGCGCCGATGCCGTCGAACGTACGGCCGCCCTGGCTACCGTCGACGGTGATCGTGGTCGTGGCGGCCTGGGACGGAGTGGCGCCGACCGCGAGCATCGCGGCGATCAGCCCTAACAACCATAACGGGAGGAGCTTGCGGGTGTACTTCACCTGAAGGACCCTTCGGCTGGGGATTCGTGCACGGCACGTGGATGGTGTGCACGCGTCGGTGGACGTGCGGCGTTTCGGTGCTTCGGCGCTTCGGTGCTTCGGTGCTTCGGTGGCAGGGACGGCGGCGGGGCCGCGGGCGGTCGGCCGGCGGCGCCTACCGCGGCGGAGGGCATGCCGCTACGGAGCTGTCCGCAGATCGCGGCAACCCGCCCCACCAACAACCAACATGTTCAAACGGTATGCAACACATGACATCCCCGGAGCGCAGCGGCGTCAAGGGGTGGGAGGCCGATATCGCCGCGCGGTCGGCCATCGCATCCACGTCGGCGCACGAGGGTTCGACCGGTTACATCCGTCACTCGGAAGGCGCGTCGGCCCGCCGGGCCTGTTGTCGATGCCGGCCCTGCCCCCCCCCGGCTGGGTGGACCGCCGTCCCACCGCTTCGCTCGCGTCCCGAAGCGGAGAGGGGTGCGGTCGTGCCTGCCGGCGCCTGTCTTCAAAGGTTGGATCCGGAGCAGGATCGAGGCGATGGTGACGGTGGCCTGGTCGATGCGTCGCGGGCCGGATGGATCCTGGCGCTCAGTCCGCCGCGGGACCGACCGAGGGCGTGATCGTCCGTTTCGCCCTCCGGCCCGTCCCCCCTTCACCGGCGCCCGCGGCGTGCTGGTGGGCCCGCACCACGGTGGAGTCCACCGACACCAGCCAGTCGATGTCGCCCGCGGCGTCCTTCTCGGCCTGGACGGCCTGCAACATCCGGGAGAACGTGCCGTCCAGCGCCCACCTGCGGAAACGCGTGTACAGGGTCTGCCAGGAACCGTAGCGTCCCGGCACGTCCCGCCAGGCGGTACCGGTCCGCAGCTTCCACACGATGCCGTTCAGCACCACCCGGTCATCCGCCCGAGGACGTCCCGTCCCCGACCGCGGCAGAAAACGGGACAGCACCTCCCACTCCACATCCGAAAGCTCGTGTCGGCGCACCACACCCCACATGATTCCACGCCAGCCTGAACCCTTTGAAGACAGGCTCCGGTACTTGTCCGGCGTGGTGGGCTTCGCCGGTCGTCCGCGGCATGTGCTGACGGCGGCGAGGAACCGCAGCCGCGGCTGCTCGAAGGCCGCCTCGACGAGGTCCTGAGCCTGCTCCCCCGGCGCGGGCGCAGGGGCCCGGCCCCGCAGGCGGCCCGCCGGGTGAAGGAGCGGGCCGGGGCGGGCCTGCGTCGGCGCGGGAACAGCCCGCGCGGTGCTCCAGCCGCTATCCAGGGTTCATGCCACTTTCGCGCCCCACCACTCCCCCGCCGCGCGGCCGGATCCCGGCCCGGCGGGTATCGGCGGTACCGGCGGGGGACGGCGGTGCGGCGTGCCGGTGAGGCGGCCGGGGCGGGCCCGGCCCGACCGCCCGGCGGCGGACGGCACCGGCGCACCGGCGGGGCTGCGGCGCCTCTCCGACTACGCCTGGCGGCTGCTCGTCCTCGCGGGGGCGGCCTACCTGGTGCTGATCGTCCTGGGGAAGTTCCACCTGATCACACTGGCGGCCTTCCTCGCGATGGTGATCACCTCGGTCATCAGGCCGCTGGTCGACCGGGTCGCCCGGGTCCTCCCCCGCCCGCTCGCGGTGCTGACCGGCCTGGCCGTCGCCCTGCTGGTGCCGGCCGGGCTGCTCGCGCTGGTCGGCGAGACAGTGGCGAACGAACTGTCCGGCCTGACCAGGGAGTTCCAGGGCGGCCTCGACCGACTGGAGAAGGCACTGGAGGGAGCCCCGCTGCACATCGCCCACGGCACCTTCGACGACCTCCAGCGCAAGGTCTCCGACTTCGTCGCGGAGCACCGCTCCACCCTGATCAGCACCGCCGTCAGCGGCGCCGGCCGGGTGGTCGAGGTGGCGACCGGCGCCGCGCTCGCCCTCTTCATGTCGGTGTTCTTCCTGCACTCCGGCGAGCGGATGTGGCGCTGGACGGCCGGCCAGCTGCCCGCCGCTGCCGGCGACCACCTCGACCGGGGCGGCCGCGCGGCCTGGCGGACCTTCGCCGGCTACACCCGCGGCATCTTCATCGTCGCGATCAGCAACGCCATCATGGTCGGCATCGCCCTTCTCCTGCTGCGGGTTCCACTGGCCCTGCCACTGACCGTGCTCGAATTCTTCGCCTCCTTCGTCCCGCTGGTCGGCTCGCCGATCGCGATGCTGGTCGCCTCGCTGGTGGCACTGGCCGCCCGCGGGCCGGTGATCGCGATCGTCGTCCTCGCGCTGATCGTGGTGATCGGCCAGATCGAGGGCCACCTGCTGCACCCGCTGGTGATGAGCTGGGCCGTCAGCCTGCACCCGGTGGTGGTCGCGGTCTCGGTGCTTGTCGGCAGCATCTCGGCCGGGGTGATCGGCGCGGTCGTCGCCGTCCCCGCGGTGTCGGTGGTCTGGTCGGTGTACGCCGAACTACGGGGCCCGGAGCGGCCGGGAGTGCCGCCGCCCTGACCCTCCGGCCCCGTTTCCGCGTTCTTCTCCCGCGCGGTTGCACCCCGACACGGCCTCGGCACGGCCCCGACACGGCCCCGACACGGCCCCGGCACGGCACGGGGTCGTACGAGGTGCTGCTGCGGCCCGCGATCCGGACCCCCGTGTGTGCACGGGCCCCCCGGGACGTGCTGGTCCGCGCCGACGGTGAAACGGCCCGGCACCTCCCCGAAGTGAGTCGTCGTACTCATGTGCGCGGGACGGCACGTCCTGCACACTCTGCGCATGACGAGCCCCTACTCCGCCCCCTGCCCCGACTGCGGCGCCGACCTCGGCCCCGGCCGGCACACCCGGTGCCCGCACTGCCGGCTGCCGCTGACCGGAGCCGACGCCGGCGCCCTGTGGCAGGTCGTCATGGCCCTGCGCGGGCTGGACGAGCAGCGCGGGGCGATGGTGCGGCACCGGGACCACCTGCTCGCCGGGCTGCGCGCCCGCCGGGACGCTCCCGACACCGCCCCGGTGTGGGCGGCGCCGCCAGGCGCCCTCCCGGTCGTGCCGCCGCCCCGTGCGCTGCCGCCGGCCGCCGGGGCCGGTGGGCCGGCCGAGGTCTCCGGCCGGTCAGCGCAGACCGTGCTGCTGGTGCTCGGCGGGCTGCTGGTGAGCGTCGCCGCCCTGGTGTTCACCGTGGTCAGCTGGGGGCGGCTGGGCATCGGTGGCCGCGGCGCCGTCCTGTTCGGCCTCACGGCTGTCGCCCTGGCCGTCCCGTCCCCGCTGCGCCGCCGCCGGCTCACCGCGACCGCGGAGGCGGCGGCCGCCGTCGGGCTCGGGTTCCTGGTGCTGGACTGCTACGCGGCCAGGGCTGCCGGTCTCGCCGGGCTCGACGGCACCGACGGGCTCGGCTACTGGGCCGGTGCCACCGCGCTGCTCGCCGCCGGTTCCCTGGCCTACGGCCGGGCGCAGCAGCTGCGGTTCCCGCGTGCGGCGGGCTTCGTGCTGACGCGGGTGCCCGTGCTGCTGGCCCTGGCCGCGGCCGGGGTGGAGCAGGTGGAGGCGTACGCGGCGGCGATGGTGGCCGTGACCGTCCTGGACACGGCGCTCCTGGTGCGTGCGGAGCGGCGCGCGGCGGGGCGGACCGTCGGCCCGGTGGCTCCGGAACAGCACGCCGAGGTGACGTTCCGGCGGATCGGGGCGGGGTTCGCCGCGGTGTGGGCGCTGCTCGGCGGCGGCATCGCGGTGCTCGGGTCGGTGCTGTCGGACGGACCCGCGGAGGCCCTCCTGGCCTGGGGGCCGCTGGGCGTGCTGGCAGCCCTGGGGATGGGGTCGGCGCTCCGGTCGCCCGGCCTGCCGCACGGGGCGCGGCGGGCGATGGCGGCCGGCGCGGCCGTGGCGGCGCTCGCCGCGGCCGGCGGGACGCTGCGACTGCTGCTTCCGGTGGAGTGGACGGCGGTGGCCTACGGGCTGCCCGCGACACTGCTGGTCGTCGGCGCGGGCATGCTGCTGCGGCACCGGGCGGCGGCCGGTCGGAAGACGGAGCCCGGTGCGGAGGCCGGCGCGGGGACCGGTGCGGGAACCGGCGCGGGGGCCGGCGCGGGGACCGGTGCAGGTGCGGCATCGGGTGCGGCGCCGGAGTCGGTCGTGCGGACCGCCTGGACCTGTGTCCTCCACACGGCGGCCGCAGTGCTCGCGGCGGCCTCGCTGGGAACGGTGCCGCGGGCGCTGACCGCCGCGCTCGTACCGCTCGGTCACGCTCCCGCCACCTGGGGATGGGGTGTCGGGTCCGGGTGGGACCGGCAGACGCCGTGGCAGGTGCCGGGCTCCGCGCTGGCCGGGCTCGCACTGGTCGCCGTCGCGCTGGGTGCGGCGGCCGCGCTGAGGGTCGTCCGGCTGCCGGCCCGGGTGCCGGCGACCGGGGCCGTGGTGGCGGGTCTCCCGGTGGTGGCACTGGCGGCGCCGGCCGCCGGCCTGCCCTACGAGGTGTCGGTGGGCTGGGCCCTGCTGCTCGCCGCGGCGGCAGCTGCGGTGGTCGCGGTGCGGCCGGGACGGCCGGCCTGGGCCGGACTCGCGGTTGCGGGCGGCCTGGCGCCGGTGTGGGCGTCGGCGGACCGGACGGCCACGATCGTCGCCCTCGGTGTCTGCGCGGCACTCGCGGCAGCGACCGCCTGGCGGGCCGTCACCCGTGGTGGCACCACCGGGCGGGCGGCTGCCACGGCGGCGGCCGGTGCGGTGCTCGCCCTCGGTGTCGAGGCCGCGGCGGTCGGCGACACGGCCGGTCCGGGGCAGCCGTCCGTCGCGCTCGCGATCCTGGGCGTCGCCGCGGCCACCGCGCCGGTGGTCGCCGTGCTCGCCCACCGGGCGCGGGGCGGCGGCAGCACGGCGGGCGGGACCGTCCCCGGTGCGGCATCCGTCCCTGGTGCGGCATCCGTCGCCGGTGCGGCATTCGTCGCCGGTGCGCCGGAGGGGGCGGCCGGTGCCACGACGGCCGGTGCGACGGCGCTCCGGCGGGTGGCCGGGGTGGTGGAGGGCACCGGCTACGCGCTGGCCGTGGTGGCGCTCGGGCTGATGGTCGCCCACCCGGGAGTGCTGGCGTTCGGACTGGCGGCGGCCGGTGTGGTGGCCGCGGCGGTCGCGCTGCGCGCCGACCGGCGGGCCGCGGCGGGGATCGCGGCGACCGTCCTGCTGCTGGCCTCGACCTGGGTGCGGCTGGCGCTGTGGGGCGTGGTCACGCCGGAGGCGTACACCGCGGGCCTGGCCGGTGCGGCGCTCACGGTCGGGCACCTGCGGTACCGCCGTGACGCGGCGCTGTCCTCCTGGGCGGCGTACGGGCCGGGGCTGGGTCTCGGCCTCGCGCCGAGCGTCCTGGCGCTGGGGGCGGACGGCCACTGGCTCCGTCCGCTGCTGCTCGGCGCCGCCGCGCTGGGGGTGACGCTGCTCGGTGTGCGGTTCCGGCTGCAGGCGCCGCTGGTGCTGGGCGGGGGCACGCTGCTGGTGACGGCAGGACACGAACTCGCGCCGACGGTGGTCCAGGTGCTCGGGCTGCTGCCGCGCTGGGCTCCTCCGGCAGCGGCCGGCCTGCTCCTGCTGGCCGTCGGCGCGGGCTACGAACAGCGTCTCCGCGACGCGCGCCGTCTCCGCGACGGCCTTCGGCGCCTGCGGTAACGGCCGGTCCTGCCGGTCATCGCGGGCCGGCCACCGCGGGCTGGTCACCGTCCGGACGATCGCCTACGATCACCGGCATGGACATCTCCGGGCCGCACTGACGGATCGCCACCGCCACCGCCCCTCGCCGACGCGAGGCGGGCGGGGCGCCGCCGATCCGTCAACTGCCCTTCTTCCTGCCGGAGATCC
The DNA here is from genome assembly GCF_045862635.1 of Kitasatospora sp. NE20-6. NCBI lineage: Bacteria > Bacillati > Actinomycetota > Actinomycetes > Kitasatosporales > Streptomycetaceae > Kitasatospora > Kitasatospora sp. NE20-6. Next base: position 84,253 of record NZ_BPRL01000040.1, read on the forward strand.
CCATGTCCCGCCCCGTCAGGGGCAGCGCGACCTACCGCGCTGTCCTCTCGCTCCCCCGTGCCCGCACGCCGTTCGCCGCGGCCCTGCTGGCGCGTCTCTGCTACGGCGTGCTGCCGCTGCCCCTGCTCCTCTCGCTCAGGGACGCCACCGGCTCGTACACGGCGGCAGGCACCGCCGTGGGCCTGTTCGGTCTGATCTGCGCATTGCTGGGGCCGCTGCGGGCCCGGCTGGTCGAGCGCCGTCCGGTCGCACTGCCCGTCCTGGCGGGCGCCCACGCCGTACTGCTGGCCGTGGTGGCGGCTTGCGCCGCGGCCTCGCTGCCCGCCTGGGCCTCGCTCGCCCCGGCGGTGCTCGCCGGGCTGTTCCCGCCCCCGGTCGGACCGCTGATGCGGACGCTGTGGGGCGAACTGGCCGCGGACGAGGAGCAGCACCAGCGGGCACTGAGCCTCGACACGGTCGCCGAGTCGACGGTGTTCGCGCTCGGTCCGGTGCTGGCCGGGCTGCTGGTCTCGGCATGGTCCGCCCCCGTCGCGCTGGCGGTGTGTGCGGCCCTGTTCGTGGTGGCGTTCGCGGTGTTCGCGCACGCGCTGCGCGGCCGTCCCGCGGCCGCCCGGCCGTCGTCCGCGGGGGTGGTGACCGGTCCGCTGCGGGCGCCGGGCGTCGTCCCGCTGCTGCTGGTGGTCCTGGCGGTCGCAGCCGCGGCGGCCCTGGCCGACATCGCGATCGTCGCAGCCTGGGGCGCGGGGACGGCAGGTCCGCTGCTCGCGCTGTTCTCCGTCGGCGGCGCGGTCGGCGGGCTGGCCTACGGCCGGCGCACCTGGCGTTCCGGTCCGGGACCGCGCCTGCTGGTGCTGGCCGCGGCGGCAGCCGGCTGTTACACGCTTCCGGTGCTGGTGCCGTCGCCGGCCGGTGCCGCCGTCGGCCTGCTGCTGGCGGGCGCGTGCACGGACGCCCTGCTGGTGACCGGGTATCTGCTGGTCGACGTGCTGGTGCCGGCCGGGTCGCGGACGGAGGCCGGTGCCTGGGTGAACACGGCCTGGAACCTGGGGGGTGCGTTCGGGTCGTCGGCGGCGGGCCTGCTGATGGACCGGGCGGGCGCGGCCGCCGGGTTCACGGCGGCCGGCGCGGTGCTCGGCGCGGCCGCGGTCCTCGGCGCCGTGTGGCGCTCGCCGCTGCGCGGCCGGAGCCTGCCGGCACCGCAGGTGCCCGTCGAGCCGGACGAGCAGGCCCGCGGCGTCCGGGCCGGAGACGGCCGCACGTTCGGCGACGGGGACGGGGACTGGAACGGGAACACGAGCGGGGAGGGCGTCGTGGGGCCGCTGCTCCTCGCGGGACGCGCCGGGGCCGAGGACGCGGTGCTGTGACCGACAGCCACTGCGGCTCCGGGGGCCGCGGTCCTCCGGTGCCGAGGGGGCGGACGGCCGCGGAGTGCCCGGACGGCGTGCGTCGCCGACCGCCGCGGCCTCGCCTTCCGGCCCGTACAGCGGCCCGGGTACAGTCACCCACCATGGAGCTACTCGCCGGTAGGAAGTGTCACGACGCCCTCAACCCGCTGCACTCCCTGATCTACTTCGCCCCCGAGGCGGAGGAGGAGTTCACGGCAGTCGGCCTGGACCAGGGCCGGATGTGCTACTTCGCCGGGCGATCGGCCGCCATGGGCGCGGTCGGCGCCGGGCCGGTCGCTGCCGCCTTCTTCAACTTCGACCCCGCGCTGGTGGCCCGCCACGTCCCGCGGGCCTGGACGCTCGCGAGCCCGGCCGCCGTGCTCGAAGCCCGGCAGCGCGCCGTCGACCGGACGCTGCGCCGGCTGCTCGGAGACGGCATCGCGGCCGACCCCGAGGTCGCCGAGGCAGCGGCCCTCGCCCTCCGCGCGGCCGAGGCGTGCACGCCGGCGGGCCGCACCCTGTACGCCGCGCACGCCGAACTCCCGGTGCCCGACGAACCCCACCTGGCGCTGTGGCACGCCATCACCCTGCTGCGGGAGTACCGCGGCGACGGCCACCTCGCCGCACTCACCGAGGCCGAACTGGACGGCCCGCAGGCCCTCGTCACCCACACCGCCACGGGCCGGGGCTTCACCACGGCGTTCGCCCGCGCCAGCCGCGGCTGGACCGACACCGCATGGGCGCAGGCCGCCGACCGGCTCGCCGGGCGAGGGCTCCTCGACACCACCGGGGCCCTCACCGAGGCCGGCCACGCGCTCCGCCGGAGTGTCGAGGACACCACCGACCGACTCGCCCACGCGCCCTTCGCCCACCTGGGGCAGGCGGGCGTCGAACGGCTCACCGCCGTCGGACGCGAGCTCACCGCAACGGCCATGAGCAACGGCGCCTTCCCCCGCGGCGTCTTCAGCCGCACCTGACGCAACCGCACCTGACGCCACGGCTCCCGGGGCCACGGCTCCCGGGCACGGTTCCCGGGCCACGAACGGACTGCCCCGGGCGGCCCGCAGTACGCTCAATCACCTTTACTGCAATGGAACTTGGCTCGGTAAGGTGGTGCCGGGCGGGCGTGTCCCGGCCGCCGGTCCGACGGGACGCAGGGGACGTAGGGGGCGTCGGTGCTGAACGTTCTGCTCGCCGTTCTCATCCCGGTCGCGGCACTGGCCGCCGTCGGCTGCGGGTACTGGCTGTGGGCACGCCTCGGCACGGAGGACCCGGTGGAGCACCACAGCTCCGTGCCGCACGAGTACACCCCACCCGACGGCTGACCGGGCCGGGACGGCGACGGCAGCCACGGCGGCCCGGAGTCCCGCAGCGACAGGAAGCCGGGCCACGACGGCGGTCTGCCGCGGCACGCCGGCCGTCAGGGGGCCGGACGTCCGGCCGGCTCGTCCTGCCCGGTCACGGCGAGACGGTTGATGTCGGGGTTCCGCAGCACGGTGGGGCCGGCCCCCTCCGACCGGGCGACGGCGAGCATGGCACGCCCGACGGCGTCGGTGGTGGTGATGTAGCGGGGGAAGACGCGCCGCAGGAGGGGGTACAGCACTGCGGTGGCGCGGTACACGGCGCGGTAGAGCGGGGTGCGGGAGGTGGCACCGCCGACGGGCTGGATGTAACCGGGCCGGAACATGTACGCGCGCATCGGCATGGCGAGCAGGTCGTTCTCGGTGCGGCCCTTGACGCGGGCCCACATCTGGCGGCTCTTCCCGGTGCTGTCGGTGCCCTCGCCGGAGACGTAGACGAAGGCCAGCCCGGGATTCGCGGCGTTCAGGGCGTGGGCGGCGGCCAGCGCGTAGTCGTAGGTGACGCGGGTGTACTCCTCCTCCTTCCGGCCGACGGCCGAGACGCCGAGGCAGAAGAAGCAGGCGTCCAGGTCCTTCAGCTGGTCCTGGACGGCGGTGTAGTCGGTGAAGTCGGTGTGGACGATCTGCCGGAGCCTGGGGTGCTCCACAGGGAGGGGACTGCGGACGACGGCGAGGACCTCGGTGACGGTGTCGTCGAGGAGGCAGGCGCGCAGCGCGCCGTGGCCGACCATTCCGGATGCCCCGAAGACGATGACGCGCACGGCTGCTCCTGGCGGTGGGGGTGGTGGGGGCGGGGATTCAGGCAGAGGTGCGGGCGAGCGTGCCCGCGGTGAGCGTGGCCAGCACGTCCTGCAGGGCCGTGGTGAAGTCCGTCTTCCACACGGCGAGCGAGGGGTCGGCCGCGTAGGCGGCGAGCATCGACGGTGAAGGGCGGGCGTGGGTCCACACCGCGCCGATCATCATGATCACGGAGGCGGCCAGCCGGGAGGCCCGGTCGCCCAGCTCGGGCAGGTGGAAGCGGGCGAGCGCGGCCAGTTCCCCGACGTTGGCCAGGGCGGCCCTCTTGTAGCGCGCGGCGACCGCCGGGGACACGTTGTGCTCCAGCACCCCGGCCTGCGCGCTGAGCAGGTCGCACAGCACCCGGTACCCGGCGAGGGATGCTGCGAGGGCGGCAGCGAAGCGCTCCGTCCGTTCGGCCACTGCCGCCTCCGCGTCGATCGCGTCGGCCAGCACAGCGGGCAGCCCGGCCGTCCACCGCCTCCAGGTGAGGTCCAGCAGTTCCAGCAGGACCGCCTCGCGGGACTCGAAGTACCGCAGCACGTTGGATTTCGCCAGGCCGACGCGGCGGCTGAGCTCGTTGAGGCTGACCTCGCCGACAGGCATCTCGTCGAGCATGGCGGCGGCGGCGTCGAGGATCGACTGCCGTCGGATCTCTCGCTGCTCCTCGCTGCGCGCACGCTGGAAGGTGTCCACGCACTCATACTACAGACCGCCGGTTCTTTGTCATCGGACCGGCGGTGCCTTACGCGCGGAACGCCACGGCCCGGCGGCCCGCCACCGGGCCGGGCGGGGTGAGCGACGGGGCGGTCGACGGCCGGAAGGGCGAGCCGACTCACGGACCCGCCGGCCGGGGCGCCGGGCAGGAGCCGCCGTCCCCGCAGGGGGCCGCGGCCGGAGGCCGGTCGGCGCCGGCCGCCCCCTCCTCGTCCGGCGCGACCCGGCCTACCCCCGTGGCGGAGCGGTACCTGCTGGCGGTGAACGCGGCGGCCCGGGCCAGCGGGAGGCCGGCCGGGGTCGACAGCCGTACGGCGAGCGACCGGTACCCGGCCAGCGCCCACAGGCAGGCCACGAAGGCGTGCGCCCCGCGCCAGACCTCGCCGGTGTCGGCGACGACGGTGATCTCACCGAGCGAGGCGTCGTGGTCGAGCCCGGGGAACCGCTCCCGGGCCCCGGCCGAGGCCGCCGTGACGAACTCCAGCGGCACCAGCTGCGGCTGCCCCCGCAGCCAGGCCGTCAGGTGCCGGCAGAGCAGGCAGCCGGGATCGTGCAGCACGGTGATCCGACGGACCGGCGGCGGGGCCCCGGCTCCGGGACGGGTGATCGCATGCACGGCGGGTCAGGCCTGGTGCGGGTGGACCCACGCCTGCGGCGCGACCGGCGGCCGGTGCTGCTTCTCCAGCGCGCTCCGGCGGCGGATCCGGTTGAGCACGTACACGTTGCCCAGGTGCATCACGCCGAGCAGCAGCAGCACGGTGCCGAGCTTGTACGAGAGTGCGTCGAACACGCCCCGGACGTTGTCCACCCGCTCGTCGGTGCGCATCCAGAGCGCCACGAAGCCGAGGTTGATCAGGTAGAAGCCGACCACCAGCAGGTGGTTGACCGCGTCGGCGAGCCGCTCGTCGCCGGCGAACACGTCGGCCAGGAAGATCCGGCCGTTCCTGCTCAGCGTCCGCGCCACCCACATGGTCACACCGGTGGCGATCGGCAGGTAGGCGGCGTAGCTGATGACTGTGCAGTCCATCGGGACTCCGTTTCGAACGTGTTCAAAACCTTGTGGGCACGACTCTAGGGCACAGATTTGAACGCGTTCAAGTGGGGGTGGTGGGATGCGCGTCACACGTCCCGGACGGCCTGCCGATCCCCCGGCACCTCCGCCCCGGCCACGGGCGGCGCCGGGACGGCCTGCGCCTGCGCGACCACGCGGAAACAGCGGAGGCGGCGGAGGCGCAGCGATCAGCGGGCCGGTCCGCGGCCCGGCGCCGTGACGCGCCCGACGGATAATGGCCGAGGCCACGGGCCGGCTGCGCCCGGGGCACCGATCGATGGAAAGACGGAGGACGGATGACCCTGAAGGAAGGCCTGCGCGTCAGGCTGGCCGAGGACCTCGCACTCGGTGAGGCGGTCGCCGGGGAGCCCGGGGCCGTCGTCGGGTTCCTCTCACTGGCAGCCGGGACCGAGGGCACCGTCGAGCGGGTGGACGGGGAACTCCCGGAGAGCGAGGAGGCCCGCGAGTACCAGCGGCTCAAGGCGCTGTTCGAGGACTACGGGCACACCATGCCGGCGGCGAGCCGGCAGCAGCTGGAGGCGAAGATCGCCGCGCTGGAACCGGAGTGGACCGCGCAGCAGGAACGGGGAACCCGGGTGACGGTCCGGGTCCGGCTGGACAACGGCTTCGTCCTCGACGAGGCGCACCAGGACATCCTCACGCCCCTGTGAAGGACGACGTCCCGGCGCGACAGCGGCACCGAGGCCTGGCCTGCGGGGCCTGGCCTGCGGGACCGGGCGGCCTGCGGAGGCTGCCTGCACCTGGAGATCCGCGGCCGACCGGCCGGCCCGCCCACCCCGGCGGCGCCGGCCACCCGCAGGCAGCAGGGCCGGCGCGGCCGCGGCGGAGACGCCCGCAGTGCCTGGGCCCTGGCCCGCGGAGCACGACAGGAAACCTGTGGACAGCCTGCACACGCAGCCCTACTCTGCAGGCGATCTCTGCGCGTGACCGGCACCGCAGGCATGTCGGCGGGGGCTCGCAGTGAACTCCGAATCACATCGTCACGGACCGCTTCCGCGCGCCCTGGCCTACAGCGGACCGGTCGCCGACCCCCGGCGACCGGCCCTGGCCGCGCAGGTGCTGATCGCCGTGCAGACCGCCGTACAACTGGCCGGGGCGGTGACCGTCGGCACCGGGTCGAAGCTCTTCGCACAGTTCGTCCCGATTTCCATGCCGCTGTTCGTCGCCACCGTCGTCGTGTTCCTCTTCTGGTTCCGGCGCTGCCGGCTCAACGCGGAGCACTTCGCTCCCGGAACTCACCGGTATTCGGCGGGACTTGCCGTCGGCGCGTGGTTCATCCCCGTGGCGATGTGGTGGATTCCGCGCCGGATGGCGCTGGACGTCCTGCGCGCGAACTCGCCCGCCGGCGGCGCCTGGGTGATCAACGCGTGGTGGGCGGCGTGGCTCGCCAAGACGGTCGGCGGCGCGATTGCCGTTCAGCTCGGTTCGGGTCCTTACGGGTACTCCCCCTACGACGCGGCGGTCAACGTCGTCGCTGCGGTTCTGGCGATCCTGGTGATCCGGCAGGTGACGGCCGGTCAGGATGCAGCGGTTCGGGCCGATCTGGCCGCCATGCCGTTCACCCGGGCTCCGGCGCTCTGACCGCCCCGGCGCACCCGTGCTGCACAGGCCTCACCGACGGCACCTGCGGCCGACCCGTGAGGCCTGCGCAGCACGGGTGCACTGCCGGGCAGCCTCCTGGGGCCGGGCGCCCCACGGGTGTCCGGCCCCAGGAGGCCGGAAGCCGGGGCCGACGGCGGATCGGTGACCCCGTGGATCCGCGATGCCCGCACGGGCTCAACCGCCCGGGCTCAACCGGACGGTGCGTCCGGGGACCGCACGCCGAACCACTGCTCGGCGCCGTACTCCTCGAACCGCTCCACCTCGGTGAACCCCAGCTTCGCCGCGAGGCGCATCGCGCGGTCGTTGACGGTCTGGGTGCAGAGCACCACCGGCTCGCCGGGAAGCGCGTCGGCGAACCAGTCGAGTGCCGCTGCGCACGCCTCGGCGGCGTACCCGCACCCCCACGCCTCCGGCAGGAGCAGGTAGCCGAGTTCGGTCTCCCCGGCCTCCGGACGGACGTGGCCAGGACGCTCCGCGTCGCGCCGGTCGAGCGTGATCATGCCGATCATCGCGCCGGCGAGATCGATCACGAAGAAGCCGGGACGCTGCCCGGGCACCTCCGGCATCGTGCGGTCGAGCTCGTCCCGCGGTCGGGGGCCACCGATGTAGGTACCCACCTCCGGCGATGCGAACAGCTCGACGAACGCCGGACGATCCCGGGCCTCGGACTCGCGGAGCACCAGCCGCCCGGTCCTGATCGGGGCAGGCGGCCAGGCGGCGGGTCCGTACTCGGTCATGGCGGGCAACCTATCGCACGCCCGCCCGGCCGGAGCCCCGGACCCGGCTTCGCCGTCACCGACCGGTCGGTTCAGGTGGCCAGGTGGCCTGGTGGCCAGGCGGCCGTCCAGCACCTCCTCGTCCGTGCCGTCCCCCGCGAATCGGCACCGTGCCGTCTCCGCGAATCGGCCGCCGTCCCGGGCGATCCGGTCCGTCGGCACTCCTCGTGCCGGACGGGGCCCCGGCCCGCGCGGCGATGACACCCCGGTGGGTGCGCTGAGCGGAACGCGTCAATATGGTGGCCCGATGACGTCGATCAAGAAGTTCCAAGTCACCTTCGACTGCGCAGAACCCGAGCGACTCGCCCGCTTCTGGTGCGAGGTGCTGGGATACGTCGTACCGCCGCCACCGGAGGGGTTCGCCACCTGGGACGACCACAGGCTCTCGCTGCCGCCCGAGCAGCAGGACGCGTGGTTCGCTTGCAGCGATCCCTCGGGCGTGGGCCCGCGGCTGTACTTCCAGCGCGTCCCCGAAGGGAAGGCCGCCAAGAACCGGCTGCACCTCGACGTGCGGGTCGGCACCGGACTCGTGGGTGAGGAGCGCCTCGCCACGCTGGAGGCCGAGTGCGCACGGCTGGTCGCACTCGGCGCGGTCCACGTGCGGACGCTGTACGACGGCAATGACGCGTGCATCCCGATGCAGGACATCGAGGGCAACGAGTTCTGCGTCGACTGAGCGTCCGCGATGCGGGAGCGGAGGCCCAGCCCAGCCCGGCCCGGCCCGGCCCGGGCGCTATGCGGGGCCGGGGGCCCGCGCATGGCGGTTGGCGGGGCGGGGCAGGCCGAGCAGGCCGCGCAGGGTGTCGGCCCCGTAGGCGGTACGGAACGCCTTGCGCCGCTGGAGCTCGGGCACCAGGCCGCCGGTGATGGCGGCGAGGTCGTGCGGCAGCGTGCCCGGTCGCAGCCGGAAGCCGTCCAGCCCGGCCGCCTGCCACTCCAGCAGCAGGTCGGCCAACTCGCCCGGGGTGCCGGTGAAGACGGCCGCGTCCGAGGCGAACTCGCTGCCGTCCAGCTCGTCCAGCCGGCGTTTGCGTTCGGCGGCCCGACCCGGTTCCGCGTCCAGGAGGACCACCAGGTCGGCGAAGGCCCTGACCAGGTCCCCGGCCGGCCGCCCGGACCGTTGCCGTGCCCGCCCGAACTCGGCGAGCCTGGTCACGACGTCCGCGCGGGACTGCGGCGTGACGAACACGACGTCGGCCGCGGCGGCGGCCAGTTCGTAGGGCGTGCTCGCGTGCGCAAGGACGGCCACCACCGGCTGGCCCTGCGGCGGGCGCGGTGTGATCGACGGACCCCGGACGCTGAAGTGCCGTCCCTCGAAGTCGATGTGGTGCACCTTGTCGCGGTCGATGAAGCGCCCCGTCGCGACGTCCCGGATCTCCGCGTCGTCCTCCCAGCTGTCCCAGAGCCGACGGACCGCCTCCACCACCTCGCCGGCCTCGCCGAACAGTTCGCGCAACCGGGCGGCGACGAGCTCCGGGTCGAGGACGTCCTCCGGGGTCAGCTGGGGGGTGGTCCGCCGCCCGAAGTGGGCCGCGTCGGCGGCGCGCGAGGTGATCTGCGGACGCCAGCCCGCCCGCCCCCGGCTCGCGTGGTCCAGGGAGGCGATGCCGATGGCCACGTGGAACGGCTCGGTGTGGGTGACGTTGGTGGTGGGGACCAGCCCGATGTGCGAGGTCAGCGGGGCCAGCGCGGCCGTGAGCAGGACGGCGTCCAGCCGGCCCCTGACGTGGTCGGTCCGGTCGTCCGGCAGGTGGAAGGCGGAGGTCTGCAGGCCGAGGGTGTCCTCGAAGGTGACGAAGTCGAGCAGACCGCGTTCGGCCCCGGTGACCAGGTCGGCCCAGTACCGGGCGGTCAGGATCTCGGCGGGCCGGGCCCCCGGCTCCCGCCAGGACGCCGGGTGCCAGCCGGTGCCGTCCAGGGCGACCGCGAGGTGGAGCTGCGTCACGACGTCTCCTTACCGGTGCGTCCGGCCGTGCCGCCCCGGGCGGCCGCCGTGTCGGGACGGGCGGCCGCCGTGCTGCGACGGACGGCCGCCGTGCTGGGACGAACGGCGGCCGCGCTGCGGGGCGGTCCTCCCAGACCGAGGTGGTCGCGGAGCGTGCTGCCGGTGTACTCCGTGCGGTGGACGCCCATCTCCTGGAGCAGCGGGACCACCCGGTCGACCAGGTCGTCCAGCCCGCCGGGCACCAGGTGCGGGGCGAAGATGAAGCCGTCGGCGGCGTCGGTCTGCACGAACTCGTTCATGGAGTCGGCCACTTGGCGTGGAGTGCCGACGAAGGTCGGCCGCGCGGTGACCTCGGTGACCAGGCCCCGGATGCTCAGCCCGCCCGCCTCCGCGATCGCCCGCCAGCGACGGACGGTCTGCTCCCGCCCCTTGCGGAACTGCGAGTGTCCCTCGGTGACGCCGTCGGGCAGCGGGTCGATGTCCGGCAGGGGCCCGTCCGGGTCGTACCCCGACAGGTCCCGGCCCCAGGCCGCCTCCAGCAGCATCAGTGCCGTCTGCGGGCCGACCTGGGCGCGGGCGATCTCGGCGGCGTGCTCGGCGGCCTCCGCGGCGGTGTCGCCGAGCACGTAGCCGACCGAGGGAATGATCTTCAGGTCCTCCGGGGCTCGGCCGTACGGGGCGAGCCGCCGCTTGACGTCGCGGTAGAAGGCCCGGCCGTCGGCCAGGTTGTCGTGCCTGCTGAAGATGACGTCGGCGTCGGAGGCCGCGAACTCGCGGCCCTCGGCGGAGTCCCCCGCCTGGATGATCACCGGGTGGCCCTGCGGCCCGGGGGGCGTGCTGAACCGCCCGGAGATGTCGAAGTGCCGGCCCCGGTGCTCGAACGCGCCCGCCCCGGCCCCGATGAACGCGCCGGAGGCCGCGTCCGCCCGGAAGTCGCCCGGCCGCCAGCTGTCCCACAGCACCCGCGCGGCCTGCAGGAACTCGGCGGCCCGGGTGTAGCGGTCGGCCTCGTCGAGGAAACCGCCGCGCCGGAAGTTCCCGCCGGTGAAGGCGTCGTGACTGGTCACCACGTTCCAGGCGGCCCGGCCCTCGCTCAGGTGGTCCAGGGTGGCCAGCCGCCGGGCCACCTCGTACGGCTCGTTGAAGGTGGAGTTGACCGTCGCGGCCAGCCCGAGATGCGTGGTGACGGCGGAGAGCGCGCTCAGCACGGTGAGCGATTCGGGCCGGCCCGCCACGTCGAGGTCGTGCACCTGTCCCTTGTGCTCGCGCAGCCGCAGGCCCTCGGAGAGGAAGAAGAAGTCGAACCTGCCGCGCTCGGCGGTCCGGGCGAGCCGGGCGAACGAGTCGAAGGCGATCTGGCTGCCCGCGCTGGGGTCCGACCAGACCACGGTGTTCTGCACAGCGGGGAGTTGAGCGGCGAGATGGATCTGTTTCAGGGGCACGGCAGACGGTCTCCTCGGACAGCATGGTCGGCGGCGGGCAGCGGGGGCGGCGGCGTGCGGGGCAGGTTCCGGCGGTGGGCAGCGGGGTCGGTGGTGGGCGGCAGCGCGTCCCGGCGGTGGGCAGCGGGGCGGCGGCGCTCACCCGCGCCGGCGGGGGAACCCGTGCGTTCGGGCAGTGACCACCACGACCAGCACCGGGACCATCAGGATCAGCACGCTCCACGGGAAGGCCCCGGCGCCGAGCGCGTCCAGCAGCACGCCGCCGACGACCCCGCCTGCAGCCATCGCCACGTTCCACAGGGTGACGAGCATCGCCTGGGCGGCGTCCGCCTGTTCACCGCCCGCGTCGCCCACCGCGGTCTGCAGCAGGGTCGGGACGCCTCCCCAGCCGAGACCCCAGAGCGCCGCCGCCGCGTGGACCAGCAGGTGACTGTCGGACAGCAGCCCCAGCCCGGCGGCCGCCACCGCGACCAGCAGCGAGCTGCCGATCGTCAGGGCCCGCAGCCGGTGGTGGATCCGGGCGCCCACGATCCAGATGCTCACCATCGAGGCGACACCGAAGACCAGCAGCACGAGGTCGGTGGAGCGGCCCATGCCGAGGTGGTCGAGGTAGGACGCGATGTAGGCGTACAGGACGGTGTGGGCCAGCACGAAGAGCAGGGTCACGAAGAGCACCGGCGTCACACCGGGGACGGAGAGCGCCCCCACGATGCGGGTCCTGCCACCGGGCCGCTGTCCCGGGTGGTCCGGCAGGGTCGCCGTGATCCACGCGATCACGATCAGGGCCAGCGCCGTCATCGTCAGGAACACCACCCTCCAGCCGAACGCCTCGCCCAGGAAGGTGCCCGCGGGCACCCCCAGCGACAGCGCGACCGGAATGCCCGTCATGACGACGGCGATCGCCTTGCCCTGCAGCGGGACCGGCGCCATCCGGCGGGCGTACCCGGCCAGCAGCGCCCATGCCAGCCCGGCGGCCACTCCGGCGACGAACCGGCCCGCCATGGTCAGCGTGTAGGCGGTCGACAGCGCCGTGACGGTGTTGGCGAGGGCGAACGCCGCCATCGCCGTCAGCAGCAGCCGCCTGCGACGCCACGCGGCAGTGGCCAGGGTCAGCGGGATCGCCGTGAGCGCGGTCCCGATCGCGTAGATCGTCACCGACTGTCCCATCGCCGACTCGCCGACCCCGAGGTCGGCGCTCATCGCGGGCAGCACACCCGCCGGGATCGTCTCGGTCAGACAGGTGACGAAGACGGCCGTGGCAAGCGCCAGCAGCGCCGGGACCGGCAGCTTCCGGTTCTCCGCCTGCTCGTCGTCCTCGGGTTCTGCCTGGGTGTCCACCGGCAACCGTGTGCTCATGGCGGCTATGGTTGAACCCTCACATATATGTGAGGGTCAATCAGGTCGAATGTGAGGTCGGTCACGTGCGCATCGGAGAACTGTCGGAACGCACCGACACGTCCCGCCGTCTGCTCCGCTACTACGAGGAGCAGCAGTTGATCGTCTCCACCCGCTCCCCCAACGGCTACCGCGAGTACGACGAGCGCTTCGTGGACCGGGTGATGCAGATCCGGGGACTGCTCGACGCCGGACTCCCGACCAGGATCATCAAACAGATCCTGCCCTGCCTCGACAAGCCCCGGACCATCCACTTCCCCGACGCCACACCCGAGATGCTCGCCACCCTCACCCGCGAACGCGACCGGATGACCGAACGCATCAACTGCCTGATCCGCAACCGGGATTCGGTCGCCGAATACCTCGACGCGGTCAGCGGGGGGCAGCACCCCGCCACCGCCGGCCCCGAGCCGGCCTGAAGCCTGCCCCGAAGCGGCCCGCACCCGCTCCGCCGGACGGCGAGCTCACGGCCCGCGCCGGGTGCGCCGGGTGCGCCGGGTGCGCCGGAAATCTGCGTCAATTACAGATTGACGGTCGGGGAATCGTCAATCTACGATTGACGCATGAGCCCACTCAACATCAGCCTCGCCGACCTGATCGCCCGTCTCGACGAGGAACTCCCCGACGCCGACAACCTGGCCCGCATCAGCGAGGCCCACGTCCGTTCCCACACCCTGTCCGACCTCGGCGACCAGCTCGTCGGCCACTACGTCGGCAAGGCCAAGCAGGCCGGCGCGTCGTGGACCGAGATCGGCGACGCCATCGGGGTGTCCAAGCAGGCCGCCCAGCAACGCCACACGCCCGCCGCGTTCGAACGGTTCACCAACCTGAACCGGCACAGCATCGTGCTGGCACAGGAGGCCGCCCGAACGCACAAGCACGACGGCATCGGCACCGAACACCTCCTGCTCGGCCTGCTCGGCGAACCGCAGGGCCTGGCGTACGAGGTGCTGACGGCGAAGGCCGGTTCGGAGCAGCGCATCCGCGACGCGATCGAGGAAGCGCTGCCGCCGGCCGGTCAGAAGGCGCTGCGAGGTCACATCGCGTTCCGGCCGGACAGCAAGGAGGCCATCGAGCAGGCGTCCCGCGCGTCGGCCGACCTCGGCCACGACCGGGTCGGCACGGAGCACATGCTGCTGGGCCTGATCCGCGTCGAGGAGGGTCCGGCCGCGCAGATCCTGCGCAGCCTCGGCTTCACGTCGGACGAGCTGCACGAGACGGTCAGGACCGAGGTCGCCGAACGGTCCGCAGCACGCGACCAGTAGCAACGGAACACCGGCCGGCTCCGCCGCCGACCGCGGGCCGCGGGCCGCGGGCCGCGGGCAACCGGCGGTTTCCCGCCATCTCCCGACACGGACGGGCGACGGCACCGGACCGCCCCTCCCCGCGGGGTCCGGCGTCGCCGGGCGACCCGCGCACGCTGCGCCGACACGTCCGGTGCCGGTCCGGGCAGCCGTCCCACCGGGCCGACCAGCCCCACGGGCCGCACGAGTGAGCACAGCTGACACAACGGCACTGAACAGGACATCAGGGATCATTCACGTGGCCGACCCTGGAGCCGTGGCGGCGTCCGCTCGTTGACCGGCCATGTCGGCCCCTGTTCGATGGGGTCCGATCCGGCCGGGCGGCCACCGCACCGGGCCGGAGTGTCCCGGCACCCGTCCCCCATGTCCCGTCGCAGCCCTCCGCACCCGGCAGAGGTCGGCCGCCTTCCGCGTGCCGGATCACCACGCCCTGACACACAGCACCGCTCCCGTCTCCCTCTCGGAGCCGGGAGGAACAGGGAACAGGGGACCACGATGGCTTCGACGTCAACCGCCACCTTCGTCATGCCGCTCTACGCCGACGGCCCGCGAGCTGCCGACCACCTCCATCACACGGTGGAGAGCCTGCTCGCCCAGACGGACCGGGACTGGCAACTCGTCGTCGTCGACGACGCCTCACCGGAACCGGCCGCCCGGCAGCAGGTGGAGGCCCTCGGCCGGTCCCATCCGGAGCGGGTCTTCCTCCTCCCCCAGGGGGTCAACCGCGGGCAGGGATTCTGCCGCAACCTCGGCACCCGCTGGGCGCACGCCCGGGGATCGGGCATCGTCCTCTTCCAGGACGCCGACGACGTGGCCCACCCGCTCCGGCTCGAAGCCACCCGGCGCGTCTTCGAGGAACGGCCCGACGTCGACTTCGTCTACTCGACCTTCACCGTGATCGACGAGTACGGCGCCACCGTGGCGGAGGACCGTCTCACCCCCTCGCTCCGCGAGATCGTGGAGTCCCACCGCACCACCCCGGTCGAGGGGCCGGACGCCTGGATCCGCATGGGCGTCGACACCGGGTACACCACGCTGACCTCGACCGTCGCCGTCCGTACCGCTCTCGCCCTCGCCCACCCGTTCCCGCACGTCCGGGCGTCCGAGGACGCGCACGCGTGGTTCCGGATGTCCGCCGGCGGGAGCGCCCTGGCCTACCTCCCGACGATCCCCTGCCGGTACCGCGTCCCCCAAAACACCACGGGCTCGGCCGACCGCAGCCGCATCGGGGACGACTACTACCGGCGGAAGGCCGAGGTCGACACCGACGGCTTCCACCAGGCGATCTCCATCGCCCTGGAACGGCGGGCCCTCGACCCGGCCGAGGTCGACGGCCTCATGGACGCCTTCCTCCGACGGCTGGCCCTCACCATGGAGCGGGAGGGCCAGCACGCCGTCGCCCGCCAGGTCCTCGAAGACGCCGGGCAGGCCGCCGCCCGCTAGCTCCTGCGGGCCGGGCCCGGCATCCGCCATGCGGTGATCGACACCGCGATCTCCACGGAACTGTACGGAGCTGTACGGAGCTGTACGGAGCTGTACGGGCGGGCGCTGCTCGGCATCGGGGAGCAGGTCGCCCCGCTGATCCGGCGCCGGCTACGGGCGGCCGGGGCGGGGATCCGTTCCGGCCGGCCTGAGGACGGCCGGGCCGAGTGCGCGGGCGACGGCCAGGGCGGCGTGCACTTCGAGATGCCGCTCGGTGAGGTCGTGGCCGAGGATCTGCTGGGCGCGTTTGACCCGGTAGGTGACGGTGTTGCGGGCCACGTGCATGTGGGCCGCGGTCGTCATGAGGCTCCGCTCGCCCTGCAGGTAGTGCCGCAGGGTCTCGCGGAGCTGCCCGGCCTGCGGGGTGTCGTCCGCGAGCGCGCCCAGTTCGCCGAGGACGAAGTTCCGCGCGGCGGGCAGGTCGCCGCCGATCAGGGCGGCGATCTCGATGTCGCGGTAGTGCAGGACCGGGGGACTGCCCTGCGGGTTGGTGCGGGCCACGCGCGCCGCCCGGCCGGACTCCTCGTGGGACTGCCGGAAGCCGGCCGGGCCCGGGTGCGGGGAACCGCAGGCGAGGTGGACGCCGGCGCGGACCGCGGTGGCCTCCTCCGCGGGCCGACCGGCGCCGGACCGGTCCCCGCCGGGCAGGCCACCGGACAGACCGCCGGGCAGGCCACCGTCGGACCGGCCGCTGTCGGACCGGCCGGTCACGACGCGCGAGCCCCAGGCCCACAGGGCCGTACGGCCGGTGGGCACGACCAGCGTGGCGGTGCGCCCGTTGCGGTGCAGGAATTCCACGGCCGCCTGCTGGAGGTCCGTGCCGGTGGCCCCCGCCGTCGGGTCGCACCAGGCGGTGATCGCGAGGTGGTCGTGCGCCAGCGCGTAGCCGAGGGTCTGGCCGGCGGTGTCGGGGTCGACCGGCTCACCGTCCAGGATCGCCCGGACGGTTTCCTGCCGGGCGGCCGCGTTGCCGGTCAGCCAGCGGTCGTGCTCGGCCAGGTACTCCTCGGTCATCCGGGAGGAGAAGCCGTCGATGAAGCGGAAGAGGGTGTCGGAGAGGTGCTGCATGTGTTCGGCGCGCCGCTCCGGCGGTGTCAGTTCGCGGCAGGCGGCCATCAGGGCGTGGGCCAGGCCGGCGTGGCCGAGCCGGATGCCCCGCAGCACCTTGTCGAGCGGGATGCCGCGGCGGACGAAGTCACGGTCGCCCTGCAGGGCCTCGTCCGGGGCCGGCGTGCGGGCGGCCGAATCGGCGAGCAGCAGCAGGGCCCACAGCACGGAGGACTCGGTGCCCATCCGCAGCGTCTCGAACGGCTCCGCGCCGCCGCCGAGTTCGGGCACCTCGGCGGCGATGGTCTCGGCCATCGTGTGGCCCGTCGCGACGGCCCACACGACCGGGGCAGGGCCGAGACAGGCCTCGGTCTCGGCCCGGGTGCGCGGCGAGCTGGCCGGCGTGAGCTCCTGCGCCGTGTCCGGCGGTGCCAGCCGGCGCAGCCAGTCGGCACCGTTCTCGGGGGCGGGGACCGTCCCCTCGTAGGGGGATCCACCGCTGCCGGGCGGTGCCGTGCCCGTCTCTTCCAAGGCTGCCTCCGGTGGTTCAGGGCATCGCCACCAGCGTGGCGCGGTCGCCCGGATGTGTCGACCGGCCGGAGCCGGCGGACAGGGACGGGCGAACAGGGCGGGCGACAGCGGTGGGTGGGTGGAGCGGACGGGTGGGGGCGGTCAGCCGACGGGTTCGGTCTCGGCGCGGACGACGGTGCGCAGGGAGGCGGAGGTGCGGTCGATGTGCTCGGCGAGGAGTCGGGAGGCCGTGGTGGCGTCCCGGGCGAGGACGGCGTCGAGGAGTTGCTGGTGCTCGTGGGCGACGTCGCGGTCGTAGTCGTGTCCGACGGGGCGGGACCAGCGGCGGTAGAGCGTGGCGGCGTCGCGCAGGGCCATGGTGACGGCGAGCAGCCGGTCGTTGCCGCAGCCGGCGAGCAGGGCCTGGTGGAAGCGTTCGTGGACGGCGAACCACTCCGGGTCGGGGCTGCCGTCGGGGAGCGTGGTGGGTGTGCCGGCCAGCTGGTGGTGGGCGGCGACGGCGGCCGCCTCCCACCGGAGGTCGCCGCGTTCGACGGCGCGGCGCAGCACCAGCGACTCGATCTCGACGCGGGCCTCGGTGAGTTCGTCGAGGTGCTGCAGGGAGAGGGCGACCACGCTGAAGCCCTGCTGGGGTGCGGCGGTGACCAGGCCCTGTTCGGACAGGCGGGTCAGGGCCTCACGGACGACGGACTGGCTGACCGTGAAGCGCTGGGCGAGTTCGACCAGGCGCAGCCGCTGCCCGGGCTGCAGCCGTCCCTGGAAGATCTCCTCGCGGATCAGCGCGTGGACCGTGCCTGCTCGTGTCGCCTTTTCTCCCGCCATGGTCGCAGAGGGTAGCAGGAAGCGCTATGAGGAACAATTATCGTTAATCTCTTGCCTTGGCGATAATTTGCGTGAACACTGCGTGTCAGAGCCCGGCGCGACAGAGCGGCAGGGCACCGGAGCGGGAGAGACACCATGCGCCTGGCGAACATCGACGGACGGACGGCCCTGCGCCTCGCCGACGGCTACCTCGACGTGGAGGCGGCCAGTGACGGCAGGTTCGGCCCCGACCCGCAAGGGCTGTTCGCCGACTGGGAGGCCTTCACCCACTGGGCGGGCGAGTACCTGCGGGCCGATCCGGCCGGCCGTGCCGCGCCCACCACCCCGGTCGCCGGCGCGCCGTTCGGCCCGCCGGTGCCCCGCCCGGCCCAGGTCTTCGCCGTCGGCCTGAACTACCGCGACCACGTGGCGGAGTCCGGCCTGCAGATCCCCACCGAGCCGGCCGTCTTCACCAAGTTCCCGTCCTCGCTCACCGGGCACGAGCAGGCCGTCACCCTGCCCGAGGGCCTGGTGGACTGGGAGGCCGAGCTGGTCCTCGTCATCGGCCGCCACTGCCACCGCGCCACCCGCGAGACCGCGTGGTCGCACGTCGCCGGAGTCACCGTCGGCCAGGACCTCTCCGAGCGCCGACTGCAACTGACCGGCCCCGCGCCGCAGTTCTCCCTCGCCAAGTCCTACCCCGGCTTCGCCCCCACCGGCCCCGAGCTGGTCACCGTCGACGAACTCGCCGACCCGGACGACCTGGAGCTCGGCTGCATGCTGGAGGACGGCGAGGTCCTGCAGAAGAGCCGCACCTCGAACATGATCTTCGACGTGCGGGAACTCGTCGTCCGCCTCTCGGCCGTCTGCCCGCTGCTGCCCGGCGACCTGGTCTTCACCGGCACCCCGGCAGGCGTCGGCGGCGCCCGCAACCCCCAGAAGTTCCTCGCCCCCGGCGACACCCTCGTCACCTGGATCGAAGGCGTCGGAACGCTGCGCAACCCGATGCTCGCCCCCTGACCGGACACCACCCGCCGAAGGACAGGCCGTCGGACGACAGGCCGCATCGGAAGACACCCACCGGAAGGAAGCCCGAGCCATGCCGCTGCACAGACTGACCCAGATCGTCATGGGCGTGCCGAACGTCGAACAGGCCGCCGCCTACTACGAGGACTTCGGCCTCACCCCGGGCGCCACCACCCCGGGCGCCACCACCCCGGGCGCCACCACCCCGGCCCACGCCGACGCGCGCGTCCTCGCCACCGTCGACGGCGGCGACCAGCTGCGGATCGTCCGCACCCCGCGCCGCCGCCTCGTCGAACTCGGCGTCGGCGTCGACGACCCCGACGACCTCGACCGGGTCGCCTCCTCCCTGGAGCGCCTCGGCGTCCCGGTGAACCGCACCCCCACCGCCGTCGCCGCCGTCGATCCCGGCACCGAGGTCCTCGTCCGCGTCGAGATCGCACCGCGCTACCGCCAGGCCCCGACCCCCGCCCCGCCGTACAACACGCCCGGCACCGACGCGCGCCTGCACCTGCGCGCCCCGGGCATCCTCCGCGAGGACCGGGTGCGGCCCCGCAAGCTCGGACACGTCGTCCTCGGCTCCACCGACCAGACGTTCTCCCAGCGCTTCTTCCAGCAGGGCATCGGCTTCAAGGTCAGCGACACCGTCCCGGGCCTGGCCGCGTTCATGCGCTGCTCGACCGACCACCACAACGTCCTCGTCCAGCAGGCGCCGGTGGCGTTCCTGCACCACACCTCCTGGCAGGTCGACGACGTCGACGAGGTCGGCCGCGGCGCCACCGCCATGCTGGAGGCCGACCCCGACCGGCACACCTGGGGCCTGGGCCGGCACTTCATCGGCTCCAACTTCTTCTGGTACCTCAAGGACCCGGCCGGCACCTTCTCCGAGTACTACTCCGACCTCGACTGCATCGTCGAGGACGCCCTGTGGACACCCGGCGTCTGGGAGGGCGCCAAGGCGCTGTGGGCGTGGGGCGCCCCGCCGCCGCCCTCCTTCCTCGCCCCCGAGGACCTCGCCGAACTCATGACCGGCGCCCACGCCGCGCCCGCGAAGCAGTAGGAGAACGCCGCCATGTCCCACCCGCCGATCTGGGCCCCCGACCCGGCGGCCGCGGAACACTCCCGCATCGCCAGGTTCACCGAGTTCGTCGCCCTGCGGACCGGTACCGCCCACCCCGACTACCGGTCCCTGTGGAGGTGGTCGGTCCAGGACCTCGCCGGCTTCTGGTCCGCGGTGTGGGACTTCTTCGACATCCGCTCCGACACGCCGTACGAGCGCGTCCTCGACGACGCGCCGATGCCCGCCACCCGCTGGTTCCCCGGCACCCGGCTCAACTACGCCGAGCACGCACTGCGCGGCGACGACGACAGCGAACCCGCGGTGATCTCCGAGGGCGAGGACGGCACCACCGTCACCGTCACCCGGGCCGAACTGCGCGCCCGGGTCGGCGCCCTGGCCGCCTGGCTGCGCGGGCAGGGCGTCACCCCGGGCGACCGGGTCGTCGGCTACCTGCCCAACACCGTCCACACCGTCGTCGCCTTCCTCGCCACCGCCGCCGTCGGCGCCGTCTGGTCGGCCTGCGGCCAGGACTACGGCGCGCAGGGAGCCGCGGCCCGCTTCGCCCAGCTGGAGCCCGTCGTCCTCTTCACCGCCGACGGCTACCGCTGGAACGGCACCCTGCACGACCGCGGCGACGAGGCCGAGGACCTGCGCCGGGCCCTGCCCACCCTCCGGCACACCGTGCACGTCCCCGTCCTCGGCCGGCCCCTGCCCGCGGACCCCTCCACCACCGCGTGGGAGGACGCCACCGCCGGCGACCACGAGCCGCTCTTCGAACGCCTCCCCTTCGACGCGCCGCTGTGGGTGCTGTTCTCCTCCGGCACCACCGGCGCCCCCAAGGGCATCGTGCACGGCCACGGCGGCGTCCTGCTCGACCACCACAAGCTGCTCGGCCTCCACCTCGACCTGCACCCCGGCGACCGCTTCCTCTGGTACACCACCACCAACTGGATGATGTGGAACATGGTGGTCTCCGGCCTGCTCGTCGGCGCCACGATCGTCCTCTACGACGGCAGCCCCGGCCACCCCGCACCGCAGCGCCTGTGGGAGCTCGCCGACCGGCACCGCGTGTCCGTCCTCGGCGTCAGCCCCGGCTACCTCCTCGCCTCCGCCAAGGCCGGCCTCGAACCCGGCCGCGACCTCGACCTGTCGGCGCTGCGCACCCTCGGCTCCACCGGCGCGCCCCTGCCCGCGGCCTGCTACTTCTGGGTCCGCGACCACGTCGGGAGCGGCGTGCAGGTGGCGTCCACCAGCGGCGGCACGGACATCGTCAGCGGCTTCGCCGGCGGCGTCCCGACCGTCCCCGTCCGGCCGGGCGAGATATCCGCCCCGCTGCTCGGAGTCGCCCTGGAGGCCTGGGACGCGCACGGCCGCCCCGTCGTCGACCAGGTCGGCGAACTCGTCGTCACCCGCCCCATGCCGTCCATGCCGCTCTCCTTCTGGAACGACCCCGACGGCAGCCGCTACCACGACGCCTACTTCAGCGCCTATCCCGGCGTCTGGCGGCACGGCGACTGGATGACCACCACCCCCCACGGCGGCGTCGTCGTCTCCGGACGCTCCGACTCCACCCTCAACCGCCAGGGCGTGCGCCTCGGCAGCGCCGACGTCTACGCCGTCGTCGACGACCTCCCCGGGATCCGCGAGAGCCTCGTCATCGGCGCCGAACTCCCCGACGGCGGCTACTGGATGCCGCTCTTCGTGGTGCTGGAACCGGGCCACGAACTCACCGACGACCTCCGCGCCCGCATCGGCACCGCCCTGCGCACCCAGGCCTCGCCGCGGCACGTCCCCGACACCGTCCTCGCCGTGCCCGCCGTGCCGCACACCCGCACCGGCAAGAAGCTGGAGGTGCCCGTCAAACGCCTCCTCCAGGGCGCCGCCGTCGGCGACGTCGTCAGCCGCGAGGCCGTCGACGACTACGACGCCCTCCTGTACTTCACCCGCTTCGCCCGGACCTGAGACCACCCCGCACCCGGCCGGCACGGCCGACGAAACGAGCCACCCGATGACCACCCGCCCCGTGACCCCCGACCCCTCCGCCCTGATCGACGTGCACGCCCACTTCGTGACCGACGGCTACACCGCCGCGGCGAAGGCCGCCGGACACACCCACCCCGACGGCATGCCCGGGTGGCCCGACTGGAGCCCCGAGGCGCACCTCGACCTCATGGACCGCCACGGGATCCGCACCTCCGTCCTCTCCGTCTCCTCCCCGGGCGTCCACTTCGGCGACGACCCCGCCGCCCGCGCCCTCAGCCGCGAGGTCAACGACTTCGCCGCGCAGGTCCGCGACCGGCACCCCACCCGCTTCGGCCACTTCGCCTCGCTGCCGCTGCCCGACGTCGAGGGCGCCCTGCACGAACTCGCCCACGCCCTCGACGTCCTGGGCGCCGACGGCGTCGCGGTCGAGACCAACCACCACGGCGTCTACCTCGGCGACCCCCGCAACGAACCCCTCTGGGCCGAGCTGGACCGCCGCCGCGCGACCGTCTTCGTCCACCCCACCTCCCCGCCCCACGCCGACGCCGTGTCACTCGGCCGGCCCCGCCCGATGCTGGAGTTCCTCTTCGACTCCGCACGCGCCGCGAGCGACCTCGTCCTGGGCGGCGTCCTCACCCGGTACCCCGGCATCCGGTGGGTCCTCACCCACGGCGGCGGCGCACTGCCCCTGCTCGCCGACCGGATGGAGCTCTTCCGCACCGGCATGGCCGGCGCCGACCACGACCCGGACACGCCCACCGTCCAGGAACAGCTCCGCACGCTCTGGTACGACACCGCCGGCACCCCCTTCCCCCGCCAGGTCCCCGCCCTGCTCGCCGCCTTCGGCCCCGACCGGATCCTCTACGGCAGCGACTACTGCTGGACCCCCGCCCCGGCCGTCGCGGCCCAGATCCGCTCCGTCGACGCCGCACCCCCGCACACGGCGGCCGACACCTGGCGCACCCTCACCACCCGCAACGCCCACCGGCTGCTGCACCGCCCGTGACGGACCACCGCGAACCCCGCACCCCGGACACGTTCCCCGGACCACCAGGAGCCCCCCGATGACCACCGCACCGCCGCAGCCGGGCCCGGGCAGCGGGCCCCGCCCCGCCCTGCTGCTCAGCTCCGCCACCGTCGTCGACACGCGGGACGGCACCCTGGCCACGGACACCGACGTGCTCGTCCGCGACGGCCGCATCGCCGAGGTCCGCCCCGGCATCACCGCCCCGGCCGGGGCCGTCACCGTCGACGCCCGGGGAACGTACGTCGTCCCCGGCTTCGTCGACATGCACGCCCACCCGCTCGACCGCCGCACGGACCCCACCGGCGCCCTGGAACTCATGCTCGCCCACGGCGTGACGGGCTTCCGCCAGATGTCCGGCTCCCTCGACCTGCTGCGCCGCCGCACCGCCGGCACCCTCGACCTGCCCGCGGCCTCGCCCGCGCTGCTCGCCACGCCGGGGGCCCTGCTCACTCCCGCCAACGCCGGCACCTCCGCCCGGGCCGTCGCCGCCGTCCGCGAACAGCACGCCGCCGGGGCCGACTTCATCAAGGTCGGGCTCGTCACCCCCGAGGTCTTCTTCGACGCCCAGGCGGAGGCGCTGCGCCTCGGCCTGCCCATCGTCGGCCACCTGCCCGCCGGCATCGACACCGCCGAGGCCTCCCGGCGGGGCATGAAGTCCATCGAGCACCTCGGCCCGGGCGTGGGCCTGTTCGCCTGCTGCTCCACCGACGGGCACCACGTGCAGGAGGCGGCCGGATCCCGCCCGAAGATCAAACTGCCGCCGTTCAGGATCCCCTTCCTCGAACTCCTCCTGGGCCGGATCATCGCCAAGGCCGTCGTCAACCCCGTCAACCTCAACAGGCCCGCGGACATCGAGATCCTCGACCACGCCCTCGGAACCTTCGACGCCGACCTCGCCCGCACCATGGCGGAACGCTTCGCCGCCGACGGCACCTGGCACGTCCCCACGCTGATCCGGGAACGGACCAGCCAGCTCTGCGACGACCCCTCCTTCCGTGCCGACCCGGACCTGCGCTACGTCGCCCCGTCCGTGATCAAGGACTGGGAGGCCGCGGCCGAGAAGTTCGCCCGGTTCCCGCCCGAGGCCCGCGCCACCTTCAGGGCCGCCTACCGGCGTCAGCTGGAACTGACGAAACTCCTCGACGACGCGGGCGTGCGGATGCTCGCCGGCAGCGACTCCTCCGGCGCCGCCTGGGAGGTCCCCGGCGCCGCCCTCCACCACGAGTTCGACGAGCTCGCCCGCGCCGGCCTCGGCCCCCTGCGCATCCTGCAGATGACCACCCTGCTCCCCGCGGAGTTCCTCGGCACCACCGGCACGGCGGGCACCGTCGCCCCCGGCCGGAACGCCGACCTCGTCCTCCTCGACGGCAACCCCGTCGAGAGCGTGGACAACCTGCACCGCATCACCGGCGTGGTCCGGGCCGGGCACCACCACCCGGCCGCCGACCTGCACGCCCTCAAGGAGCGGATCGCCGCCCGCCGCTCCGTCCACTGAACCGCCCGCCGACCTCACGAGGACCCACATGTCTGATTCCGACCTCTTCCGGCCGACCGAGGAGCACGACATGCTCCGGGACGCGATCCGTTCGCTGGCCGAGGCCAAGATCGCCCCGTACGCGGCCGAGGTCGACGAGCAGGGCCGTTTCC
>NZ_BPRL01000041.1:0-104091 GCF_045862635.1 Kitasatospora sp. NE20-6
TCATCCGACCCGACGCCCACTGGACCAGCCGACAACCCGATCAACCCCGCAAGCCCCGGACAAGCCGACTGTCCCGCCTCGCCTACCAACTCACCGCATAGCCCCGGCCGAAATACGCAACAGAGTCGTGGGCGGGGTACGTCGCCCCGCCCGCCGCCTGCTGCATCCGTCGTGCGGCCGTCCCGCGCGGCCGTCCCGTGCAGCCGTCCCGGACCGGGACCGTGGGCCTGGGAGGCGCAGGCGTCGCGTCGCGGGCGGTCAGCCGGTCCGGACGGTCAGGGCGGCGGTGTGGAGCTGCCCCGCGGTCCGGAACTGGAGGAACAGCCTCCAGAGGCCGGAGCGACCGAACTCCCCGTGGAACGACAGGTCCGGGCCGCCGTGGTCGCCGTCGGCACGGCTCACGGGGTGCAGGTGGGCGAACGCCGCGTCGCCCTCGTGGAAGGCCGTGAGATGGGCGTACGCGTCGAGGTACGGCTGCAGGTCGGTGACCGGACGGCCGTCCCTGGTGATGCCGATCGTCAACCCGTGGCCGGTGAGCGCCGCCGGGTCGCCCTGGACGGTCACCGTGTAGCCGTCCGCGACGGCCGTGGCAGCGGGGGCGGGCAGCGGCTCGGCAGTGGCGTCCCCGTCGACGGTGACGGTGCGGGAGAGGACCATGGCGGTGCCCTTCCCGGCGCCGCTGTCCGGCGTGAACGAGGTGTAGACGCGCCAGGAGCCGGGGGTGAGCGCGGCGAGCGGTGCGCGCCAGGTGCCGTCCGGGGCCATGACGGGGTGCAGGTGCTGGAAGCCGGTCAGGTCGGAGCGGACGGCGTAGAGGTGCATGCGCTCGGTCTGCTCCACGGCGAACGCGGTGACCGGGCGGTCGTCCGGGCCGGTGATCGAGAAGTCGAGGCCGGTGGCGGTGCCCGCGGGCAGCGTCGTGGCCGTTGCGGCGAAGCGGTAGCCGGCCCGGTGGTCGGACAGGCCGTCGGCGCCGTCCGTGTCCGGCACGTCGTCGCCCGCGCCGTGCAGCGACGGCGACGACGGGGTCGCGCCACCGCTGCCCGCATCCGCGGGGGTGGAGCCGTGGTGCATGCCGGCCATGTCGTGGGCGGTGCCGGCCGAACCGCAGGCGGTCAGCAGGGCCGCGAGGGCGAGGGCCCCGGCGGCAGCCCGTACGCGGCGGTGGCGGGGGGCGGGGTGGGTGAAGGAGGGCATCGTCGATCTTCCGGTGGGTGCGCGACGGCGCGCGCGGACGGCAGGACACGGGCCCGGTCCGGCGAGGGGCCGGGTGGGGCCTGTCACGTCCGCGCGACGCACACCCGGATGAGCACCGCCCTGCCCGGCGACGGCGGCCCGCGCCGTCGCAGGACCGATCGGGCGAGGACGCGCCACGACGGAAGCCACCCGGCAGGCAGCACGAGCGCGGCGGACCCGGGCAGCGAGGGCCGTCCCGCGGGGGTACGGGCCCGGGCCGGGGTGGAGACGCACAGCTCGCCGCCCGAGCGGTCGCCCGCGCGCAGCAGCCCGGGGCTCGGCAGCGCGGCGCCGCGGGTGGTGTCGGCGGATGCGGCGGAAGCCCGGAGAGCGGTGGTGCGGTCCGAACGGCCTCGGGTGTGGCTGGTGGGGGAGTGCTCGGTGGAACCTCCCGCCCCGACAGCGGGCGCACCCGTGCAGCCGGCCGCGCCGGCGGGGGATCCGTGCATCAGGAACAGGCCCAGCAGCAGCGCGGAGACGGCGAGCAGTCGGCGCAAGGCCGTCCTGTCGGTCGTGGCGCCGTTCACCGTGCGTCCTCCGTGCCGGAGCGGGGGTGGTGCGGCGCAGGCCGGGAACGGCACCTGGCACCGCACCGACCATACCCCTCCCCGGTATGTGATGCCGCCGGGACGCGCGGGCGGTGTCGGCCGGGGGCGGTGCCGGCACGGGCGGTGTCAGGCGGTGGCTGCCGCGAGTGCCTCCCGGACGGTCGATGCGGCGGCGGGGCTGCCGGGGTCGGTGGACAGGTCGCCGGCCGGATCCTTCAGGTAGGGCAGGCCGTAGGCCGGTGTGCCGGGCTGGAAGCGCCGGCCCTCCGGGAGCGGCCCCGCATCGACCGTGTCGAAGCCGAGGGCGTCCAGCAGGGCGGCCGCGTGCGCCTTGGCCGCGGGGTCGTCGCCGGCGACGGGCAGCGCGGTACGGTCCGGTGCGCCGGCCGGGCGTGCGAGCGAGGCCAGGTGCCCGAAGTAGATGTTGTTGAACGCCTTGACCACGTGCGCGCCGACCAGGTGCTCCTGCAGGAGGCCGCTGCTGGTGGTCTCGCCCGAGTCGAGCCGCGCGATCCGGCCGTCGCGCTGCGGGTAGTAGTTGTTGGTGTCGAGCACGGTGCGGCCGGCCAGCGGGTCGACGGGCACCTGGAGGTAGTTCTTCAGCGGCACCGTCACCACCACCCAGTCGCCGGCGGCGGCCGCCTCGGCGGGTGTCGCGGCACGGGCCCGCGGGCCGAGCTCCGCGACCAGGCCGGCGAGGGTCTCCGGGCCGCGCGAGTTGCTGAGGACGACGTCGAGGCCGGCCGCGACTGCGAGCCGGGCCAGGGTGCCGCCGATGTTGCCGCTGCCGATCAGTCCGAGAGTAGCCATACCGGCCACAGTGCCGGACGGTAGGAAGGTATTCCCGTTCGGCGCCGCCTCACCCCTTCGGATGAATGCCTCGGGGGGCACCCGCCCGGTCGAGGGGCGCACGGCACGGCCGGTCCGACCCGGTGGGACGGCCCCCCGCGCCGCAGCTCCCACGCGTCCGGCCGCACCCGGCCGCGGACCCTCCCAGGAGGTAACCAGATGACCAGCTCGCCGTACCGGGCCGCCGAGAGCCGCTACGACGGCTCCATGCGCTACCGCCGCACCGGCTGGAGCGGACTCCGCCTCCCGGAGATCTCGCTCGGGCTGTGGCACAACTTCGGGGACGACCGCGGCTTCGCGTCGCAGCGCGCCATCCTGCGCCGCGCCTTCGACCTCGGCGTGACCCACTTCGACCTCGCCAACAACTACGGCCCGCCGTACGGCGCCGCCGAGGCCAACTTCGGCCGCCACCTCGCGGCGGACTTCCGCCCGTACCGCGACGAGCTCGTCATCTCGACCAAGGCCGGCTACGACATGTGGCCCGGCCCGTACGGCGAGTGGGGCTCGCGCAAGTACCTCACCGCCAGCCTCGACCAGTCGCTCCGGCGGATGGGCCTGGAGTACGTGGACATCTTCTACTCCCACCGCTTCGACCCCGACACCCCGATCGAGGAGACGATGGGCGCCCTCGCCTCGGCGGTGCAGCAGGGCAAGGCCCTCTACGCGGGCGTCTCCTCCTACAGCGCCGACCGGACGCGCCGGGCGGCGGAGATCCTCCGCGGCCTCGGGGTGCCGCTGCTCATCCACCAGCCGTCGTACTCGATGCTCAACCGCTGGATCGAGGACGACGGGCTGCTCGACGTGCTGGCGGCCGAGGGCGCCGGCTGCATCGGCTTCGCCCCGCTCGCGCAGGGCATCCTGACGGACCGCTACCTGGACGGCATCCCGGCCGGATCACGCGCCTCCCGCGGCACCTCGCTCGACCCGTCGAGCATCACGGAGGAGACCCTGGGGAAGCTCCGCGGGCTGAACACGATCGCGTCCGGCCGCGGCCAGTCCCTCGCCCAGCTCGCCCTGACCTGGCTCCTGCGCGACCCCCGGATGACGTCCGCCCTGATCGGCGCCTCGTCGGTGGGGCAACTGGAGAACAACGTCGCCGCGGTCCGCAGCGCCCCGCTCACCGCGGAGGAACTCGCGGAGATCGACCGCTACGCCACCGACGCCGGCCTCAACCTCTGGGCGAGGTCCACCGAGAGCTGACACGGCCGCGACGGCCCGCACCGCCCTCCCGGCGCGCGGGCCGCCGGGGGACGGCGGACACGGGCGGCCTCCGGGCCGTGCGGCATGGACTGCGGACAGGTGCATCGCCTCCCGTTCGGCACAGGCCGGCCCGGGGGCCGGTCAGCGGCTGCTCGTGGAACGGCCGGGACTTCCCGGCCGTCCGCGGGCCCGCCGCCTGGGCCGATCGGGTGGATCCCGGGGCGGGCACCGAACCGCGGTCCCGCGGGCGGCGAATCGCCCCTGTCAGCACATCAGCTGACCGTCCGTCCGATTCGTTTCGCACAAAGGGAGAGCCACCATGGCCTTCGTCCGTACCTCGTGTGCCGTCGCCGGGTTCGCCGCCGGTGCCGTCCTGCTCGCCGCCGGTGCTGCGGCGGCGAGCGCGGGAGCCTCCGGCCTCGCCGCGGGCTCGCCCGGCGTGCTGTCGGGCAACCTGATCCAGGTGCCCGTCCACGTGCCCGTGAACGCCTGCGGCAACACCGCCGGCGTCGTCGGCCTGCTCAACCCGGCGTTCGGCAACGCCTGCGCCAACCTCGGCTGACGACCGGCCGGCCCGGGGCGGCCCGCGAGCCGCCCCGCCGGCCCCGCCCGCACCGCAGGCGTGGCCGAAGCCGCGTGGCCCGTACTGGAGCTGCGCCCGTGAGCGGGGACCGTAGGACGTCCGACGGTTGAAGAATTGACCGTACTTTCCCGCCGACCGTCCCGTCCGCGCCGGGCTCGCGTGCGAATCAAGGTCATGGAACGCACCTCGACCCCCAGCGTGACGACCGGCGCACTCCGCGCCGGACCCACCGGGCCGGGTGACGGAACGTCAGGAAGGAAGGGCAGGACGATGCATGCCATGCGAACGAAGCGGTCGTTTGCGGTCGCGGCGACCTGCGTGATGCTCGGCGGCGGTGCCGCCGTGGCGACGTCCGCGACGTCGGCCTCGGCGACGACCACGGCGTCGGCGCCGACCGTGTCCGCGGTCTCGCACGACAAGGAGTGCCGCTGGTACCCGGCGCACTGGGAGAACCAGCACGTGGCCGGCCACTGGCAGAAGGTCTGGCACGCGGGCTACTGGCAGAACCAGTGGCACCCAGGTTGGTGGGACTCCCACCACCACTGGCACCACGGGTACTGGCACAAGGTGTGGCACAAGGCCGGGTGGGAGCACAAGTGGATCCCGGCGCACTGGGAGAAGACGTGGGTCGCGGCCGGCTGGTACTGCCGCTGACCACCGTCACCGACGGAACTCCGACGGCCCGGCGCCCCGAGGCGCCGGGCCCTCCCCCCCCCGCCGGGGGCCCCACCCGTCCGGCGCCGCCCCGGGGCGGCCGCCCCCGCCCCCACGTCACGGAAGCGTCCGGTCATGACCACCGCCACCGCACAGCCCCGACCACCAGCCCGCACGCCCGCCCCAGCCCCCGCCCCAGCCCCCGCGCCCGTCCCCGCGACGGCGGCGCGGCCGACGGCCGACCCCGAGGCCGCCGACTGGAGCGAGCACTTCACCGACCGGCCCCAGTGCGTGCGCGGCCTGCGGGACCACGCCCGCGCCTACCTCACCCGGGCCCACCTGCCCCGCCCGCTGTGCGACGACGCCCTGCTCGTCATCAGCGAACTCGTCACCAACTCGATCCGCCACACCCACGGTCCGGGCAGCCTCCGGCTGGCCGGTGGCCCCCACGGCCTCGACGTGTCCGTCAGCGACGGCGGCCGCGAGCTGCCGGTGCGCCGCCACGCCGACGCCCGCACCGCCACGGCCGGCCGGGGCCTGACGCTGGTCGCCGCCCTCTGCGACACGGTGACCATCACCCTCGACACGGGCACCGGCAAGACCGTGACCGCCCACCTCGCGCCCGCGGCCCCCTCCCGGCCCGCGGCTCCGCCGCTCCCCGGCCGCACCCGCCGCTGGTGACGCAGGCCCGGAGCCCGTCCGCGGCCGGCCGGCGGAGCGCCGACGACACCTCGACCCGGGCCGCACCACCCGGCGGACAGCCGCCGACCCCGTCGACCCCGTCGAGGAGTACGCCATGCCCACGTTGTCCCGTCCGAAGTCCCTCGCCGCGCTCCTCGCCGCAGGCGCGCTCGCCCTCGGCCTGAGCGCCTGCAGCGGTGACGGTTCCTCCGGTGGCGGCTCCGGCAGCGGTACGGGCTCGGCGAGCAGCCCGGCGGCTGCCGCGGGATCACCGTCCGCCGCCCCGTCGGCCACCCCGGCGTCCGCGCCGTTCGGCACCGCCTGCGCCTCGGTGCCGAAGGACGGCGCCGGGTCGTTCGCCGACATGGCCGAGCAGCCGGTCGCCACCGCGGCGTCCAACAACCCGCAGCTCTCCACCCTCGTCGCCGCCGTCACCCGGGCGGGCCTGGTCGACACCCTGAACTCGGCGAAGGGCGTCACCGTCATCGCGCCGACCGACGCCGCCTTCGCGAAGATCCCGAAGGCCGACCTGGACGCCCTGCTCGCCGACAAGGCCGAGCTCACCAGGGTGCTGACGTACCACGTCGTGCCGGAGCGCCTCGCCCCCGCCGCCCTGCCCGGCGGCCACACCACCCTGGAGGGCGGCAAGGTCACGGTGACCGGCTCCGGCGAGGACCTCACCGTCAACGGCACCGCCAGGGTGCTCTGCGGCAACGTGCAGACCGCCAACGCGAACGTGCAGATCGTCGACACCGTGCTGATGCCGCCCTCGTGAGGTCCGAGGGTCCGGGGCGTCCGGCCCGACGGCGGGGGAACGGTGCGGCGGCTGCGACGGGCTGTCCGGAATGTGGACAGAATCCGGACGCTTCTGGACAGGCGTGCGCTCGGGGTGCGAACCTCCCGCCATGCTCCCGGCCCTTCAGCGGGCGGCGATCCGCCGCGCCGAACCGATCCGGGTGCCCTCCTGTCGTCGCACCGGTCGCTGTCCGGGCTTCTGACGCGGCATCGGGGGCACCGCGGACGCGCTGCCCCTGCCCCGCCACTGCCCCGCCCCGCCCCCGGCGGCGGCATCCGGCCGCCGGGCCGGCCCCATCGCGCCGCCCTCACCGCGCGCACCGGTGTCCCGCCCTGCGGACCGGTGCGCGCAGCCCTCCCTCCCCTCCCTCTGGAGTCCCGACATGACTTCCGCTTCTGCGAGCCGCCCGACCGGCCCCACGAGCCGTCCGACCGGCCCCGCGTCGCTGGCCGCTCTCCTGCTCGCCGCCTCGGTGCTCGCCGCCTGCGCACCGCAGGACACGGCCACCTCCGGCCCGGCCGCCGCGAGCGGGGCCGGTCAGGGGTCGGCCGCCACCTGCGCGAAGGGCGCGCTGGCCACCCACAAGGCCGGCACCCTGACGATCGGCACCGACAAGCCCGCCTACGCACCCTGGTTCGCCGACGACGCCCCGGCGAACGGCAAGGGCTTCGAGTCCGCCGTCGCGTACGCCGTCGCCGACCGGCTCGGCTACCCGCAGGACAAGGTCACCTGGACGGTCAGCCCGTTCGACAAGGCGTTCGCCCCCGGCGCCAAGGACTTCGACTTCGACATCAACCAGGTGTCGATCAACGACGACCGCAAGAAGTCGGTCGACTTCTCCTCCGGCTACTACGACGTCCGCCAGGCCGTCGTCGCGCTCAAGGGCTCCAAGGCGGCCTCGGCGAAGAGCCTCGCCGACCTCAAGGGCGTCAAGCTGGGCGCGCAGGTCGGCTCCACCAGCCTGACCGCCGTCACCGGCCAGATCGCCCCCACCACGCAGCCGGCCGTCTTCGACAGCAACGACCTCGCCAAGACCGCGCTGAAGAACGGTCAGATCGACGCGCTGGTGCTCGACCTGCCGACCGCCTTCTACGTCACCGGCGCGGAGGTCACCGACGCCCAGGTGGTCGGCCAGCTGCAGAACGCCGGCGGCGGCACCGAGCAGTTCGGCCTCGTGCTGGACAAGGGCAGCGCGCTGACCGGCTGCGTCACCGCCGCGGTGGACGCGCTGCGCACCGACGGCACCCTGGCCCGCCTGGAGAAGCAGTGGCTGTCCGACGCGGTCTCCGCGCCGGTCCTCGGGTGAGCGCCGCCACGGCCGGGAGCGTGCCGCCGGCGGCGGACGGTGCGGAGGCCCCGTACCGGCCGTCCGCCCGGCGGCTCGCCCGTGAGGCGTACCGCCGGCGGCAGGCCCGCCGCTCGGCGCTGATCGCCGCCGTCAGCACGGCGGTGACGGCGGTCGTGCTGTACCTCGTCGTCGTCGGCTCGCCCGGCTGGCAGCGCACCCGGGAGACGTTCTTCGACGCCTCCTACGCGCGGCAGGCACTGCCGGAGGTGCTCCGCGGCCTGCGGGTCAACCTGGAGCTGATGGCCGTCTGCGGCGTGCTGATCCTGGTGCTCGGCCTGGTGCTGGCCCTGCTGCGCACGCTGCGGGGGCCGGTGTTCCTGCCGGTGCGGCTCCTGGTGACGGCGTACGTGGACTTCTTCCTCGGCCTGCCGATGATCATCTGCCTGCTCGTCATGATCACCGGCGTGCCGGCGCTGCGGCTGACCGGCGTCACCACCGACCCGCTGCTGCTCGGCGGTGCCGCGCTCGTCCTGACGTACTCGGCGTACGTGTCCGAGGTGTTCCGGGCCGGCATCCAGTCCGTCCACCCGAGCCAGCGGGCCGCCGCCCGGTCCCTGGGCCTGACCAACGCCCAGGCCATGCGGTACGTCGTCCTGCCGCAGGCGGTGCGGCGGGTCGTGCCACCGCTGCTCAACAACCTGGTCTCGCTGCAGAAGGACACCGGCCTGGTGTCGATCGGCGGCGTCATCGACGCCGTCTTCGCGGCGAAGATCATCACGGCCCAGACCTTCAACTACACGCCCTACCTCGTCTCGGCGCTCGTCTTCATCCTGCTGACCGTGCCGCTCACGCGCTTCACGGACTGGGTGACGGCCCGCGCCGACGGGCGGCGCCACCAAGGAGGTGCGGTGTGACGGCGGTGGATCCGGCGGTGCCCGTGCTGGCCCTGCAGGAGGTCCGCAAGGCCTTCGGCGACCACGTCGTGCTGCGGAGCGTCGACCTGGCCGTGCCCGCGCACTCCGTGACCGTGCTGATCGGCGCCTCCGGCTCCGGCAAGTCGACGCTGATGCGCTGCGCCAACCTGCTGGAGGAGATCGACGACGGCGCCGTCCTGCTGGACGGCGAGGAGATCACCGACCCGGCGGCCGACCAGGACGCCGTCCGGCGGCGCATCGGCGTGGTGTTCCAGCAGTACAACCTCTTCCCGCACATGACGGTCCTGGAGAACGTCACCCTGGCCCCCCGCCGGGTGCACCGGGTCGCCCGCGCCGAGGCGGAGACGCGTGCGCTGGACCTGCTCGGCCGGCTCGGGCTCGCGGACAAGGCCCGCGAGTACCCCGACCGGCTGTCCGGCGGCCAGCAGCAGCGGGTCGCGATCGTCCGCGCGCTCGCCACCGGGCCGAGGCTGCTGCTGCTCGACGAGATCACCGCGGCCCTCGACCCGGAACTCGTCGGCGAGGTGCTCGCGGTCGTCCGCGACCTCAAGGAGCAGGGCCTGACCATGGTGGTCTCCACCCACGAGATGGGCTTCGCCCGCGAGGTCGCCGACCAGGTGTGCTTCCTCGACGCCGGCACGATCGTCGAACGGGGCACCCCCGAGCAGGTCTTCGGAGACCCCCGGCACGACCGCACCCGCCGGTTCCTGCGGCGGATCACCGAAGCCGGACGGTTCGTGCCGGGATCGTGACCCGGACGGAGCCGCCGGGGGCCGTCCGGACGGCCCCCGGCGGCTCCCGACGGCTCCGGGCGCGGCCGTGCCCGGCGGGCCGGGAGGGCCGGGGGAAGGGGCGCCGGAGCCGCTCAGGCGTCCGGGGAACCGTCGAGCTGGAGCATCAGCAGGGCCGCGTCGTCCTCGGCGTCGATCCGTTCGGTGAGGCTGTCACGGAGGTGGTCGGCCAGGGCGTCCAGGTCGGCGGGGCCGGCCGAGAGGACCGACGCGAGCCGGGCGAGTCCCTGGTCGAGGTCCTCGCCGGGGCGTTCCACGAGGCCGTCGCTGTAGAGGACGACGGTGTCGCCGGGCCGGAGGTGGAAGCGGCGGTGCGGGTAGACCGCGGCGCCCCACTCGACGGGCAGGCCGAGCGGCGGGCCCCCGGCGACCTCCCACCAGGTGACCGTGCCGCCGGCGTGCCGGACCAGCGGCGGCAGGTGGCCGGCGTTCGCGGCCCGGACGGTGCCGGTGGCGGGCACGACGTGCATGTACAGGCAGGTGGCGAAGCGTTCGGCGTCCATCTCGGCGAGGAAGGCGGAGGCCTTCGCGAGCACGCTCTCGCAGGGGTGGCCCTCGCGGGCGTACGCCGTCATCGCGATGCGCAGCTGGCCCATGATGGCGGCGGCCTCGGTGTCGTGGCCCTGGACGTCGCCGATGGCCAGGCCCACGCTGCGGTCGGCGAGCAGGACGGCGTCGTACCAGTCCCCGCCGATCCAGATGCCCTCGCGGGCGGTGCGGTAGCGCACGGCGATCCGTCCGCCGGGGACGTCCGGGATGTGGCGCGGCAGCATCACGTTCTGCAGCCCCGCCGCGATCTCCCTGGACCTGTCCAGCAGCATGGCCCGCTGCAGGGACTGCGCGATGGCGCTCGACCAGGCGGTCAGCAGGGTGCGGTCCTCGGCCGAGAACGAGCGCTTGCCCTCGTAGACCATCGACATGGCGCCGATCGCCCGGCCCTGCGCGATCAGCGGCAGGAACGCGGCGGCGGTCGCGCGGGTGCCCGCGACGTAGCGGGCCAGCCGGGGGTACCGGCCGATGAACGCCTCGACGGAGGTGAAGAACAGCGGCTCGCCCGACCGCACGGCGTCGTTCAGGGGCCAGGGCTCGGCCAGACGGGCCCGCTGGAGCTCCTTGACCTGGGCGTTGGTGGTGCCGACCGCCGCGACCAGGCGGATGCGGCCCTGCTCGACGACGCCGAGCGAGACGCCCTGCGTGCCGAGGCGGCGCATGCTCTGGTCGCCGGTGAGGACGTCGACGACGTCGGCGACGCTCATCGCCTCGGCGAGCGCGTGCGCGACCTCGCGCATGGCGTCCTCCTGGCGGCGCCGGTCGCTCTCGGCGAGCAGCCGCAGCGACGAGTGGGAGAGCTCCTGGGTGGCGTCCCGGAGCACCCCGACCACCCGGATCGCCCCGTACGCGGGCACCCGCACGACCTGCCCCTGGGTGTGGGTCCAGCGGGTGCCGCCGCCGCGCAGCCTGATGCGGAAGTACGTGCTGTAGGAGTCGGCGCGGCCGGCCACGATGTCGGCGACCAGTGCGGTCAGGCGCGCCGCCTCGTCCTCCGGGATGCGCTGGCCGAGGTCGTCCGCATGCCCGTTGTACTCCTCCGGCAGCAGGTCGAAGACGGCCAGGCCGTTGTCGTCGAGGGTGAAGCGGCCGCTGGCGGGCTCCCACTCGAAGCAGCCGATGCCGTTGGCCCGCAGGGCCTCGGCCTGCTCGACCCGGGCGGCGGCGCCGCCCGGGGGAGCCGTGTCGCTGCTCAACGCGGCCGCGTCCTTGCGGGGCGGAGGGCGGCCCGGCGCAGGGCCCCGGCCCCGGGCGTGGCGGCCGCGGCGGAGCCGGGCCGGGTCGTGAGCAGGCACCCACCAGCCATGCGGACCTCCGGAAGAACAGGTCGATGTCCAGAATCTACCGCTCTGCGCCGTTTCGGGCGGCCAGAAGGAGGAAAGCCGCACGTCCGATCGGTCGCCCGCGGGCCGGATGCGCGGGCCGGTGCCGTCGGCGGCCGTCCCCTTCGACGGTTCCCCCGTCCTTCGCGCCCCGCTCTCCGGGGCGGCACCGAAGCCGGTGCAGGCGGGGCGCGCCGGGGTGCGCCGCCCGCCGCGGCCGTCGCCGGGCGGGCGGCGCGGCAGCAGCGCAGGGTTCAGGACGGGCCGGCGAAGTCGACGTCCGCGGTCGCGACCGTCCCGGCCGTCCGCCCCGGGGCCGTCTGGTAGGACCAGTACAGGTTCGTGTGCGCGACGACCTGCTCCGGCGGCGGCGCGCCCCAGGCCGTCTGGTCCTCCGTGGTGTGGGCGTCGCGGACGAGCGTCGCGTCGTACCCCCGGACGAGTGCGCCGTGCAGCGTCGAGCGGATGCACGCGTCGGTCTGCGCGCCGACGACGACGAGCCGCCCGACCCCGAGGTCCGCGAGCACCTGCTCCAGCGAGGTGGCCTCGAAGGAGTCGCCGTAGTTCTTCTCGACGAGCGGTTCGGTGTCGCCCGGCACGAGCTCGGGCACGATCCGCCACTCCTCGCTGCCCCGCACGAGACCCTCGTCGGAGTGCTGCACCCACACGACTGGGACGTCTTCGCGCCGCGCCCGCGCGACCAGGCCGCCGACGTTCGCGACGACCGCGTCGCGCGCGTGGGCGCCCTCCACGACACCGTTCTGCACGTCGACGACGAGCAGGGCGGTGTGCGGCCTGTTGTCGAGTGTGGTCATGGTCTTCCCCTGCCCTCGCTGGGTCTCCGCGTCCTCCCGCACCATAGACCGGGGCACCGACAGGCGGGCCCGGACCGGGATTCGCCGACCGGGTGCGGTCAGCCGGGATCCGTCAGCCGGAACCCGCCGGCCGGAACCCGCCCGGCCGGGCGCCGTCAGCCGGGTGCCGCCCCCCGGGTGAGCAGGGAGCCGCCGACCGGCCGTCCCCCGATCAGGGTCAGCCGTACGAGGGCCGTGTCCAGCCGCCGCAGCACCTCGCCGAGCGGCGCGCCCAGCAGGACGAGGTCGGCGGCGACCCCCACCCGGACCCGCCGCACCGGCCCGCCCGGGAACGCCGCGGGGGAGAGGTAGCCCGCCAGGGCCCGTCCGACCGCCAGGCGCTCCCCGGCCGCGACCGTCCCGCCCGAGCGCGTGCGCCGCAGCACCGCCGCCCGCATCACCGCCCACGGGTCGAGCGGACCGTACGGGGCGTCGCTGGAGAGGCCGAGCGGCACCCCCGCCGCGGTGAGCGAGGCGCCGCGGTGCACGTCCGGCAGCCCGGCCGGCGGCACCGACCGCAGGTAGTCGTCACCGAGGTCGGCGATCAGCCCGGGCCGGCCGACGACCCGGAGCCCGAGCCTGCCGATCTCCGGCACCGCCGCCGCGGGCACCAGCAGGGGGTGGTCGATCCGGTCGCCGGGCAGCACCCCGGCCTCCTCGACCGCCGCGAGGAACGACAGCACGGCCTCCCCGGTCGCGCAGTGCGCCGCCACCGGCCGCCCCACCCGGTGCGCCGCCGTGATCTGCGCGGTCAGCCCGGCGTGCTCCGGCAGTCCGCCGCCGGGGAGTCCGATGCGCCACGGGCCGGCCGCCGGGCCCGGGTCCGGCAGCGGCACGCCGAGCGGGGCGCCGAGCAGGTGCACCCGCTGCGGCAGGTCGCCGCGGGCCGTCGCCGCGGCGACGGCGTCCACCGCCGCGGGGTCGAGCGCCGGCCCGGCGTCGGTGACGGCGGTGATGCCGTGGTCGGCGAGCTGCCGTCCCAGGGCCGCCGGCAGGAGCGGGCCCGCGGCGGGCAGCCGGCCGGCCAGCCAGGCGTCGGCCCGGTGCAGCCGGCCGGTCGGGCGGCCCGCCGGGTCGCGCTCGACCCCCGGGTGGTCCGCCGTGCCGAGGCCGACGGCCGCCACGGCCGGGCCGTTCAGCACCCACAGGGCGCCGCTGCGGTGCCGGACCCGCACCGGGACGTCGCCGCGCAGCCGGTCCAGCCCGGCCGCGTCGAGGTCGCCCGCGACCGACACGTCGTAGCGCACGCCCCGCACCCAGCCGTGCGCGTCGGGCACCGCCCGGTGCAGCGCGGCGGACAGCGCGGCCGCATCGGGCACGGCGGACGGCGCGCACAGCACCGAACCCGACTCGGCCGCGGTCGCGAACAGGTGCAGGTGATGGTCGGTCAGGCCCGGCAGCAGCGCGCCGCCCCCGGCGGCGACGACCGCCTCGGTCCCCTCCCGCGGCAGCGCCGGTGCGATCGCGGCGACCAGCCCGTGCCGGATCCGCACGTCCACGGGCAGGCCGTCGACCTCCGCCCCGCGGATCAGCATCCCGCTCACGGCGTCGGCATCCAGGGCCGCTGCGTCCCGGCCGGCCTCCGCGTCCCGGCCGGCTGCCGGGCCCCGACGGCGGTGCCGTCGTCCGCCCGGCCGGGCACCGGGCCGGTGCGACGTCCCTCCCACGTTCCTGCCATGTCCAGGATGCTAGGGCAGGACCTCCCCGGTGCCCCCGCGCCCCGCGGCCCGGCCCGCCGCACCGGCCCGGTCCGCATCCGCTGCCGCAACACGCCCGCCACCTGCCGCAGTACGCCCGCAGCACCCCCGAAACACGCTCGTAGGACTACCGCGGGCGTGACGCACGCCGCGCGCCGGGCCGTGGACGGCGGCGGATATCGTCTGGACATGAATGCCGTCGAACCATTCGCGAACACGCCCGTCCCCACCGCCTCTTCCCTGCGTCGCGCCCTGCGCCGGGCACGTGACGGGGTGGCGCTCGACCGTGCCGAGGCCGCGGTGCTGCTGCAGGCGCGCGGCGACGACCTGCGTGACCTGTGCGGGTCGGCGGCGCGGGTGCGCGACGCGGGACTGGCCGCGGCCGGGCGGCCGGGCGTGGTCACGTACTCCCGCAAGGTGTTCATCCCGCTGACACGTCTGTGCCGGGACCGCTGCCACTACTGCACGTTCGTCACCGTGCCGGGCAAGCTGCGGCGGGCCGGGGAGGGCATGTTCCTGTCGCCGGACGAGGTGCTGGACATCGCCCGGGCCGGCGCGGCGCAGGGCTGCAAGGAGGCGCTGTTCACGCTCGGCGACCGGCCCGAGGACCGCTGGCCGGAGGCCCGCGAGTGGCTGGACGCGCACGGCTACGACGACACCCTCTCGTACGTGCGGGCGATGGCGGTGCGGGTGCTGGAGGAGACCGGCCTGCTGCCGCACCTCAACCCGGGCGTGCTGTCGTGGACGGACCTGCAGCGGCTGAAGCCCGTCGCGCCGTCGATGGGGATGATGCTGGAGACCACCGCGGAGCGGCTCTGGTCCGACCCGTCCGGGCCGCACCACGGCTCGCCCGACAAGGAACCCGCCGTCCGGCTGCGGGTGCTGGAGGACGCGGGCCGCTCGTCGGTGCCGTTCACCACCGGCGTGCTGATCGGCATCGGCGAGTCCTTCGAGGAGCGGGCCGACGCGCTGTTCGAGATCCGGCGGGTGGCACGCGAGTTCAGGGGGGTGCAGGAGGTCATCGTGCAGAACTTCCGCGCCAAGCCCGACACCGCGATGCGCGGCATGCCCGACGCCGAGCTGGAGGAGCTCGCGGCGGCCATCGCGGTCGCCCGGCTCGTCCTCGGCCCGTCGGTACGGCTCCAGGCACCGCCCAACCTCGTGGACGGCGAGTACGCGCTGATGATCGGCGCGGGCATCGACGACTGGGGCGGGGTCTCGCCCCTGACGCCGGACCACGTCAACCCGGAACGCCCCTGGCCGCACATCGACGACCTGGCCGCCCGGACGGCCGCCGCCGGCTTCACGCTGCGCGAACGCCTCACCATCTACCCGGAGTACGTGCGCCGCGGCGAACCGTGGCTCGACCCCCGGCTGCTGCCGCACGTCGCGGCGCTCGCCGACCCGGAGACCGGGCTGGCCCGCGAGGGGGTGCTGCCGGTCGGGCTGCCGTGGCAGGAACCCGAGGAGCCGCAGGCCGGTTCGGGCCGCACCGAGCTCTTCCGCACCATCGACACCGACGGCCGCACCGGCGACCGCCGGGCCGACTTCGAGGAGGTGTACGGCGACTGGGAGGTGCTCCGCGAGCGGGTCGGGAGCGCGGTGCCGGAACGGCTGCCGACCGGCGTGCGGTCCGCGCTCGCCGTCGCGGCGGACGCCCCGGAGAAATTGACGGACGATCAGGCGCTCGCGCTGTTCGGCGCGGAGGGCCCCGCACTCGACGCGCTCTGCGCGATCGCCGACGCGGTGCGCCGCGACACCGTCGGCGACACCGTGACGTACTGCGTCACCCGGAACATCAACTTCACCAACGTCTGCTACACCGGCTGCCGGTTCTGCGCGTTCGCGCAGCGCCGCACCGACGCCGACGCCTACACGCTCTCGCTGGAGCAGGTCGCCGAACGCGCCGCGCAGGCCTGGGAGGTGGGCGCGACCGAGGTCTGCATGCAGGGCGGCATCCACCCCGACCTCCCCGGCACCGCCTACTTCGACATCGCACGGGCGGTGAAGGAACGCGTCCCGGGGATCCACGTGCACGCCTTCTCGCCGATGGAGGTCGTCAACGGCGCCACCCGCACCGGCCTGTCGATCCGCGAGTGGCTGCAGCGGGCGAAGGAGTCCGGCCTCGACACCATCCCCGGCACGGCCGCGGAGATCCTCGACGACGACGTCCGCTGGGTGCTCACCAAGGGCAAACTCCCCGCCTCCGCCTGGGTCGACGTGGTGACCACCGCGCACGAGCTGGGCATCCGCTCCTCGTCGACCATGATGTACGGCCACGTCGACACCCCCCGCCACTGGCTCGGACACCTGCGGCTGCTCGCGGAGATCCAGCAGCGGACCGGAGGCTTCACCGAGTTCGTGACCCTGCCCTTCGTGCACACCAACGCCCCGGTCTACCTCGCGGGTGTCGCACGGCCGGGGCCCACGGCCCGCGACAACCGTGCGGTGGTCGCGATGGCGAGGCTGCTGCTGCACCCGCACATCCCCAACATCCAGACCTCGTGGGTCAAACTCGGCGCCGACGGCGCGGCGGACATGCTCCGCTCGGGCGCCAACGACCTCGGCGGCACCCTGATGGAGGAGACCATCTCCCGCATGGCCGGCTCCTCGTACGGGAGTTACAAGTCCGTCCGCGACCTGGAGGCGATCGCGGAGGCCGCCGGACGGCCGGCCC
The DNA here is from genome assembly GCF_045862635.1 of Kitasatospora sp. NE20-6. Classification (NCBI taxonomy): domain Bacteria; kingdom Bacillati; phylum Actinomycetota; class Actinomycetes; order Kitasatosporales; family Streptomycetaceae; genus Kitasatospora; species Kitasatospora sp. NE20-6. Next base: position 16,661 of record NZ_BPRL01000041.1, read on the forward strand.
GGCAGCGCACCACGACCTACGGCGAGGTGCCGGCCGAGCGCCGGGCCGCGGCCCTGGCGTCGGACGGCCACCTGCCGGAACTGCTCCCCGTCCTGGACTGACACGCCTGCGGCCCGGCCGCGCCGGGGGGACGCCGCTGCGCCCCCGGCGCGGCCGCAGGTCTGTTACAGGACCGCGCGGCGGCCGTTACACGGACGGCGGTGGACCGTGAGGAGGGCTTCCTAGCGTGGTGCCACCAACCCCCGTTCACCGGAACGGGGGTGGTGAGCAGTTCGGAGGAAGCCCATGTCACGCACCTCGTCCGTGCGCCGTTCCGCACGGTACGCGCTGGTCGTCGCCGGAGTGGCCGGAGCCGTCGTGCTGTCCGGCGGGGCGGCGATGGCCGACGGTCCGTCGGCCTCCCCGGCCCCCGTGACCCGCACCCCCGCGGTCAGCGCCCCGCCCGCCGCCCCGGCCAGCGCCCCGCCCGCCACGAAGACCCCGGCCCGGCCCGTCCCGTCCGTCACGGCGCCCGGCGCCGCGCCGGCGCGGCCCCTGCCCCGCGGCGGCGCCCAGACCGGCGAGGCGGAGCGCGGCGGATCCCCGACGGCCGTGCTGGTCGGCGGGGCGGTGGCCCTGGCCGGGGCAGCCGGCGTCGGCACCGCCGTCGTCCGCCGCCGTGCCGGCGCCCGCGGCTAGCCGGAACCGGCGCGGTCGGCGCCCCTCGTGGGTGCCGGCCGCGTCGGTCGGCACGCTGGCCCTCGTCCTCGGCCTCGGGACGGTCGCGCTCGGCGAGGCCCCGGACCGCACCCCGGTCCGGATCGCCGACACCGGCACCGGCCCGGACCCGTCCCGCGCCGCGCCCCCGCCGGACCCGACCGCCCCCCTCCGGCCCGAACTCCCGGCCTCGCCGCCGGTGCGCCTGCTGATCCCCCGGATCGGTGTGGACGCGGCCGTCGGCTCGGTCGGCCTGAACACCGACGGCACCGTCGAGGTACCACCGCTGGACCGGCCCGCCCTGGTCGGCTGGTACCGCGACGGTGCCGCGCCGGGCAGCCGCGGCCCGGCCGTCCTGCTCGGCCACTACGACACCCGCAGGGGCCCCGCGGTCTTCCACCGCGTCCCGGAACTGCACCCCGGCGACCGGATCGACGTCGTCCGCCAGGACGGCCGCACGGTGTCCTACCGGGTGCGGTCGAGCGGACAGTTCAGGAAGACCGCGTTCCCCACCGGGCTGGTGTACGGGGACACCCCCGACCCGCAGCTCAGACTGATCACCTGCGGGGGCACGCTGGGCGGCGACGGGCACTACAGCGACAACATCGTCGTGCTGGCGGACCTGGCCGGGACGGCGTGAGCGGGCGGCGGGCGGGCGCCCGCCGCCCGTGGTGCAGACTGACAGCCGACCCCGCCCGACCACCGACCCGCCACCCTGCCGCCCCTCCGGTGCGGCCGACCGAAAGGCCCCGCTCCGCGTGAGGACACGGACCCGCCCCACCGCCCTCGCGCGGTACCCGGCCCGCACCGCCGCGGCTCTCGCCGCCGCCCTCGCCGCCGCCGTGCTGCTCACCGGCTGCGGCACCCCCGGCCCGCTGCACGACGCCGGCCCCGCCCGGCCGATCGCCGCGCACCCGAGCCCGCTGGCGCTGTGGCCGGCCGCCGCCACGTCCGCCCCGGCCTCCCCGCAGCCCACGGCGGACCGGCCGCCGCCGGAGCCGCTGCCCTCGATCACCGCCCCGGCCGGGGGCCTCGGCGCGCTCGCCGCGTCCGCCGTCCTCACCCACGACCCCGGGCTCACCGACCTCGAACACCGCGCACTGAACGGCGGCTGCACCGGCTGCGTCGTCCAGCCCGCCCAGTACCGCGACCTCAGCGGCGACGGCCGCCCCGAACTCATCACCGCCGTCGTCATGCCCGACCGCGACTCCGGCGAGGGCCAGGCCGTCCTGCACGTCTACACCGAGCGCGGCGGCGGCATCGTGCCGGTGCTGTCGGTGACGGCCCTCGCCGGCTTCACCGCCGACACCGTCGGCCGTGACCTCGTCGTCCACGAGCCGACCGGGCCGCGCGCCCGGACCAGCAGCACCTACCGCTGGAGCGCGGTCCGGATGGCGTTCGCCGACCGCCGGATCACCTCCACCGGCCCCGACGACGGCGCACCCGCCTGCCCCACCGCCGTTCCGGAGCCGCGGCGGACCGCCCCGGCCGTGAAGACCGCCGCCCCCAGCGCCCGGCCCGCCGCCCCGGCCGCCACGGAGCCGCCCGCCCGCGCGGAGCCCTCCGCCCCCGCCGTGCCGACCGCGACGGGACGCCGATGACCGCCGCGCCCCCGCCGATGCCGCGCATCCTGCTCGTCGAGGACGACGAGGTGATCCGCGAGGCCACCCAGATGGCCCTCGAACGCTACGGCTTCCCCGTCGACACCGCCGCCGACGGACTGGAGGGCCTGGAGGCCTTCCGCACCCGCCGGCCCGACCTGATGCTGATCGACGTGATGCTCCCCCTCCTCGACGGGGTCGGCCTGTGCCGCCGCGTCCGGGAGGAGAGCCGACTGCCGATCCTCATGATGTCGGCGCGCACCGAACCCGTCGACGTCGTCTCCGGGCTGGAGGCCGGCGCGGACGACTACGTGGTCAAGCCGTTCGAGATCGCCGTGCTGGTGGCCCGGATCCGCACCGTCCTGCGCCGCACCGGGCCCGCTGCCGGTCCGGCCCCGGACAGCGGGTCCGCCGCCGGGCAGCCCCACCGGTCCGCGGTGCGGGTGATCGACGACCTGGAGGTCGACACCGACGCCATGGAGGTCCGGGTGGCGGGCCTGCCGGTGCCGCTCACCCCGACGGAGCTGCGGCTCCTCCTGGAGTTCACCGCCGCACCCGGCGTCCTGATGGAGCGTCAGACCCTGCTCTCGCGCGTGTGGGACTACGCCTGGGACGCGGACAGCCGCGTCGTGGACGTGCACGTGCAGCGCCTCCGCGCCAAGATCGGCGCCGGCCGGATCGAGACCGTCCGCGGCTTCGGCTACCGCCTGCGGCGCGTCCCGTGACGCTCCGCCGGCAGATCGCCGCCGTCATCGCCCTCGTGTCGTGCCTCGTCGCCCTCACCGTCGCCGTCCTGGTCCACCGTGCGTCCGTGCGCCAGCACACCGACCAGGCCCGCACCTCCGCCGAGGCCGCCCTCGACGCGGCCCTCACCGGCTACGACCGCACCGGCGAACTCGTCGGAGGCTGGCACGCGGCGCTGGACGACCCGGCCGTCCCCGCCGACCTGCGCGCCCTCGCGGAGCGCGGCCGGCAGGGGTCGACCCTCGGCCCCGGCCCGGACGGCACCGCGCTGTGGGCCGCGGCCCGTGCGGACGGCCACGTCGTCTCCGTCCGGATCGACTTCGCCGGGGACGAGCGGGCCGTCGCCGAACTCGACCGCGCCGTGCAGATCGCCGCCGCGCTGTCCGTCGCCGTCACCGTCCTCGCCGGCGTCCTCGCCGCCGACCGGATCAGCGCACGGCTGCGCACCGCCGCCCGCACCGCCCGCACCATCGCGGGCGGCGACCTCGACGCACGGATCGGCCCGCTCGGCCGCCCCCGCGACGAGGTCGCCGAACTGGCCGCCGCCGTCGACTCGATGGCCGCCGCGCTACGGCGCAGGCTGGAGAGCGAGCAGCGCTTCACCGCGGACGTCGCCCACGAGCTGCGCACCCCGCTGACCGGCCTCCTCACCGCCTCCGAGCTCCTGCCGGACGGCCGCCCCACCGAGCTGGTGCGCGACCGGGTCCGCGCGCTGCGCGACCTCACCGAGGACCTGCTGGAGGTCTCCCGCCTGGACGCGCGCGCGGACCCGCCCGACCTCGCGGACCTGCCGCTGGCCCCGCTGGTGGCCCGGACGGCGGCGGCCGCCGCACGGCCGGTCGCGGTCGACGTCACGGTGGACGCGGTGGTGACCACCGACCCGCGCCGTCTCGACCGCGTGCTGGCCAACCTCGTGGCCAACGCCCACCGGCACGGCCTGCCGCCGGTCGCGGTGCGGGTGGACGGGCCCGTCGTCACCGTCCGCGACCACGGCCCGGGCTACCCGGAGGGGATCCTGCAGGACGGCCCGCAGCGCTTCCGTACCGGTGCGCGGGAACGCGGCCGCGGGCACGGCCTGGGTCTGACCATCGCCCAGGGCCACGCGGAGTCCCTCGGCATCGACCTGGTGCTGCGCAACCATCCCGACGGCGGGGCGGTCGCCGAACTCCGGCTGCCGGAGCCGCGGTCGGGCCGTCCGCCGCGCTGACCGGGGCGCCGTGCCGACCGGGGTGCGGCGCCGACGGGGATGCCGCGCTGACCGGGGCGCCGCGCAGACCGGGATGCCGGGTGCGGCGATGCGGCGGCCGGATCCGCAGCACGCCGCGGGCCCCCGCGGCCGTGGGTGGGAGTACCACGGCTGCGGGGGCCCGATCCGTCCGGTGGCGGACTGCGGGGTGTCCCGGCCGCGTCGGCGGCCGGGACGGTGGTGCTGCTACGGGTTCGGCGTCCCGTTGATCACGAACTGGGATCCGGGCTCGATCAGCACGTTGCCCTGGGCCGAGTTGGTGATGGTGACGTTGGTCAGCGTGGCGGAGCCGCGGGCGCCGCCGTGGGCGAGGATGCCCGACCCGTTGAGGGACCGGTCGATGCGCACGTTGCTGACCTGGACGTTCGGCATGGAGCCGCCGCCGGTCTTGAACTGGATGCCGTCGTAGGTGGAGTCGTAGATGTCGGTGTCGCGGATGGTGACGCCGGTGATGTCCTGCGAGGAGGCGAAGAGGGTGATGGCCCCGAACTCCTGCTGCTCGCCCCAGAAGGCGCCGCCCGTGCGGTACAGGGCGTTGTTGGCGATGAGCGTCTGCCCGGAGAAGGGCAGCGGGTCGTGGTCGGTCGCCAGCATGATGCCCGGGTAGTTCATCGTGTCGGAGACGATGTTGTTCTCGACGGTGTTGCCGTAACCGCCGTACACCGCGATGCCGTTGGCGCGCCACGGCAGCTGGATGGTGTTGTTGCGGAAGTGGTTGTCGTGGCCGATGTCGACCGAGGTGTCCTTCACGGCCTTGTTGGACCAGACGGCGAGCGAGTCGTCGCCGGTGGTGCGGAAGGAGGAGTTGAAGACGGTCGAGTTGCGGGTGCTGTTGGCGAAGTTGATGCCGTCGGCGTAGGTGTCGCGGATGCGCATGCCGCTGAACTCCAGGCCGTCGGCCGGACCCCACAGCGCGGGGATGTTGTCGTAGTCGCGGCCGACCCAGACGGCGACGTTGGCGTGCTCGATCCAGACGTTGCTGATCTTCGTGTTCTTGCCGAACCGGCCGTTGAGGCCGACACCGCCCTCGGCGTTGCCGTCACCGCCGCGGATCGTGCCCGAGCCGAAGATCGCGATGTCGGAGATCTGGGTGTTGTCGTCGATGTCGAAGCCGAAGTTGCCCTCGTGCGGGTGGTTGATGCCGCCCGCGTCCTGCGGCGCCGTCAGCGTGTAGAGCTGCGTGTGCCACATGCCCGCGCCGCGGATCGTCACGTCGCGGATGCCGACCTGGTTGAACTGACCGCGGTTCAGCGGATCGTCGGTCAGGATCTTCTGCTCCTGCCGCCACTGGCCGGCGGGGATCCAGACGCAGCCGATCTCGCCCTTCTGGTCGGCCGTCACGGCGCGCTGGATGGCGTCCGTGTCGTCGAGCCCGTCGTTGGGCACCGCGCCGTACGCGGTGATCGAGGTGCAGCCGGCCGGCTGGGAGAGCGCCGGGGCGACCTGCTCCAGGTCGACGAGGTCGATGATGTAGAAGGCGGCGCTGTCACCGGCGTCCCGCTGGAGGCGGAACTTCGTGCCCGGCGGGTACGACTGCGGCAGCAGTGCGTTGGACTCGTCGAACAGACGGCGGGCGTCGCCGCCCGGCGTGTTGGTGAGGCCCTCGGGGCTGTCGGTGCTGCCGTACAGCCAGCTGTGCTTGGAGGAGAGCGTCAGCTTCCGGTTGAACGTGCCGTTGACGTAGAGGCTGATCGTCGCCGACTGGCCGCCGCCGTTCGCGGCGTCCGGGATCGAGTTGCGCACGACGATCGAGTTGGCGGCGTTGGTGGAGGTGAACTCCACGTACTGGCCGGAGGAGTTGAGCTGCACCGACCGGCGGCCGGACGACTCCGTCGCGAAGTTGGTGTGGCCGAACGTGCGCTTCTGGTCCGACTGCAGCAGGACGCCGTTGTACTGGGCGTCCTCCGCCTCGTACTCGGTGTACGGCAGGGCGGCGCCGCGGCCGACGACGACCGAGCGGGCGAACACGTTGTTGTTCTCGTTGGTCTCGGCGACGACGCCGGTCGCGTCCGCGGTGGCGGTGAGCGTGGCGCCACCGCTGGTGGCGGTCCAGGTGCCGGTGATCGGCACCTGGGCGGTCGCACCGGCGGCGATGGCGCCCGTGGTGCCGTTCAGCGTGGTGGTGCCCGTGACCAGGCGGGTGACCGAGCCGGCGGCGACGCCGGTGGTGCCGCGGTTCTGCACGGCCACGGTGAAGCTGACGGACGCCCCCACGGCCGGGGAGGCCGGGTTGGTGGCGATGCCGGTGACCGTCAGGTCGGGGCCCGGGCTCTGGGAGACGGCGAGCTTCGCGGAGGCCGTCCGGCTGTTGTTGGAGTTGTCCTGCTCGGTGACGGTGTCGGTCGGGTCGACGACCGCGGAGACGGTGTAGCTGCCCATCGGGCGCTTGCCCACGGCGACCGCGACGGTCGTCGAGGCGTCGGCGGCCAGTGCACCCACGGGGGCCGAGCCGACGACGACGCCTTCGAGGCTGACGTTGACGGTCGTCGCCGGGGAGGCGGCGGTGCCGGCGTTGCGCACCGTCGCGTTGACGGTGACGTTGTCCGACTCGGTCGGGGCGGTGGGCGACCACACGAGGTCGGTGACGGTGAGATCCGGGTTGGGGGCCGCGGATCCGATCACCTGGAACTCGGCGACCTGCGCACCGGGCGCACCGGTGTTGGAGGAGAACGTGAGCCGGACGTCGGCGTAGCGGCCGGTCACCGGGATCGTCACGGTGTTCTGGCTGCCGGGGCTGAACGCGTAGTCGGCCCGCGCGCGCAGCGAGGTGAAGGCGGTCGCCGACTGTTCCCGGCCCTCGACCTGGATCGCCTGCGTCCTGGCACCCCAGGCGGGGTCCGGGTTGAGCTTGACCACCACGCCCTGGACATCGGCGTTGGAGCCGAGCTTCACCGTCAGGGTCGACGGGAACCCGGCGGACTCCCAGTAGGTGGTGACGCTGTCGTCGACGGCGTTGGCCGCGCTGTAGGTCTGGGTGGTCGAGGAGGCCTCGATCGGCTTGTTGCGCGCCAGGTTCGAACCGTTGACCGGCGGGTCGACCGGGCCCCCGCCGCCGCCCGTGCCGTAGATCTCCACCTCGGAGAGCTGGGCGGCGTTCCAGCCGGTGTTGCCGGTCACCTGGATCCGGACGTACCGGATGGTGGAGGCGGTGAACGGCAGGCTGACGGTGTTGGCGGCGGCCGGGTCGAAGGTGCGGGCGGCCGACGCGGCGAGGGTGCCGAAGGTGCTGCCGTCGGTGCTGCCGAGCACGCTGAGCGTCTCGTTGCGGGCGCCCCACGAGGACGGCAGCTTCAGGGCCACCTCGTTGACGGCGACGCTGCTGCCGAGGTCGACCTGCAGCCACTGCGGGAACGCGCCCGCGGGGCTCTCCCAGTAGGACGCCTGGCTGCCGTCGGTGACGTTGCCGGCCGGGTAGCCGCCGTTGGCCCCGCTGGCCGTGGCCGGCTTACCGAGAGCCAGGTTCGGTCCCTGCGCCGCGGAGGCGTTCGCGGGTACCAGTCCCACCGCGAGCAGTCCGGCGACCACCGTGCCGGCGATCAGTCGCCAGCCCTGGTGTTTCCAACTCATCAGATCCTCTTGTTCGTGATCGGGGGCATCCGGACGCGGTTCGGCGCCCGCAGCCCGCCGGCGCGTGGGGCGACGGGGGAGCGGGGCAGTCGGGGCGCGTACCGGGTGCGCCGAGGACGGTGGCGGGTCTCGCCGGCCGCCTGACACGGATGTGGCGAGGATCGGCAGTCCATGTGAAAGTCTTTTGCGTTACTTGGTCGATCTTTTGCACTGCCGAGCTGGAATGTTTCTACGAGGTGCCGACTTTGTCAACGGTCCTGACCTGACAGGCGACTTGGCGCTCGCGCTCCCGCGCAGCTGACGGCCCGTCGGACCCGCCCCGCGCGGACCCCGCGTCAACGCGGCGGCAAGGCTCCCGACCTGCACGTACGGCGGGCCGTCAGGGCGCCCGGGGCGCACGGAGCCGGCAGGGCGCTCGGGGCGATCGGAGCGACCGAGGCGATCGGGACGATGACGGCGGACACGCAACCGCCGTGGCGCCCGCGGACGGCGGATCCGCCACGGTTGCACGCGAGTTGATCCGGGGACAGGGCGGCGATGCGCCGCGCCCGGGTCGTCGCCGGAAGCGCCGGAGGCGTCGGAGGTGCCTGAAGCGTCGGAGATGCCGGAGATGCCGGAACCTCGGATCCCGTCCGGGTTCTTCTCCGGGAGGTGGGAGATGGGAGCTGGAAGGCGGGCCGTGGCCGGCCGTCGACGGGTCGACCCCCTGCCCGTCCGTGCGCGGCCCCGCGGAAGACGGCACGCGGGGACACGCGGGACTCCGCACCGCGCGGGGGTCTTCACCGCGCAGGGCCGGAGCCGCCGGGCCCGGGGCGAGCCCCGGGCACGGACGGGAGGATCAGCCCTCGACGACGCCGGAGGTGCCGACCTTGATGGTGGCCGAGGTCTTGCCGGACTGCGAACCGAGCGACTCGATCTTCTTGACGAGCTCGCTGCCCTCGACGACCTCGCCGAAGACGACGTGCTTGCCGTCGAGCCACGGGGTGGCGACGGTGGTGATGAAGAACTGCGAGCCGTTGGTGTTGCGGCCGGCGTTCGCCATCGACAGCAGGTACGGACGGTCGTGCTTCAGCTGGAAGTTCTCGTCCTTGAACTTCTCGCCGAAGATGCTCTTGCCGCCCGTGCCGTCGCCACGGGTGAAGTCACCGCCCTGCAGCATGAAGGCGGGGATGACGCGGTGGAAGGGCGAGCCTGCGTAGCCGAAGCCGTGCTGGCCGGTGGCGAGCTCGCGGAAGTTCCGGGCGGTGTCGGGTACGACCTCGTCGAAGAGCTTGAAGACGATGCGACCGGCGGCCTCGCCGTTGATGGTGATGTCGAAGTAGACGTTGCTCATGACCCCATCCTGTCACTTCCGGCGGCCCGGGCCGAACCCGGCCGGCCCGGGCCGCCGCACGGCGGACCCCCGGCGGCGTGGCGTGCGGCGCCGCTCACACCGCCACCGGGCGTCGCGCCAGGTACTTGCCGGCCTCCCAGAGCACCAGCAGCACCACGGCGGCGAGCACGGCCCAGCCGAACTGCTGGACGGTCAGCCGGGTCGTGCCCAGGATGTGGCGGAGCGCGTCCATCTGGGTCACCAGCACGGCCAGCACGAACTCGCCGAGGGCCGCCCGGTTCATCTGCTTGCTGTCGAAGGTCGTCGGCGTCAGCGCCGACGCGGTGTCGCTGCGGCACTCGAACGCGGCCACGATCAGGCAGAGCGCGAACGCCGTGAACGCGATCGAGTTGCCCACCGGGGCACTGTCGTAGCGCCACTCGCCCAGCTTGATCAGACCGATCAGGAGGGCCGTCACGACGATCCCGCTCAGCGCGACGGTGGTCACGACCGGCCTCGTCAGGACGGACTCGCCGCGCGGGCGCGGAGTGCGCCGCATGAGGCCCGGGCTCTCCTGGTCGAAGCCGAGCGCGAAGCCGAACGGCGCGTTCACCACGAAGTGGATCCACAGCACCTGCGGCGGCGTGAAGGGCTCGCCCGCCGCGATGTTGAGAATCGTCGCGCCCAGGAAGGTCAGCACGAACGTGACCAGCAGCAACAGGACGAACCGGATGTACTTGGTGAGGTTGTCGTAGAGCTTCCGGCCCTCCGCCACGGCGTAGACGATCGTGGCGAAGTTGTCGTCCGAGAGGACCATCCGCGCGGCGTTCTTCGCGACGTCCGTGCCGCTGCCCATGGCGATGCCGATGTCGGCGGCCTTGATGGCGGGCGCGTCGTTGACACCGTCGCCGGTCATCGCCACGACCTCGCCCTTCTTCTTCAGCGTCGCCGCGAGGAGCACCTTGTGCTCGGGGGCGACCCGGCCGACCACCCCGATGCCGTCGATCCGGGCCAGCTGCTCCGCCTCCGACATGGCCGCGAAGTCGGCGCCGAGCACGGCCTCCCCCGGGATGCCGAGCTGACGGGCGATGGCCTCGCCGGTCGTGACGTCGTCGCCGGTCACCATCCGGACCCGGATGTTCGCCGCCTGCGCGCTCTCCACCGCGACCTTCGACTCCGCCCGCGGCGGGTCGACCATGCCGACCAGACTGGTCATCCGCAGGTCGGTGACCAGGGCGAGCAGGTCGCCGTCCGGGTCGAACACGGCCGGGTCCAGGTCCCGGAAGGCCGCGGCCATCACCCGGCGGCCCTCCCCGCCCATCCGCTCGCTCTGCTCCGCGGCGAGCCGGCTCGGCCCGCCCTCCCACGGCACGGTCGCCCCCGCCGCCAGCGCGGTCGTCGCCCGGGCGGTCACCGCGGGGGCCGCACCCTTGACGAAGCAGCGCACCACCGGCCGGCCCGCGTCGTCCACGGCGGAGTTGAAGGTGGCCATCAGCTTGTAGTCGGGGTCGAACGGCAGGGTGGCCAGGCGCGGGAACCGCTCGCGGGTGCCCTCGATGTCCAGGCCGGCCTTGTGGCAGAGCACCAGCAGCGCACCCTCGGTGGGATCGCCGACGACCCGGCCGTCCACCAGCTTCGTGTCGCTCGCGATCAGGTACGGTAGCACCGCGTCCTCGATGCCGCCCGCGGTGCCCGCCGCGTGGTGGACCTTGCCGTCCAGGCCGTAGCCGGTGCCGGAGACGGTGTACCGGTCCGTGGGGCTCAGCACCTCCACCACGGTCACCTGGTTCATCGTCAGGGTGCCGGTCTTGTCGGAGTTGATCGCCGAGGTGAACCCCAGCGTCTCGACGGAGGGCAGCTCCTTGACGATCGCGTTCCGCTTCGCCAGGTTGAGGCTGCCGAACGAGAGGATCACCTGCGTGACGGTGGGCAGCGCCTCCGGGATGGCGGCGATGGCCAGCGACACCGCGCTGACGAACAGGGCGTCCCAGGCCTGCCCGCGGGACCGGCCGAGGACGAACATCACGACCATGGTCAGTCCGGCCGCCCCGGCGATCCACAGGGTCAGGGTGTTGAGCTCGCGGGTGAGCGGCGACTCCTCCTTCTCGGTGGCCGACAGCATCCCCGCGATCCGGCCCAGCTCGGTGCCGGAGCCGGTGGCGGTGACGACCAGCACCGCGCTGCCGTGGGTGACCGGCGTGTTCATGAACGCCATGTTCGACTGGTCGCCGGGCCCCAGGTCCGAACCGGTCAGCGTGGCGGCGTCCTTCGCGGCCGGGACGCTCTCCCCGGTCAGCGCCGACTCGTCGATCTGCAGGGCGCTCGCCGAGACGATCCGCCCGTCCGCGGGCACCTGGTCGCCGGCGGCGACCAGCACCACGTCGCCCACCACCAGCTGCTCCGCCGGGATCTCCGACTCGACGCCGTCGCGCCGCACCCGGGCGGTCGCCTTCATCATCGACCTGAGCGCGTTCATCGCGCTCTCCGCCTTGCCCTCCTGACGCAGCCCGACCACCGCGTTGAGCAGGGTCAGCAGGACGAGCAGGATCCCGGTGCTCCACTGCCCGATCGCCATCGACACGACGGCCGCGGCCACCAGGATGATCTGCATGTAGCTGCGGTACTGCTCCAGGAAGCGCCGCCAGCCCGGCGGCGGCTCCTCCTCCGGCAGCACGTTCGGCCCGTCCGCCGCCAGCAGCTCGGCGGCCCGTGCGGCGGACAGCCCGACGGCCGGGTCGACGCCCAGCCGCGCGGCGACGTCCTCCGGGGTCCGCGTGCACCAGGCCTCCCGGGCGGGCTGCCGGCCCGCCGTGTCCGGTTCCGCCGTCATTCGAGTACCTCCGCCGTCCGTCACCGGCGCCGCCGGCTCTCCGGGTGGCCGGCCGCGTACGGGTCGGCCGCGGCGCCCTCGGGCGCCTGCTTCTCGAGTTCGTGCCGGGCCGCCCGCAGTTCCTTGCGCGCCCGCTCGTCGACCGTCGGGTACTGCGGGTCGATCGTCATCAGCGTGCGGGCCAGGATCGCCGCGGCGCCGATCCGCGCGAACCACTTGCGGTCCGCGGGCACGACGTACCACGGCGCCCACGCGGTGCTGGTCTCCGACAGCATCTCGGAGAACGCCTCCTGGTAGTCGTCCCAGCGCCGCCGTTCGTGGATGTCGGCCGCGGAGAACTTCCAGTTCTTCTCCGGCAGGTCGAGCCGCTTCATGAAGCGGGTGCGCTGCTCCTCCCGCGACAGGTTCAGGAAGATCTTGACCACCGCGAACCCGTTGTCGGTGAGGTGGCGCTCCCAGGCGTTGATCTCCCGGTACCGGCGCTTCCAGATCCCGGGCCCCCGGTTCTCCGGGGGCAGCCGCTGCCGGTCGAGGTTCTCGGGGTGCACCCGCACCACCAGCACCTCCTCGTAGTGCGAGCGGTTGAAGATCCCGATCTCGCCGCGGGCCGGCACCCGGCAGGCGTACCGCCACAGGTAGTCGTGGTCGAGCTCCTCGGCGGACGGCACCTTGAAACTGCTCACGTGGACGCCCTGCGGGTTCACCCCGCTCATCACGTGACGGATCGTGCCGTCCTTGCCGCCGGCGTCGATGGCCTGGAGGCAGAGCAGCACCCCGTGGGTGTCCTGCGCGGCCAGCCGGGCCTGGTACTCGGCGAGCAGCGCGACGCCGGTCTGCAGGAGTTCGGCGCTGTCACGCTTCCTCAGGTCGCCCCGGTACCGGGGGTCGAAATCCCGCTCCAGGTCCACCGTCGAGCCGGGCTCCACGCGCAGCGGCCGGATGAACTTCTCCAGCCGTCGGGCCTGCTTGTCCGCCATCGCCGACCACGTCCTCTCGCACCGCACCGCACCGCGGCCCGCCCGGACATCCAGGGGGACACGGCGCCGGCCGCAGGCCGTCCGGGGCCGGGGCGCGGCCCGTCGCGGACGGCCGCGTGGTACCCGCTACGGTCCGCCCGGCCGGCACGGCCGTCAAACGGACCGGGCCGCCGACCGGTCCGCCGCAGCGCCCGCGCAACCCGCGGAACGGCCCGGGAAGGCCGCCGGTGCCGGGGGCGACCGCTCCGGGCCCGACACCCGAACAGCCCAGTCCGCGGAACCCGTGCCGGACTCCGTCCCCGGAGCGGGCGTCATGACCCGGGCAGGCCCGGCGGCGCAGGCGGCACGGCTGCCGGAGGCCGTGCCGTCCGGTGCGGCACCGCCCCGCCGCCGCCGTCGCCGTCGCCGTGCACGTCCCCGACGGCGGGCGGCCGCCGGGGACGGCTCCTACGGTGGACGAAGTGTCCGGCGCCGACGGACGGGCCCTGCTGGCCCCCGGCGCCGGCAGCCTGCTACCAGGAGGTCGTTCGACATGTCCACCGCATCTGAAACCCCTGTCCTGGACACCCTCGCCGCCATGACCGTCGACTCGATCGAGCGGTGCGGGCTGTCCCCGGACATGCTCATCCTGACCCGGATCGCCGCGCTCGCCGCCTCGGACGCCCCGCCGATCTCCTACCTCGCCCACATCGACCCCGCCCTCCGGGCCGGCCTGACCTCGGCGCAGCTGCAGGACGTCCTGGTGGCCGTCGCCCCCATCGTCGGCACCGCGCGGGTCATGACGGCCGCCGGCAACATCGCCGCCGCACTCGGCATCGCGATCGCCGTCGCCGACGCGGAGACCGAGGCCGAGGTCGAGGCCCAGGGCTGACACGCCAGGCCCCCTCGGGGGCCGCTCCGCACCACGGTGGCGGGGGGGGCCGGGCGGGGGGGGCAGGCCCCCCCCCCCCCCCCGCCCCGGGCGCCCCCCCCCCCCCGGGGGGGGGGGGCGGGCCGCGGGCCCCCCCCCCCCCCCGCCACCGCGTGCCCGTGTCACCGCGTCCCCGCCGCCACCGCGTGCCCGTGCCGTCCGGCCGGTGCGGTCAGTGCCCCAGGGCCCGGGCGAGCTGCTGCTTGTTCATCGTGGAACGGCCCCTGACGTTGCGTCGCCCGGCCTCGTCGTCGAGCTGCTCGTAGGTCGGACCCTGCCCCCCGGAGTGCGAGCGCAGGCCTCCCCGGCGGCCGGAGGAGATGTCCTCGACGGAGCTGCGGCTCGCGGTCCGCGACTCGCCCTGCCGGGCCCGCTCCTTGTCGACGGTCCGGGCGGCGATCTCCCCGGCCCGCTGCTCGCTCTCCCCCCGGTCGAGGGCGCCGTCCTTCGCCAGGGCGAGCTCGAATCCCGACACCGACTCCACTCCTTCCGTCCCGGATCGGATCCGGCGGGCCCGGCCGGGAGTCTCCCGCTGCCGGCCCGCGACCGCGTCCACCCGCACGCACGCTCCGGACACCGGCCGGAGCGGTACGGGACGGACGCATGCCGCGGACGCGCGTCCGGTCGGGCGGCTGCCCGTGCCCGTCTCAGGTCGGCGACGGCCGGCCGGGCCCGCCCGCGGCGCCGTGCGGACCGGTCACCGGGATCTCGGCCCAGACGGTCTTCCCACCCGGGAGCGGCATCGTGCCCCAGTGGTCGGTGAGCGCGCCGATGATGTGCAGGCCGCGCCCCCCGGTACGGGACGCACCGCGGTGCCGGTACGGCACCGGACGGGCCGTGCTCCGGTCGGTGACGGCGATCCGCAGCAGGCCGTGGCAGTGGTCGAGGTCGAGGCTCCGCGGCCCGGCCGCGTGCTCGATGGCGTTCGTGACCAGCTCCGCGGTCACCAGGACCGCATCGTGCGCGGTGGTGCTCGTCCCCTCCGAGGCAGGGGGCAGGTGCCACTCGGCCAGCGTCTCCCGGACGAAGTCGAGAGCGGCGGGCAGGTGCTGGGGCCCGGCACGCTGCGGAAAGCTGAGGCTGCGGTGCAGCGGGGCCGTGGCGACGGGACTGTTCATGGCGTTCCCCGGGCGGCCGACGACGGTGATCTCCCTCAGAGGGCCTTCCCGCCCCGCGGGCCTCCCACACAGCACGGGCGGAATTCGTCGAGGTCGCGGCGGCGGAGCGCCCGGACACGCCCGAACACGCCCGCCACCTGCGCACGCGGGCCTCCCCTGCACGGACGCCCGAGGCGACGTAGCGTCTCCGGAAGGCGCCGCGCGTGCGGCGCCGACCGTGGGAGCGGCACTGCGGAGGCGGGCGGATGGGCGGACCGGCACAGGGCACCGAGGGTTCCCCCGCGGACGGCGGTGCCGCAGCCCGCAGCGGTGCCGACCGTGCCGACGGGACGCTCGGCGCGGTGCTGGCCGCCGCCCTGGAGGCCTCGCACCAGGCCGCGCCGGAGGACCTGCCCCGGCTGGTGGACGCGTGGGGCCGGGCACTGGGCCTGACCGGCGCCGAGGTGTTCCTCGCGGACCTGCAGCAGCGGATGCTGGTGCCCCTGCCGGCCCCGGAGCAGCGGGTGCCGACGGAGGCGATGGACGTGGACGGCACGCTCGCCGGCCACGCCTACCGCACCGAGCGGGCCCGGATCGCCCCCGGGCCGCCCCGGACGGGCTGGATCCCGCTCGTCGACGGCATCGAACGCATCGGCGTGCTCCGCGTCGGCTTCACCGGGCCCGCCGGGACGCCGACCGGCACCCCGGTCGGCCTGCTGCGGGAACGCGCACGCGCCCTCGCCTCCCTGGTGACACTGATCCTGGTCTCCAAGGGCACCATCGGCGACGTCATCGTCCGCACCGTCCGCACCCGCCCGATGACCCTGCAGGCCGAACTGCTCTGGGCGTTCGTACCGCCCCGCACCATCGGCACCCGCCACGTCACCTCCAGCGCGGTGCTGGAACCCGCCTACGACGTGGCCGGCGACGCCTTCGACCACACCCTGGCCGGCGACACGCTCCACCTGGCCGTCGTCGACGCCATGGGACACGACCTCGCCTCCGGCGGTGCCAGCGCCGCCGCCCTCGCCGCCTGCCGCTCCACCCGGCGGGCGGACGGCTCGCTCGCCGACATCACCGAGGCGATCGACACCACCCTCACCCGCTGGATCCCCGACCGGCTGCTCACCGCCGTCCTCGCCGACCTCGACACCATCACCGGCCGGCTCACCTGGGTCAACTGCGGCCACCCGCCGCCGCTGCTGATCAGGGAGGGCCGCGTCGTCCCCGGCGCGCTGGAACGCGCCGCCCACCTGCCGCTCGGCATCGGCGAGCACCGTCCTGCACCCGTCCACCGTGCGCGGCTCCAGCCCGGCGACCGGGTCCTGATCCACACCGACGGCGTCACCGAGGCCCGGTCCGCCGCGGGAGACCTCTTCGGCGAACAGCGCCTCGTCGACAGTGTCGTCCGGACGACCGCGGCAGGCGATCCCGCCCCCGAGGCGCTGCGCCGCCTCGTGCACGCCCTTCTCACCCATCGCGACCACCGGTTGCAGGACGACGCGACCGTCCTCCTCGTCGAGTGGCACCCCGACCGTGAGCCCTGAGCCCTGAGCCGTGCCACTTCCGGGCGGCCGGCCGGCGAGCGCGCTGAACTCCCCGGTCAGCGAAGGGAGGTGCGGCCCGTGGGCGCCGCGATGCGGACCCGCTTCGCAGGGGGTGCGCTCTCGATGTCGTCGAGCTGCGCACGGATCGTGCTGCGCAGGTCGTCGTCGTCCTCGAAGACGTGGTCGTTGAACAGCGTGTAGCCCGTCCACATGAGGTTGGCGCAGACCCGCGCCGGCACCCGGCCCGTCCGGGCGCCCATGCCGACCAGGGCCACCGACCCGATGCTGCCCGGCACCTGCCGGTTCTGCCGGTGGATCGCCTGGAACGCGGCGGCGCACGCCAGGGCCACGTTCAGGGTCTCGCTCACGTTCTGCGAGGACTCCTGCATCGTCGGGGCCGAGATCAGGAACCTCGGCGTCACGGCTCCGGACGGGACGCACACGGCGCTTCCCACCGGGAGCCGTCCTGCGTACCGGTCGCGAATCGCCCGCTGCACCCGCAGCTGGATGCCTGCTCCGAGGTGCCGCTTGACGACCGCGTCGACCCCGCCGTCCATCCGGCCACGGGAGTTGGTCGGGCTGACCCAGGCGTCGACGTCCTCGTCGAGGATGGAGCCCCGGCGGATCTCGATGCCGGGAGTGTCGGCGAACGCCGCCCGCCAGGCCTCCACCACCGGTGCGTCGATGTCGGTCAGCACCACTCTGAGCGGCGGCTGCACGCGGTCTTCGGTCATGGTCCACTCCGATCGGGGAACTGTCTCCTTGCCGATCACGAAGCTATCGCTGCCCGCTGACAGTGCGTCCGCCGTCCGGCGGGCCCGTTCCGGGAGGGTCTCCGGACGGCCGGTCCGGGCCGCCGGTTGTCACACGAGGCCGGTATTCCTGTGGGTACCGCCGGACGATCGGCCGTCCGGCGGTCATGCCCTTCCCCGCACGGTTCGACATCCCGGAGCCCCTCCACCATGAGCGATGCCAGCACCCCCGCCACGCCCGACCCGAACGACCCGCTCGCGCTCGCGGAACTCTTCGCGGGCGGCGGTGAACCGTGGCTCCCGCTGCTGAAGCCGGTCATCGAGGCGCAGCCGGACGCGGCCTCGTTCATCGGCCCGGGCCGCGGCCCGTCGGTCGTCCCCGTCCGCGAGTTGACGTTCCAGGCGCTCAAGCCCCATGCGCCGCACCGGTGGAAGGTCGTCGTCTTCGGCCAGAACCCGTACCCGCGGCCGGAGAGCGCCACCGGCATCGCCATGTTCGACAACACCTTCCACGACTGGAAGGACAGCCAGTTCGGCAGGGTCGTCAGCATCCGCTGCATCATCAAGGCGGCGGCGATGTGGAAGTACGGCATCCCCAGGAAGACCCCGATCGCCGACGTGCGTGCGCTGCTGAAGAAGCAGGACACCGTGCAGCCGCCGGAGTGGTTCCAGGCGATGCTGACGCAGGGCGTGCTGCTGCTCAACGCGGCACTCACCGCCGACAGCGACGGGGCGGTGGGGCCTGACCGGCACACCGCGTTCTGGCGGCCGGTCGCCGAGCGGATCGTCGAGGAGATCCTCAGGGCCAAGCAGGACGCCGACGAGGAGGACCGCGGTGTCGTCTTCGCCTGGTGGGGTGCGCACGCGCGCAGCCTGAAGGCGGTCGTCCTCCGGCTCCAGAAGAAGTACCCGGACGTCGAGGTCCGGCACATCGACCACCCCAACCCCGCGGCGCAGGGCGACGTCTTCTGCGAGGGCGACCACTTCGGGACGGTGAACGCGGCCCTCGCCTCGCTGGGCGCCGACGAGATCGACTGGCTGCCGAGCGCGGGGTGGAACGCACGCGCGGCGGAGAGCGGCGGGGCGGGCGACGGGACCGCCGAACGGATGGGCGCGTTCATCGCGTCCACCATGGAGTTGCACCAGCTCTACCTCGAACGGCTCGCGAGCGTCAAGGACGAGGGGCTCGTCCTCCCGCCGATCACCGGGGTGTTCGACACCGAGCTCATGGACTTCCGCGCCGCGGTCTCGCCGGTCGCCGAACTGCTGCCCGGCCTGGGCCGGCACGTCGACCGGTCGCACGAGTTCGGCAAGCGGCGCGCGGACGAGACGCCCGGCGGCCTGTCCGCCGACGCGATCGCCGCCCTCTTCCTCTACACCTGCGAGTCCGCGTTCTACCGGGAGATCAACGCCGTCCTGCGCTCCCCGGACCGGACCAGGGTCGTTCCCTACCTCCCGTACCTGCGGCTGCTGTTCGCGGCGGTGTCGCAGCTTCCCGCCCGGACGGAGCCGCTGTGGCGCGGGGTCTCGCTGGACCTGCGGGCGCAGTACCCGCTCGGGCGGACGGTCACCTGGTGGGGCGTGTCCTCGTGCACGTCCGAGCCCGGGGTGGCCCGGTCGTTCCTCGGCAGCCGCGGCCGGCGGACGTTCTTCGAGGTGCGTCCCCTCCGGGCCACGGGCATCCGGGACTTCTCCGCGTTCACCGGCGAGGAGGAGTTCATCCTGCTGCCCGGAACGCAGCTGAAGGTGACGGACGTCCGGAGCGAGCGCGGCGGCCTGTGCACCGTGACGCTGACGGAGGTGGAGGAACAGGCCGTCGTGTCCTGAGCGGATGCCGGCCGGACCTGCCGGCCGCGCTGCAGCGCCGGACGGCCGCCCGCATGCGTGCGGGCGGCCGTCCGGGGTGTCACGGCCGGTGTGCCTAGTGCCAGTTGCTGATCTGGACGTCGTGCGGCGAGGGCTCGCCCTTGCCGGTCTCGACCAGCTTCTTGAGGCTCATCAGGTAGATCGCCCACTTGGTGCTGCAGTGGTACATGAACTCCACCGGCTCCCGCCAGCCCTCGTGCCGGAACAGGACGATCGTGTAGTCGTCCTCCTGCTTCAGCTCGAAGCCGACCTGCGTGCCGATCCACTCCTCGGGGCCCTCGACGACCTCCCAGAGCACGCGCTCCGAGGGCTCGGTCTCCAGCACCTTCATGTCGAACCCGCCGGGCAGGAAGCGGAAGCGGACGACGCCCCCGGGGCTCGCGTCGCCGTCCGTGTCCTCAGTCCACCAGCCCGCCAGGCCTTCGACGGTCGTCAGGGCCGCGTAGACGTTCTCGGGGGACGATGTGATGCCGATCCTGTGCAGGATGTCCACCATCTCGGTACCTCTCCCTGGTGCAGGCGCCCGCAGACGGGCGCGGTTCGCCGGAGCCACCACGGTGGTGGCACCGTTCCGTTCGGTCGTTCGGTCGTTCGGTCGTTCGGTCGTTCGGTCGTTCGCGACGTGGGACGTGTGACGTGCAGGGTGTGGCGTGGGACGTGCGGGGTGCGGGGTCAGCCCTCCTCGCGGCGCTGGATCGCCTCGGCGATCCGCTTGATGCGGTGCAGCCGGGCGTCCCAGGCGGCGCCGACCGACGACAGCTGGGCGACCGCGCGGGCGAGTTGGGTCTCGTCGACCTCGTAGCGGCGCTCGCGGCCGGACGGTGTGTCGTGGACCAGCCCCACCCGGTCGAGGACGCCGAGGTGTTTGGCGACCGCCTGCCGGGTGACCGGCAGTTGCTCGCTCAGCGTGGTCGCCGTCCCGCCGCCGCCGGCCAGCAGCAGGTCGAGCATCCGCCGCCGTATGGGATCCCCCACGGCGGACCAGAGTTCGTCGTCGACGGTGACGCTCACGGCGTCGACACCAGCCGTGCGACGTACGTGACGAGGCGGGGCAGGAAGAAGTCCCAGCCGTTGACGTGGTCGCGGTACTGCTCCTCCAGGACGGCCGCCTCCCAGCCCTTCTCCCGGAACCCCTGCTCGGTGAAGCGCAGCAGCGTGCCGGCGCCCGACGGGACCAGGTCGAAGGTCACCAGGAGGGAGTTGGCCGGCGTCGCGGCCTCGTCCCGGTCGTGGATCCACCGGAAGGAGAACCGCCGGGGAGGGTCGGCCTCGATCACGGTGAGCGGTACGACGTTCGCGTCCGGCGCGGACCGGTCGCCGAAGGCGACGACTCCGGTGGCGCCGGGCACGGGCTTGAACTCCGCCTCGTCCGGCCACCATTCCTGCAGGTGTTCGGGGGTGCTGACCACCTCGTAGACCACCTCGGGTGTGGCGTCGATGTGGATCTCCCGTTCGATGCTGCCGTACTCCATCGTGCCCCGCCGTCCTCTCGCAACCTTTGGTTGCGTATTACGGTAGCCCGCTCCCCGGCCATGTGCAACCTTTGGTTGCTCAAGGGAGAGTGGGTCGGGCGGGCGTGTCGGGACGGCGGTGCAGGCGGGAGGCCGCCGCGGGCCCGGCCGGGCGCCGTGAAGTCCCCCGCCCGCTGCCGCGGCGCTGCGGCGGGGGCCGGCGCCGGGCGGGCGGTTCCTACCGGTCGCTGCGCGGCTGCAGCGCGTCGACGACGAGGTCGAGCAGCCGTGCGGTCCGCCCGGTGGCACCGTCGGCGGCCGTCGACAGCGCGACCCCGAGCAGCATCGCGGTGACGTCGGCGGGGTCGACGTCGCCGCGCAGCGAGCCCGCCTTTGCGCCCGCCGCGAGGATCGTCGCGATCTCGGCGGTGATGCGCTCCCGGGTGGGCGGCGTGATCCGCCCCGCGGCCCAGCCGGTGCGGAGGGTGTCGATCATCCCGTGCTTCGCCACGGCGAAACGGGCGTACCGGCCCATCCACGCGCGCAGTGCCTCCTCGGGCGGGAGCTCCGCCAGCAGGCCGTGCGCGCTGGTGGTGACCTCGGTGAGTTCGACGGCGTAGACCGCCTCGACGAGCGCCTCGCGCGTGGGGAAGTGGCGGTACAGGGTACCGATGCCGACTCCGGCCTCGCGGGCGATGTTCTCCAGCGGGACGGTGTCGTCGGCGGCGGTGAAGGAGGCCCGTGCGACGGCGACGAGCCTGTCGCGGTTGCGTCGCGCGTCGGCGCGCAGCGGGCGTTCGGCGGGGGAGGGCGTGCCTGCGGGGGAGCCCTCCGGCGCGCCTGCGGCTGTGCCCGCGGGTGCGCTCCCGGGGGTGCGGTCGGGAGCGCAGTCGGGGATGCGGTCGGTGGTACGGCCGGGGGCGCCGTCGGGGTCGCCTGTGGGGGTCGGGTCCGGGAGAGTCAAAGCGGAGGCACCTCCGGTAGTGCTACAGTCGAAAGGCGGAGGCTCCTCCGCTTCTCTCATCCTCCCATACGGCAGGAGATCTGCGATGCCCACCCGAACCCGCTCCCCCCGCACCACGGCCACCGGTGTCCCGCGCCCCGGAGGCCACGGCCTCCTCGGCGACCGCACCGTCTCCCGCGTCGGCTACGGCGCGATGCAGCTCGCCCGCCTGCACGACGACCGCGGCGCAGCCGTCGCGCTCGTCCGCCGCGCGGTCGAACTCGGCGTCGACCACATCGACACCGCCCAGTTCTACGGCGGCGGCCTCGTCAACGACCTCCTCCGCGAGGCGCTCCGCCCCGAGGACGACGTCCTCGTCGTGAGCAAGGTCGGTGCGGAGCCCGACCCGGCCGGCCCCCACCCGTTCCGCCCCGCGCAGCGCCCCGAGCAGCTGCGGGCAGGCGTCGAGGCCAACCTCCGCGGCCTCGGCGTCGACCGGATCCCGGTCGTGAACCTGCGCCGCCTCGACACCGGCCCCGGCCTGCGGGCCGAGGGCGACCAGGCGGTGGACCTCGACGACCAGCTCGCGGTCATGACCGCGATGCGCGACGAGGGCAAGATCGGCGCGATCGGCCTGAGCAGCGTCACCCTCGACGGTCTGCGCCGGGCCCTGCCGGCGGGCATCGTGTGCGTGCAGAACGCCTACAGCCTCGTGGCCCGCGACGACGAGGACATGCTCCGGCTGTGCGCCGCCGAGGGCATCGCCTGGGTGCCGTACTTCCCCCTCGGCAGCGCCGTACCCGGCCTGCCCAAGGTGACCGACGAGCCGGCGGTCCGCGCCGCGGCGGAATCCCTGGGCTGCGCACCGTCGCAGATCGGCCTCGCCTGGCTGCTCCGGCACGACCCGAACGTCCTCCTCATCCCCGGCACCGTGACCCCCGACCACCTGGAGGCGAACGTCGCCGCCGGCACGGTCACCCTCGACGACGCGACGCTCGCCGCGCTCGACGCCGTCCCGTCCCGCCCGGCTGTCATCGCCCGCGGCTGACCCGCCGGGGCACGCCGCCGCACGACCCGGGCCGCCGCACGACCCGCGCCCTCACGCGACCCGGGCCGCCGCACGACCCGGACCGTCGGGCCGCACCACCGAACCTCCACGGACGCGAGGCCACCATGACCCTGAACGCCGCCGAGCGCCGCCGCACGAGCGAGGAGTTGAAGCACGGCCTCGCCCTGTCCGGCCTGACGCCGCAGCAGGCGGCGCAGGAACTGGACTTCACGCCCGAGCGGCTGCAGGCCGCCCTCGACGTCGAACCCGGCGCCGGCCCGGTCGACGTGTGGCACCTGCGCGACCACCTCGAACTGGCCGTGCGCGACGCCGGCCGCGAGCCCGTCGCCCACACCGTGCTGACCGGAGGGGCCCGCAGGCTCGCCCTCGCGTGGTTCCCGCTGCGCGAAGCGGTCCGCCCTCCGTCCACCCGGCTCTGACCTGTACCGGGAGGCGCCCCGCCGTACCGGCGAGGGACCCCGCCCGGGGACTCCGCACGCCCGCACCCGACCGAAAGGCAGCCCCGTGCCCGACGCACGCGACATCCACCTCCGGTTCAGGACGCTCGCCGTCCTGCCGATCGTGCTGTTCCTCCCCACCCTCGTGTCCTTCGCCGTCGCCGAGCACGGCGTCGTCTGGCCCGAGTACACCGGCGTGCTCTTCCACCTCGCGATCCTCTTCCTGATCGCACGGATGGAGGCGCCGGTCTGGGCCAAGGCGGCCGGCTACAGCTGGATCACGCTCGACGTCCTCACCGGCATCCTCGCCATCAACGGCGTCGCCCACGACCTCACCTGGCCGATCCGGCTGGGAGGCCACGTCTTCGCCGGCATCTGGATCGCCGTCAGCTCCGCCTTCGCGCACCGGCCGGTCATCCGCATCCTCGGCGCCCTCACCGGTGTGTGGCTCGCCGGCTACTCCTTCGTCGGCAACGTCGCGCCCGAAGAGGCGCTGTATCCCGCAGGCCTGCTCATCGTCGTCTGGTTCGGCGCCCTCGCCCTGCGGTACGAGTCCACCGTCCGGCCGCCGGACACCGCCGCGGACCTCCACCTGCTCGACGCCCGCCGGATCCCCGACCACCCGTAGGCCCACGTCCCCGCCCGCAGTCCCCCGGCCCGCCGTCCGCGCCGCCCGCTCCCCGTCCGTCCGTCCCGCGGCAACGCCGGTACCCTGAGCCGGATCCGGACCCCATCGAGAGGCGGACCGACCCCATGCGCCTCGTCTTCGACGGCCACGTCATCGAATGGCGTGGGCCCTCCCCGTACTACTTCGTCCCCGTGCCGGAGGAGCAGTCCGCGGACATCCGCGAGGTGGCGTCGGGGGCCACGTACGGCTGGGGCGTCGTGCCGGTCGAGGCCCGCATCGCCGGGAACGTCTTCACCACGTCCCTCATCCCGAGGGACGGCGGCTACCTGCTGCCGATCAAGAACGCCGTGCGCAAGCCGCTGGAACTCCTGCCGGGCGACGAGGTCGCCGTGGAGGTGACCGTCCGCCTCCAGGCCGTGCCCGGCGAATGACCGGCGGGCGGGTCCGCGCGGGTGGCCGACCGCCGGAGGTCCCACGGGCTCGGCGGTCCCCCGGCGTCGGCGGTCGGCGGCCCGGTCACGGCGCGCGGGGTGCGGATCCCCTCCGGACCCCGTCCGCCTGCGGCAGCAGGAGCGCTGTCCGCTCCTGCGCCGTGTCCGTCAACTCACCCCGAACCGCCGCACGATCAGCCGTCCGCGTGCTCGTGCGCGGTGCCGGACCCGCACGCGGGGTCCGGCACGAATCGGCTCAGGCGGTACCCCGACGGGTACGTCACGCGGCCGCACAGCGTGTCGATCCGGATCATCGACGCGTCGACCCCGGCCTCCTGCAGGCGCCGCGCGTGGGCGCGCAGCTCCGCAGCGTCCCCGGTCTCCAGGAGCACTTCCCACCGTCCCGTGCCCGGCGCGGTGCGGGCAGCGGACCGCTGCCTCTCGGCCTCGTGCCGCCCCTGTCCTGGCATCGGCTCAGAATTCCCGGTCGGAGCCGCAGGGGCAAGACCGTCAGACCTTGTCGTCGTACGCCACGGTGACGGGCGCGTGGTCGGACCAGCGTTCGTCGTGGGTCGTGGCGCGCTCGGTCTCCGCCCAGAGGGCCCGTGCGGCCAGGCCGGGCGACGCGCACTGCAGGTCGATGCGCCAGCGGAACGACGCGTTTTCCAAAAGAGTCCACCCGGTCGAGTGGGGGTGGTTCGTATGCGTCTGCTGGCCTGGGCGGTAGGGGGCTACCCGTGGGCAGTATGACGACTGTGGTGCCGGTTCGGGCGGTGGTTGGTTCGCGTGTCTCCGACACGCACGGGGACGAGGGCAAGGTGTCGCACCTGATCCAAGCGGAGTCCGCCGCCCGGCATGCGCTCGCGAAGGAGTGGGAGATCGTCGGGTCGTTCGAGGACCTGGACGTCTCCGCGGAGGTCACGCCGTGGAAGCGGCCGGATCTGGGGCCGTGGCTCACCGATCGGCAGGGCGAGTGGGACGCGATGGTGTGGGCCAAGGTGGACCGGGCGTTCCGGTCGGCGAAGGACTGCGCGGACGTGGCGCACTGGGCGGAGGAGAACCACAAGGTCCTGGTGTTCACCGACGACGGGATCACGCTGGACTACCGGAAGGGCCGCGAGTCGTCGTTCGGGAACGAGCTGGCGAAGGTGTTCCTGATGCTGGCGTCGATCTTCGCGGAGATGGAGCTCAAGCGGATCAAGGCTCGGGTGGCCGGCGCGCACCGGCATCTGCGCAAGACGGACCGGTGGGCGGGCGGCCAGCCGCCGTACGGATTCCGGATCGTGGACCGGCCCGGCGGCGGTCGGACGCTGGAGCCGGACCCGGTCACCTTGGAGGCCGTCCGCTACATGGGCAAGCTGCTCTTGGAGGGGCAGAGCCAGTGGATGATCGGCGCAGCGCTGGAAGCGGCCGGCTTCGACACCCCCGCCACCCACGTCTGGAAGAACCAGGGTGAGACGTACTCGAGCAAGCGCAAGACGCCACCGTCGAACCACTGGAACGCCTCTAGCGTCGGCAAGATCCTGCGCTCGCCGGCGACGATGGGCCTCAAACTCGTTGGGCGCTCCGTGAAGGCCCGCAAGCTCGCCCGTGACGCGAAGGGCCTGCCGATCCGGATCGCCAAGCCCCTCTTCACCGAGGAGGAGTGGGCCGCGATCCAGGCCGCGATGAACGAGCGGTCGGTGACTAGGGAACGCTCCAACGGGGCGGCACCATGGTTGGGCGTGGTGCACTGCGATCGCTGCGGGGACCGGCTCTACCGGCAGGAGAACCACGCCCGCAACGGCCGCATCTACGAGTACTACCGGTGCGTGCGGAAGACCGGCAAGCCCGCCTGCCGAGGACAGTCCGTCAAGGGGGAGCGGGTCACCGCAGCGGTCGTCGCACTGGTCGACCGCCTCGCCGGCCTGCCGATGACGGTCCGGAAGTTCATCCCCGGCGAGGACCACACCGAGCAGCTGAATCACGTCGCCCAGGCGATGAAGGATCTCAGGGAGGAGAAGCGCCGCGGCCTGTTTGACTATCCCGGCGGCGACGACGAGTACTCCGAGGCCCTCGAGGTCCTCGTCGACGAACGCCGCCGCCTGGCCGCCCTGCCACAACGCCCCGCGGCCTGGATCGACGTCGAAACCGGTCAGACCTTCGCCGACGCGTGGACCCAGGCCGACCAGGAACACCGCCGCCAGTTGCTGATCGGCCTCAAAGCCAGGGTCTACATGACGCCGGCCACCGAGGGTTGGCACCTACCAACTAGCCTTTCGAGGCAGCTCGAGTAGGACGAGCCGCCCCGGCGCCCGCCGTCGTTAACCAAGGGCACTACCTGCAGTACCGCGGCCAGAGCTATATGGGGTGCGCGGTAGAGGACGCCTGCAACAGGGCGACCGTGGTGCGATTCGTGTCCTGGCGCGGACTGCGGAACCCTCGCAGCGATTGCGGCAGTCCGCGCCTTCGCTACCTCGAACGCGTCACCTTGGCCGGCCGGGCGCCGCCGGATTCGGTATGCGCCAATTGAAGACCCACACCCCTTGGGAGTGAGTGGCTCCGAGGACCCGCCCCGCGTTCCGGAGCCAAGGGTTCGCCTTCTGAAACGGCGCGAAGTTGTCATTTGAGATGATGACCCCATTGACCTCGTCGGCGATGCTGATCACCAGCGCGTCGCCGCGGCCCTCGGTCCCGGCGGGGGGTTGCACAACCTTCCCATCAGCGATGGCAGCCTCCACCAGGAGACGCTCTTCGGCGGACACATCGTGGCGCAGCGTGGCGTCGACCACAATATGAATGTCGCGGTCGGGATGCTTGAACCGCAGTGATCGGATCGCCGCCTCCAGTGCCGCGAAGCTCGGTTTGCCACCCGCCGTGCGCGGAGGCCGACCGTTCCAAGCAAGGTTAGAGCCGTCCACGATGAGCGGCGGCGCCTCGGCGCTCGTGTGGGCTGAACTGGGTGCGGAATGCGGCGGGGCGGGCTTAGGTGCCCCATTCCTCTGGCCGCTGGGCTGGGCTTGCTTCGGGTGAGTCGGCGTGGCGGCGGGCCGGGCAGCCGGGGCGAGGGTGAGTAGGCGGTCGAGTTCCTTCTTTACCTCCGGCAGGACGTTCCCGTCCCCGAACACCTTCACTTCTCCGTCGAGGACGACCTCTCCGGTCTTCTGAAGGGTCGCCTTGACGGTCAGCAGTCCTTCCTTGCTGTAGGTGTACTCCAGATCGAAGACCCTATCCTCGCCTGTGCACGGCCGGGGGTACGTGAGGACGAGGTCAGCCAGTTTGACGTTGTCCGGGTGGTCTACATCGCGGTCCGGGTCTCCCTCCCAGACCTCCACGGTCAGGCGGGAGACGTTGTCCTTGTGCGGCTCGTATGACTTCATGCGCTGCTGGGGCAGGCGCATGTTCCGGTCGATGAGGGCGCTGAATCCTCGCCGGCCCTCGCGGTCCTTGGTGATCGTGCCGAGGGCGTGTGTGTTGACCACACGGATGATGCTGTTCAGCTCGCCGTCCATGGCCGCCGCGCTGATCGCGGCTCCTTCGGCCACCGCAGTCATGGGGTCGCACAGTGCGGTGTCGACGAGTTCGCAGTCGAGTGCTTCGGAGACCGCGGTGCGTACCGCTGGGATCTGACTGCTGCCGCCGATCATCAGTACGGCAGTGAGATCCCGGGGGTCGATCCGGGCCTGCTCCAGGCATTCTTCCACGGGATCGAGCGCACGGCTGATGAGGTCCTGGATGGCCTCGGCGAACTCGTTTTGTCCGATCTCGACGAGGGCCCCGTCAGGCGTCTGGACGCCGACCGACTCTTGATGGGAGAGCAGGATCTTGGCCCGCTCAATGTCAAGGGCGAACATCCGCTTCTCTGAATCGCTCCAGCGCCCGCGAGCGGGCGCCCGGTCGAGGACCATGCTGCGCAGCCGAGCGTCGATTTCCAGGCCGCCGAGGCGGCTCACTCCTCGGCTCGCCTTTTCGTCGAAGAAGCCGTCGTCGTGCAGGAGCAGGGTGGCGTCCATCGTGCCGCCGCCCCAGTCGAAGACCAGGAACTCGCCGTCGACCTCCATCTCGTGGGCGTAAGCGATCGCAGCTGCCGTCGGTTCGTTCAGCAGCGTGCGGACCGTGATTCCGGCGGCACGGGCTGCCTCGCGCGTACGGAACCGGGCCGCGCCGGTCGCGTTGGCGGGCACCGTGACGACGGCCTCGCGGATCTCCGTGGCGGCTTCCTCCTCGGCGGCCCTGGCGATGGCGTGGAAGACGCCGGCCGCGGCGGTGGTCGCAGCGAACCGTTCACCGCCCAGCTTGACGAACGGTTCCTCCCGTAGCATCCGCTTGCACGCCTCGACGGCCTGCTCAGAACGGAGTTTCGCCTCCCAACCGAATAGCGTGCCCGGCCGCAGGGAACTCGTGCCGACAACCGACGGGTAGAGCAGCTCGAAGCCCCTGCGCCTCCAGTTGGCGTCCAGGCCTTGCCCACCGATCTCCAGCAATTCGACGTACTCGCCGTTCCACTGTGCGGCGACAGAGTTGGTAGTCCCGAAGTCAATTCCGGCTGCCGTCATGCTTCCTCCCCCCACCCCGTAGAAGCGGGGCCGGCGACGCGCCGGAGTTGTCCCGCAAGAATGACTTTCCCTGTCAACTCGTCGACGTATGCCGGACTCAGCAACTCGAGGGCGTCTCCCGCGCCCTCCGTCACTACGAACCGGTCGCTTGCTTCTGGTTCCGTGACTCGCAGCAGCCGCAGTTCTCGCAGATGTGCGCTCATCGCACTCTCGACCACCTCGCGGCTGTCACCGGCGCGGGACCGAAGCAGCGCGTCGATTTCGGCGAGGCGTCCGGCAAACTGGGCGCGCGTACGGAATTCGTCCAGCACCGCCTTGCGCACGGCCGCGGCAAGCACCCCAGACGGCGGCACCTCGTCGGACCCGGCAGCTTCCAGCGCCTCCGGGACGCGTTCCACAACTCCCTTGATCACTGTCATCGCGTCGATCGGGTCGGGACGGACGGGAGAATCACCAGCGCTCGTCCGCACCGACTCGGCCGAGGGCTGGGAGCCCCGATTCCTGTGACGCCTCAGGCCCCCAGGTTTATGGGGTGGCTCCGAACTCCTCGCACCGGTCGGTACCCGGCCGCAGGCTGGGCAGCGGAGGCGGAGGCGCTCGCTCCGGGGAGACTTCTCATTCTTTGCAGACATCAGGCTCGGCTCTGCTTCGTTCGGGTAGGGGCGTTGAACCAGGAAGCGGACGTCGCAGCGGTCATCGCGGGGAACTGTGGCGGTCGAGATGGGGGGCAGTAGTCCGGAAGTCGTCGAGGAGTTCGACGGCGGCGCGGGCACGGATGGCCTCCAACTCGTCGGCACTTGTCATCGGGGTTCGGCGGGGCAGGGATTCCACCGGAGGCACAAGATGTCGCGGCACCTGAAAGGGCATGACGTACCGCGGCGGGTCAAGTGGCAACCGGTAGAAGACATCCCAGCCCGCCTCTTCGCGCAGCGCGCCACGAATACGGTCCTCGGCCAAGTTCAGAGCGGACTGGGCCTTGGCATCTCCCTCGTGGTGACGGAATATCTCCCGGCAACGTTCCTCCCAACCGTCGGCACCGTGATCCAGACCGATGTCAAGGAACGGATTGCTGAACGGGCTGCGGTCGTTCCGCTTCGTCTCTCTCCACGCGCGCAGGAGCCGGAGGTTCCGTTCGGCTGCGGCACCGTGCTGCGCCGCAGCCTTCTCGGCGTGTTCTTCGGCGGAGTCGAGCAGTTTCTTCCGTGCTACAGCCGACTCGAGCGTCTCGCTCTGTCGCACGGCCGCGTACGCGGCGATGGCATGCCCCTCCTGGACCAGCTCTGCGGGGACCTTGCGGCCGTTACCGCCGCGGGTGAGGGAATGCGCCTGAAGTGCCGCCGCCTCCGTCTCGCCGGCCCTGATCAGGTTGTAAGCCCGGTTCGCGCCGACGAGTGCGTAGAAGGGACTACGTCCGGCGTCGATGAGCTCCTGTGGCTTCCACAGAGTTGCCATCAGGCGCCAGAGCCCGCGGTCCTCACCCATGCTCAGCGGCCATTGACCGGCCACAGCGCCCGACTTGAGATCGCGCAATTCGATCTGCTGGGCTCGGGGCAGAGCCGCGTCAAGCGCATCGAGAGCGGTTGTGTCTCCGTCCAGTACGACGTCGTACAGGAGGTCCCACAGATCGTCCGGTTCCTGCCGGATGAGCGTCTCGCCGCTCATGAAGGCCTGTCGGCGTAGATAGGCCTGCCAGCCGAGCCGTCGCGCCTCCTCATCGGTAGTCTTCTCCGGTACGAGGCGCGCACGCAGATAGAGACTCTCCTGGTCATCGCGTGATTGCCAGGGCACGTCCTCGGCCAGGAGACCACCACGGTCTACCAGATCGTCGATGACGGTCAGCGGAGCCCAGGCGAGAAGCCCGTCCAGGAAGCGGTTGGGGATGGGGATCGCGCCACGGGTGGCCGCGGTCGCAAAGAGGGAGTATGCGGGGCCGCCTGTCACTGATAGGGCACGCTTGCCGACGAGGTCCAGGCCGGGCGCTGTCGAACACAGCAATCGGCACCGTTCCAGGCCCGCCTCGTTGATCCAGCGCACTCCGGTGCCCCAGAGGTTGCGTATGTGGCCGAGGACCGACGCAGCCGACAGGTGGCTCAGCCCGGTCTGGACCGCAGGCAACAAGACCTCGCGGTCAGGATCCCCTCCGAGCGCCCGCGTGAGTACTGCCCTGTCCGTTTCGAGTATACCGGCGAGCGCCACTATCTCCGAAAGCATTGCCAGCACGGCTTCGACGGCCTCGCTGCCCCCGACACCGAGCCAACGCCACTTGCGCAGGACGAAACCGCTCACACCCGAGGGACTCTGCCCCTCCCGGCGTTCATTTGCCCGTGTCAGGCGCTCTCGTTCTACGGCCTTCGCCGCTTGCCGGGCAGCGACCGGGTCCGTCATCTCGTGCACAGCCGACAGGCTACCCGGGCGGCCTGACAATCCATCTGGTCTCGTATGTATCGTGACCTTGACGAGAGGTGGTTCGGGATCGCTGGCAGAGCGCCGTGGAGCAGGGTCATTCGGCGGCGCGGGCGGCTGCGTTGGCCAGCAGGAGGTCGAGCCACCGACCCATTGGAAGATGGCCCGCTCGACCTCGCCGCAGTCCCGCCACGGTCCCTGATACTCGGCCAACTCGGCTTTGAACGTGCCGTTCAGGGCCTCAGTTATCGCGTTGTGTACGAGTCGGCGACGGAGCCTACGGATGCCGAGGCGCCGGTCTCGGACAATCGCTCTGTGTAGAATGAACAGATACTGGGCGAGTTCAACCGGTCGTTGCAACACCGGTCTGTTGCAGCGAGCGTAGCTGTTCCTCGAAGACCTCGGCTGGTGTCCGCCAACCGAGCACTTTGCGGGGCCGGTTGTTGATCGCCGTGGCGACCGCTTCGAGGTCTTCGGCTGACCAACGGGACAGGTCGGTCCCCTTCGGGAAGTACTGACGCAGCAGCCCGTTGGTGTTCTCATTCGTCGGTCGTTGCCAAGGCGAGTGCGGATCGGCGAAGAACACCTTCGTCCCGGTATCGAGAGCGAACTGGGCATGGCCGGAGAGTTCCTTCCCGCGGTCCCAGGTGAGGGTCTTGCGTAGTTGCTCGGGCAGCTGCGTCATTGATGTGGTGAGCGCCGTGTTCATCGCGATCGCGCCATAGCCCCCGAGCGAGGTGCCGTTCTTCACCGGCGGGTTCTCGCCCCAGCCTTCGAGCCGGGGCAGGTGCACCAGGAGCGTGGAGCGGCTGCTGCGCTCGACGAGCGTGCCGATCGCGGAGCGGCCCGCCCCGATGATCAAGTCGCCTTCCCAGTGTCCGGGAACCGCGCGGTCCCCGGCCTCGGCGGGGCGTTCGCCGAGGACGACGTCCGCGGTTACATGCCCTTGCGGCTTGTTCTGCGACCGCGCCCGGGGAGTCCGCAGTGCCCGGCCGGTACGCAGACACGTGACCAGCTCCCGCTTGAGCGCACCACGGCCCTCGATGAACAGCGCCTGGTAGATCGCCTCGTGGCTGATGCGCATGGACTCATCATCGGGGAAGTCGACGCGAAGCCGACGCGAAATCTGCTCCGGGCTCCATGCCGTCGCCCATCTTCTGTCCTGCCGGTGCGGCTTGTTCAGCCCCTTCCACGCGGACGTCGTAGGCCCGGTGACGATCGTGCCGTCGGAACGACGGACATTGCCGGCGAGCCGCTCCTGTACGTATTCACACAGCCTGTCGTTGCCTGCGAGCTTGGCCGCCTTCGGGCGCTTCGCGGCCTGCTGGGCCTTCCACTGGGCGACCGTGGCCCGGTACTCCTGCTTCCCGCCGCGGGTGGCGGCGTTGCGGCGCAACTCGCGCGAGATCGTCCCCGGGTCACGTCCGATCGCGCGGGCGATCTCTCGCGCGCCCTTGTCCTGGGCACGCAGGATCGCGATCTCCTCGCGCTCCTCGAAGGACAGGTAGCGGCCGGTGGGCTCGGCCAGAGAGATCGGCGGCATCCCGCCAGCGTGACGGAACCACCGAGAGCCGACCGGCCACGACACCCCGACCGCCAGCGATGCCTCAGCCGTCGTGACGCCCGTGGCGATCAGCCGCCAGAACTGCCGCTGCACCACCCGCGACGGATCAGGCCGGCCAGGCGAACGCATCGCCGGCCTCAGTGCCCGGTCAGCACGCCACTGCCGCCGAAACCCCTCGGGCACATCGCTGGCCTTCCGGCTCCAGTCCCCTGTAACGATCTTGAACACCTCCGAAATCAAGGTGTTGCGACAACCGATTGAATCCGCCCTGCGACCCACGGTCGCTGTGATGAATGAGGCTGGCGCGCCCTTCTTGATCTTCTGCCGCCGCAGCGCCATCTCGAGCGCCTCCAGCGGCGGGTCGGTGCATGTGGGTGTCGGCTTGCCAGCCCACGACCCGGTGTTAGTACGCGTCCAGGACAAATGCGACGTAGACCCAGCCCGTCCAGGTGCGGATGTAGCTCAGGTCCGCCAGCCACAGCCGGTTCGGACGTTCGGCGGTGAACTGCCGGTTGACCAGGTCGGGCGGGCGCGGGGCTGCCGGCTCGGGGATCGTCGTGCGACGCCGCCGCCCGCGGATCACGCCCTCGATGCCGAGCTCGCGCATCAGCCGCTCGACGGTGCAGCAGGCGACCGCGTGGCCGGCCCGGACCAGCGTGCGGGTGACCCGGCGGCCACCGTAGGTGCGGCCAGAGTCCTCCCACACAGCCGTGACCAGCGGAATCAGTTCTTCGTCGCGCAAGCGGCGGGTGGACTTCGGCCGCGTTTTGCGGGCAAAGTAGGTCGACGGCGACAGGTCCAGCACCCGGCAGGGGGGATCGACCCCGAAGCCGTCGCGCAGGTGGTCGATCACCTGCTCGGCCTCGTCTGGGGGGTCGAGCTCCTGGGTAAACAGCACGCTGGCGGCCTTGAGGATCTCTTTGCCCCGCCTCAACTCGGCATTCTCTTGGCGGAGTTGCTTCAGCGCCCCCAGCTCGGAGCTGGTCAGGCGATCATCGCGCTCGCCGGCATCGGCCTCGGCCTGGCGGACCCAGCACCGCAGGGTTTCCTTGTGGATGCCCAGGTTGCGGGCGAGGTGCGCAACCGGACGGCCTGTGGAACGGACCTTACGGACGGCAAGCTCGCGGAGCTCATCGAGGTACTTACCTGGTGCAGGCGCTGCTGTGGTTCTCCTTACGTCTGAATCGTAACCCAGGCTTCAAGGACTCCTCGAAGATCAGCGCAGCTCACGGAGCAGGCTGAACGCGACCGCCCACAGGGTCAGCCAGGCGTTGTTGGCTTGGAAGTGAGCCACCGATGGGACTTGACCTGCAGGGCAACGGCCTGCCCGGTTTGGCGTCGACGGCCGTGGAATTCGTGCTCCCCTCGGGAACCGGGTACGGCCCGGCACGAACGCTGGCGGCTTTCAGCCGCCCCACTCGATGCGCACCGGTTCCCGGGCCGCGGCCAGGGCGCCATCAAGGTCGGCCAGACGCTCCGCGAGGGTCGCTGTGGCAAGGCGTTCGGGTAGCGCGGTGGAGAACTTCAGGCCGCGGACCGCGCGCGGGTCGACCGAGGGCAGGGTGAGGGAGTCGGGCAGTTCCGCGCGGGCCGCCTTCCAGTCGCCGGGCGAGAGGTCCTGGCGGAGGCGTACGTGGGTGTCGGTGGGGCGTTGGACGGGGTCGGCTAGGTTGCCGAGGGAAGCAGTGAGGGTCGCGTTGGCCCGGTAGCCGGCCCAGGTCCACCAGCGTGCCGCGTCGGCGTCGCGCGCCAGGACAGTTCCGGCAGGATGGACTTCGCGCGGCGCCCGATCGGTACGCAGTACCGCGAGGGCGGTCTCCGCACGACGGGTGAGGCGGACGCCGGGGTCTTCGCCGAGGAGCACGTCGCGCATCGCACGCGTGAGGGCGAAGGACAGGCCGCGGAACTCGCTGCCCTGCCACTTGGCCACGCCGCCGTCCTGGACCGGTTCGACGAAAACTCGCCGCCGCGCCCAGTCGGTGAAGGTGACTTGCCAGCTGCGTCCGGCGAGCAACAGGCGCCGTGGCCCTGGCCGTTCCTCGGTGAGTACGGAGGGGTCGGTGGTGCCGATCTCCGCGCGCCCGGCGAGCACGGTGAACTCGGGAGGAGCCGTGAAGGAAGCAGTGAGCTCCATGAAGTGCCGTCGCCCGAAGGCCTTCTCGGCCTCGGGCCCGATGAACAGCATCCCACCGTCCCGGTCCAGGAAGCCCTGTGCAGCGAGATAGTCGACGAGGGGCTGCGCGGAGGTGTCGAACGGCGCGAGGCCGTTCCACTGCTCGGCCCACACCTGGTCGCCGAGCTGGTGCTGCTGCAGGATCACCGCGAGGAGCTGCTGGGCGACGAGGTGTCGGGGTGAGGGTGGCGGGGTGATGGGCTCGACCCAGCCGCGCGACCACAGCGTGAGCAGACCGGCGGCCTGGAGAAGAGTGTCCTCGCGGGTCGTCAGGAACAGGCAGTTGCGCGATGAGCCGGCACGCCGCCCGGTACGGCCGATACGTTGCAAGAACGAGGCCACGGTCGACGGTGAGTCGATCTGGATGACGCGGTCCAGGTCGCCGACGTCGATGCCGAGTTCCAGTGTGGACGTGGACACGATCACGCAGTCGCGGGCCTCGGCGAAGGCGGCCTCGGACCGGGCGCGTTCCTGGGCGGACAAGGACGCGTGCGAGAGGAAGACCGTGACCTCGCGCTCCCGCAGCGCGGCACCGAGCTCCTCGACCTGCTTGCGCGAGTCGCAGAACACGAGCCTTTTCTCGCCATGGTGCAGGGCTTCGATCACCTTGGCGGCATTGGCGAGCGAGCCGACGTAGTCCAGTTCCACGTCGCCGGACGGACGCGCAGCTGCCTTGTCGGATACGTCGGATACGTCGGATGTCTTGGCTGTGCGGGGCAGGTCCGGTGCGATGACCCGCCCCGTTCGTTCCTTCGGCCGGGCCCCCTGCAGCCAGGTGAGCAGCGTGTCGGGGTTGCCGACCGTCGCGGAGAGGCCGATCCGCTGGATCGGCCTGCCGGTCAGGCGTTCCAGGCGTTCCAGTACGGCGAGCAGATGCCAGCCCCGGTCGTCGGCGGCGAAGGCGTGCACCTCGTCGATGACGACGGCCCGCACCTGACCGAGCATCAGCGCATGATCCGTCTTGACGCTGATCAGCATGGCCTCGAGCGACTCGGGTGTGGTCAGGAGCACGTCAGGGGCGTCGACTCGAATCCGACGCCGCGTGGCCTCCGAGGTGTCGCCGTGCCAGAGGGCGGCGCGCCGACCGATCCACTGCGCGTAGCCGTCGACCCGGTGGACGAGGTTGTTCAGCAGGGCTTTCAGCGGGGCCAGGTACAGCACTGACGTTCCCGTCCACCCCTGGTGGGCCATGGCGGAGAGCACGGGGAAGACGGCCGCTTCGGTCTTGCCGCCCGCCGTCGGGGCGAGCAGCACCGTGTCCTCGCCGTCGAGGAGTGGCCCGACGGCCGCCTTCTGGAGGGGGCGCAGGTCGGGCCAGCCCAAGGTGTTGACGATGTGGTGCACGATCACCGGATCGAGCCGCTCGACCGGGTCCGTACCCACCGCTTCCGAGCTCACAGCTACAGCTCCAGCTCGATCTCGTCCGCCGACCCGGTGAGGGCGGCTGCGTTGCGTTCCACGTCGGTCAGGTCACCGCCGCGCAGGGTGAGGCGGTAGTGGGTGCGCGGATCGAAGTCGGGGAACTGGTCGATACGGTCGAGGACGTCGCCCACGAGTTTCTTCAGGAACACCCGCGGCGCCACCCCCACCTTTCCCCCCAGCGCCCCGCCGACCGCGCCCGCCAGGTCGGCGATGTACGTGTCGTCGGCGAGCTTGCCGATCCGCTCCGGGGAGTCGGCCCCCTGCGCGTACAGGTCGCGGATGGTGGCGCCGAGGCCGGTGAGCGAGTCGGTCGTGAAGCCTGGCAGTCGGACCTGTACGGCACGCGGGTTGTCGAAGCGCGGGTCGGTGGTGAAGTCGGTGGCCAGGCGCTGCGCGAGCGGTGCGAGGCGTTGCACGCCCTGCCGGCCGTCGTAGAAGGCCGGGGTGCCCGTGATGATCAGGTACAGGCCGGGGAAGCGGCCGGAGTGTACCTCGTCGATCAACTGCCGCAGTGCGTTGAGGGCTTTGTCGCGGGCGTCCGACCGTACCCGCTGCAGTGTCTCGACCTCGTCCAGGACCAGGACCAGACCCGCGTGCCCGCTGTCGCGCAGCACGGTGAGCAGCCCCTGCAGGAAACCGAACGCGCCGAAGTGGTCGAGGTCGCCGCGTACCCCTGCGGCGCGCCGGGCGGAGGCGGCGACGTGCGGTTGTCCGCCGAGCCAGGACAGGACGGCGGAGGCCGTCGGCTCGTCACCGGCCTGGAGCGCCTGCCGGTAGCCGCGCAGTGCGGTCGCGAAGGCGGGTGCGTGTCGGGACACCTCGGTGAGCCGCGCGGTGAGCAGCCGTTCGACGGCGGCGGGCAGTTCGTCCTCGTTTGCCCCGTCGTCCAGTGCGTCTTCCTCCAGCGCGTAGAACCATGCGTCGATGACCGGTCGTAGCGCACTGGGCGGGAAACTCGCTGTGGTCAGGCGCTCGGTGAGCCGCCGGTACACAGTCTCCAACCTGTGCAGCGGTGTCTCCGTCTCGGAGATCTGCACTTCGGCGACGGCGAACTTGAGGCGCTTGGCGCGTTCGGCGAGCCATCGGGTGAAGAAGGTTTTGCCGGAGCCGTACTCACCGCGTACCGCCTTGAACACCGATCCGCCGGACGCAGCCGTCTGCAGTTCCTCGTCCACGGCCTGCTCGAACCGGTCCAGGCCGGTCGCGAGGAGATCCAGGCCGCTGTCGGGGACGGCGCCGCGGCGCAGCGCGTCGAGGACGGCCCGCCGCCGCACCGCGCTCACAGCACCGCTTGCCGCTCCAGGGTTGTTCACGTGCTTACGTTGCCCTTCCGGTGGGGACGCGTGGGGCTCACAGCTCGAACTGGATACGCAGGAGCGTCCGGTTGAGCCTCAGCGTGCGGTTGTCGGGGAGGATTTCCAGGATCGGTGCGCCGTCGTGGTTGAGGAGCTGTGCGAGGGTCGCCGCGAAGCCCGCCGCACGTGCGGTGGGCTGACCGGCGCGTTCGGCGAGTGCGGTCATCGACAGAGTGCCCGCTTCGACCAGTGCGGTCAGCGCGCGCGGCACGGCGTCGCCGCGTGGCTTGCGGGCGAGCAGGTCGAGCTGCGCCTGGTAGAGCTCGCTCGCAGTCAGCCGTTGCACGAGGTCGGCATCAGGTCCTGCGGACGGTGCGGGCTGCTCCGGCTGTGGTGCGGTCGATGGTTCGGGCTGAGGCTCGGGGACGGCGACCTGGTCGATGTCGAACAGGCCGGGGGTCGCTTCCGCCGCCTGCTGGGTACGTCGGCGACTCGGCTTCTTCGTACTGTCCGCAGGAACGGACGGGGCCGCCGGTGCAGTGGGTCCGCGGACCTCGGCCTCGGTGTCGAGGTGCCACCATGCCGGTGTCGGATCGCTCACCTCCCGCCACCCCTTGGGCGGTTCGGCGCCGAACGGCAGTAGCGCGAGGATCGGGATGGTGACTTCGGCAAGCGTGGCACCGCCGTGGTAGCCGGCCTTGCGTGCGGTGTAGCGGCTGTCGTGGTCGCGAAGGGCGACGATCGCCGCGTCGGGCTCGGGCCACACCACTCGAGGCCCGGACAATTCGACCTCGTACTCGGCCACAGGACCGCCCGGCGTACGGTGTCGCGCGGAGCCGATGACCCCGCTGCCGGCCTCCACCCGTTCGCCGTGCCGGTCGACGATGTGCCCGTGGTCGGACGTGATCAGCACGGTCATGCCGGACGCGCGCGCGGCACGAAGCAACGGGGCGAGCCCGCCGACCTCGCCGACCGTCCAGGCGCCGTCGCCGAGCTTCTGCTCCTTGGCGAGCCGGTCGTCAATGGTGTTGAGGACGACCGCGACATGCCCGCGCTCGTCCGCGAGGGCCGCGTTCAGGGCCGCCGAGAAGGGCGATCCGGTCTCCTCGGACCGCATGTCGTCCTTGTGGAACACGGCGGCAGGTGCGTTCCTCCAGAAGCGGTGCTGAGGGAAGAGCCGCTTCTCGTCGCCCTGGTCGCCCTTCATCAGCGTGCCCGCGAACAGGCTGGTGCGGCTGACGGAAGTCAGCGTCGGCAGCGCCGCCGCCATCGCCCGCCGTACCGGCCCGGACTCGCGTGCGGCCCCTGCCAGGGGGTCGAACTCGGCCCATCCGTGCCGTAGTTCCTCGCCGAGCTCCGCGGCGATCGCGGCGCTCATGCCGTCGACGACGAGCAGCAGGACGCGCCGTCCCACGGACGTCGACGTGATCGGTGCGACGACCCGCTCCAGGAACGTCTCCACCGTCAGCAACGACTTCGGTGGTGTACCCACCGCGGTCCACACGGCGAGTCGTTCGGAGAACTCGTGGTCCAGGTGTCGGCGTCGGGCGCGTACCTCACGGGCGATGGCGTCGTACGCGGCCGCGAGGACGGTGTCTTCATCACCGCCTGCCTCCAGACGCTCCAGCGCCCGGTCGACCCAGCCGAACTCGGCCATCTGCCGCTCTATGCCCGCCGCCACGGTGAGGATCTCGGCGGAGGACACGGAGGTGAGCCACCGCCGCAGCCGCGCCGCCATCCGTACCCGTTCGACACGGGCGAGAGCCTGCGCCTCCCCGGCGAGCGCGTGCTCGGACAACTCTCCCAGGATCTGCGTCAGTCGTGCGTGATCCTGCACGGCCAGCGCCTGGCCGGCCGCCGTGAACCGGGCGTCGAGCCCGCTCTGGAGCACCAGGCTCGCCCCGGCCGCCGACTCGGCACCGAACTGCGCGGTGAGCTGTGCGGCCCGCGAGAGCACGGGGTCGGCGAGCCGGTGCTCGCCACGCTCGAGCAAGGAGCGCACGTACCCCTCGCCGGTCCGGCCGAACACGGCGAAGAGCTCGTCCAGTTCCTCGCCTTTTCCGGGCGGTCGCTCGCCGAAGAACCGTTCGGCACGCCCGCGCGCCCGGAACACCGCCTCGCCGCCGCTCCCGTGTGCCCACAGCGCGGCGCACACCACGGCGAAAGCGAGCGCGTCCGAGCCGTTACCGGCGTCGCACAGTGCGGCGACGCAACGTCCTGTCGAGCCTGCCTGGTCGGGCTCGCCGAGGAACCGTCCGATGCCCCGCCGTTCGGCGGCCCGCGCCCCGGCGAGGCGCTGCGGACCGCCGGGCATCAGCGTCCAGCGCAGCAGCTGTACCGCGTCGATCCGCTCCCCGGCCGCGGACGGCTCCACCAGACCCGCCTCGGCCGCCTCGTCGAGGCCGAGGATGCGCCGGGAGAGCAGCCCGAGCGCCTCATCGCGGGAGAGGACCCGTCGGCCCAACCCGGCCCGGTCGAGCCGGCCGGCCGAACCGAGCAGGGCCTCGGCCGCCCACTTCTCGGCGCGCAGCCGAGCGTCGATGTCCTGAGCGCCGAACGCGGCCTGGACGACCTCCCAGTTGTCGACCTCACGGATCCGCCGCCCGTACGTGCGGGCCAGCAGGGCGGGGTCGAGCTCGGTGTCCTCACGATCCGTCAGGACGACCAGGACAAGAGGGCCGGCAGAGCCTGCGCCGTCGTCGCCGCTGAGGTGGCGCAGGATCTGCTCGTGCACGCCGAGTACCGAAGGTACGGCCGTCACCCGGGCCCGCGTCCCGTCCGGGGCACGCAGTACGGCAGGCCCGTCCCACACCGGGGCGGCCCGCAGCAGAAGGACATGGCGTTCTCCGTCGTTCAGGGCGCTGCGGGAGGCGACGTACTGGGCGACGGTGGCGGCCGGAAGGCGTGGTGGTCCTGCGCTTGCTGTGGCCGTGTCGGACGTGGCGGTCTCGGGCATCAGTCGACGACCTTCCAGAAGATCTCGACGGTGGCGTTCGGGTCCAGCTCGGCCAGCCCTGCGATCTCCGCACGCAGCGAGGCGACGGCCTGCGCGGCGGTGGTACGGCCGCCGCCGGAGCGGCGCGCACCGGGCTTACGCCGGGTGTCGGCCTTTTCTCCGCCCGCGGCTTCTCCGCTGCTGATCGGCGGGTGCGCGGAACCTCCGTCGAGGGCGATGTCGTCGGGCTTCGCGACGATCACCGGCTCGAACCTGCCGGCCTGCTGTTCGGCCTGCTTGGCCGCGCGTTCGCGCTGCACGAGCGCGATGACCTTGCTCCCGGCCGTACTCAACAGCGCGGGAAAGTCCGGGAAGTCCACGGGATCTCCCGCAGCGGCCTCCTGCAGGTGGGAGACGATCGTCAGGCCCTCGACGCCGTAGCCGTCCGCCAGCTTCAGTTCCTCCCAGCCCGTCCGGTGCAGCGCATCCACCACCTTGCCGGATGTCTTCAGCGACGTGCCGAACCGCTGCGCCGTGAACCCGCCGAGGTCGAACCGCGCGAGTGTCTCCACGACCCCCTTCGCCCCGCCCGAAGCAGCAGCGGCCCCCGCCACCGTGTGGTCCCCGGCGAGTGCCCGCACCAGGGCGGCGGCCCGTCGCGCGAGGTCCAGGCGCGGGGAGGCGTCGTCGAGTCCCAGCTGT
Organism: Kitasatospora sp. NE20-6; assembly: GCF_045862635.1. Lineage (NCBI taxonomy): Bacteria > Bacillati > Actinomycetota > Actinomycetes > Kitasatosporales > Streptomycetaceae > Kitasatospora > Kitasatospora sp. NE20-6. Next base: position 57,794 of record NZ_BPRL01000041.1, read on the forward strand.
GACCGTTTCTGCTCGAGGGCGGCCACCAGCCGGTCCGCGTCGACGACGTAGCCGTGGGCCTCCTTCCGGATCTGCCCGGCGAACTGGTTGACGATCCGCCCGCGCCGCAACTGCGGCGGCTTCGCGCCGAACACCGCCTGGAAGCGGTCCTGCGCCTCCGCCCAGTCCGCCCCGTCGGGCAGCGGCTGCTCGCGCAGCCCGTACGTGAACCTGAGGTCGGCAGGGGTGGCAGGGGCCGGGTCGATCAGCGATCCACCGAGTACCCACACCCGGTCGGTCATCTCCGCGTACGCCGAGGCCACCAGCTTCTGCATCGCCTCGGGCAGACCGCGCGGTGCGGGCTCGTTCATCCAGTCGCCGAGCTGCACTAGGGTCGGCTCGGCCACGCCGTCCTGGCGGGCGAACCGCTGGAAGTGGTCGGGCCAGTACGAGGACTGCTTGTAGTAGGCCTCCTGCTGGGTGCCCAGCTGCAGGCCGCCCGCGATCCGCGCCATCACCTTGCGGTCCTTGGCCGCGACCTCGGCCCGTCCGTCCGGGCTCTCCGCCGCCTGACGTACGTACCCGAAGACCGTACGCAGGTCGGCCGGGGTCACCGCGTATCCGCGATCCTCCGGGTCGAGATCGGGGTGGGCCGGGAACTGTACGGCGAGAAGTTTGCCGGCGAGTTCGCGGGCGGCGCCGTGCAGGGTGGCGCCGAACGGCAGCTTCAGCTTGTCCTCGGGCAGGTCGCTGCGGAGTGACACGAGGTGCTGGTCGAAGTCGAGGGCGACCTTGTCCTCCTTCTTCTGCTCCAGCCCGTACGCCTGCTTCAGGACCTTGCCGAGTTCCTCGGTGAGGGTTTCGCGCTGCGAGGCGAACATGCTCTTGGCGCGGATCTTGTCGTCGGGCTTGAGACGGCGTGCGTACTCGTTGTCGAAGCGGTCGCCGTCGGCGAGGAGCTTGTCGATGACGACGAGCAGCTCGAAGTCGTCGCGCGCGGCGCGGGTGAGGTGGCTGGGCAGCCATGCCAGGGTGCGCACCGTGCCGCCGGTCTTGTCGCGCACCTTGCGCAGCCGCTGCACGTCGTCGACCGGCGTGAACTCGTTCTCGTCGAAAGGAAGATCGACCACGAGACGCCAGACGTCCTCGCCGGCAGGGCCGAGGTCGATCTCGTTGAGCGAGTCGACGTCGGCGACATTGCCGAACACCACCTCGACGTGCCGCTGGGTGCCCTTCCACACCAGGTTGAGCAGGTCGTACCCGCCCAGCCCGTCCGGGCCCGGAGTGATGGCCAGGGCGTCCTTCAGCAGGGCCTGCATCCTGGCCCTGCGGGCGCCCTGGTTGTTGTGGACCCGAGCATTGGCGAGGACCGCCTCCAGGTCGATGCCGGTGAGTTCGAGCTGTACGGCGGGACTGGCATCCGTGCCGGTCCGTTTGATCTCCGTGATCGCAGCCGCCCACTCGTTGACCTTCGTGAGCAGCCGCGACACCTCCATGCCCGGGATCATCGTGACGATCGACCCGTAGTTGAGCGCGTTGAGCCGTTTCAGCGTCAGATCGGCGAGAGCCGGCACGGTCGGCGCGAGCGCGGACAGCAGCAGGGTGTGCATCAGTCGCACGTCCCCGGTGAAGTCCCGGCAGCGGGAAGCCAGCTGGGGGTCGGTGACGGACTTCGGGTCGCGTCGGTACGCGGCGACGGTGTCCTCGTCGAGATTGTGCGTGCGCAGCAGGAACGGCCGCAGCTTCTCCTGGTACAGCTTGTCGGCCGCCTTGAAGTGCACCTCCTCCTCACCCGTGAACGCCTGGTCGCCGCCGCCCACGAGCGCCGGGTACAGGTCGCCGAGCGGGACGAGCTGGCCGAGCCGCCAGTCGTCGCGGTGGTCGGAGAGCAGCTGCCCCATCAGCTTCAGACCGGTACGGGAGCGTTGCAGCGCACCCGAGATGTGGACGAGGGTGTCCATGAAGGCGGGGGAGAAGGGGTACGTCCGCCGGAACGACTCCTCGTCGGCGCCGGTCATGGACTTGTCGTCCCCGAGCAGCGTCTGCCACACGTCGGGACCGAGCCGCTTGGCCTCCTCGAAAGCCGTGTCGATCTGCGCCTCGGCCTGAGGGGTGAGGGGCTTGAGGAGCCGGGCCTGGGCGATCTGGGGGAGGTTGCGGTCCTCCAGCGTGATCTTGTCGAAGCGGCCGATGCTCAGCTTCAGCCCCTCCTGCACGGCCACCTCGGCGGCGCCCGACAGCTCCTCGCCCACGAGTTCACGCAGGTCGCGCTGGCGTGCGATGAACGACACGATCGGGATCGCGCGCCGCTCGTCGGCGCCCTCCACCAGGTTCGTGATCTTGTCGGCCTCGCGGGACATCGCCTTCTGATCGGAGATCAGACCGGCCAGCCACAGGATCAGCTCGTCCATGAAGAGGATCAGGCCGTCGTAGCCGAGCGACTTGGCGTGCTCGGCGATGATCCCGAGCCCCCTGTCCAGGGAGACGAACGCGTCGGCGTCCTCCGAGGAGTTGCGGGCGAAAGCCGGGAAGAGGGTCTGCGAGAGATCCTGCACGAGCCGGGCGCGCAGCTCCTGAGGAGTGGTGGGGTTCTTGAGGTCGAGCTGCTTGGTGTTCTCGTGCTCCTCGGGCGCGGACACCGCGGCGTCGAGCAGCTCGGACGTCCACCGGAACGAGGCGTCCCCGGCGGGGACGAGGTCGCCCCAGGCGTCGTTGGCGTCGGCAGGCGTGTCGACGGGTGAGGGGTCGGGAGAGACAGCCTGGGACAGCTGCTCGATGACCTTCGCGTCGCCGTTGAACCGACGCTGCTGCGTGAAGTCCTCGAACAGACCGTCGGTGCGGTAGACCTGCGGCAGCGGAGCGGTCGGGTGCAGCCTGCGCACGTGGTCGACGTAGCGGCCGAGCACCCGCTGTTCGAGGGACTTCGCCGACAGCATGTGGTACGGCACGAGCAGGAACTTACGGCCGTCCTCGTCCAACCACGCGTGCTTGGCACGCACGGCGTCGAACTCGTCCCGGGAGCGGACGGTCTGATGCCCGGACAGCAGCGCGTACAGCACCGCCATGAAGTGCGACTTACCGGAACCGAACGAACCGTGCAGATAGACGGCCTTGGACGAGTGCCCGTCCAGCGCCGCCTTGATGTAGCCCAGCGCCTCCTCGAAGTTCCTCTTCAGCCGGTCCGTCACGACGTAGTCGCGCAGCGCCGCCACCGCGCCCTCGGGGGTGACGGCCTCACTCAGCCGCAGCACGTAGTCGGACGTCGACACCGTCGCCTTGATGTCGATCAGCTCGCTCAGCAGCGGCCGGTCCTCGGCGCGGGGCCTGCCCTTGCTCATGAATGCCATGGTGTGACTTTTTCGCCTCTCCGGTCCCGACTCAGCTGTCCGACTTCGCGGTCGCCGTGCGCCCGCCACGTTTGGCCGCGACCGGCTTCCAACCCCTCAAGTCATCGTCGGTGAGACCGAGTTCACCTTGCTTGAGCTGCCTGAACCCGAGGATCTCGGCGGCGGGTGCGGCCCCGTAGCCCGGGTCGTACTCGCCGTACCACTGGTCGAGCCACGGCTGCAGTTCGAGCAGCCCGGCCAGGTACGGGACGAGGTCCATGCCCTCGACGCCATTGCCGGCGTCCTCGATGTACGAGGCGAGCGCGAGCGCCTGCTCGAGCTGGTTCCAGCCCGCCCAGCCGTAGAGGGCGGGCTGCTGGACATTCGCCGACCCGTACGAGACGAACCGCTCCTTGGGCACGTCGAGCTTGCCGCGGGCCCGCCAATAAGAGGGCTTGAGGAAATCGGCGGAGGTGTACTTCGGCGGCACCGGCGTGCGCTCGCGGACCTTGCGCCTGGCGGGCTCGTCCTCGGCGGCGTCCTCCTTGCGCTGGAGATCCCAGACGTGTTCCCAGTCGGCGCGCTTCTTCAGTCCGGATGGCTTGTAACGCAGGGCGGAGACGAACGGCACGTGCTCGTCACCGAGCAGCTCGCGCACCGTCTTCGCGAAGTCCTGCCGAGGTGTGTAGATATCGGCGACGGACACGAACTCGGCATCCGTGCTGAGGGCTTCGGTGAGGAGGGCGAGGGAGACCAGGGTCGGATTCCCCTCTTGGTCGAACCAGTGCCGACGGTCCTCTACCCGGTCGAGCAGCCACGCCTTGAGCGCCTTGTCCTGCATGGCGTCCCAGCCGTCGGTGGCCCAGCGGCGCTTGTACTCGGGGCGCTCGATCATGTTCAGCGCGCGGTTCGCCTCGATGGCGTCGATGCGCTTCTGGACGAGGGCACGGTAGGGGGCGGGCCAGTGTTCGGGGATGGCGGTGATGGGCGTCGACCCGTGCCGCTTGAACCACTCGTCGCTGGCCTCGCGGGCCGCGACGCGGCGGGCGAGCACGATCTCGAACGCGCGCTCACCGAGGGCGAGGGACGGGACGGCGGCGCTCTCGGGGTCGGTGTCGGCCTCGGAGATGCGCAGCTCGTCGGCGTGCAGCTGGTAGAGCCCGTACACCTGCCAGTCCAGCTCCTCCTGCAACGCGATCATCCGTGCGCGGATCGCGTCGTAGCGGGCGCGGGCTTCGCGCAGGGCGGCGTGAGTCGGTGTCTCGCGGGCGGTGAGGGCAGAGGGGGAGGCGGCGGACAGCTCCTGGGCGAGGGCGTCGAGGGCGGTGGCGATGGGGGTGGGGAAGGCTGCGGGAAGGGGGAACTCTTGGAGCTTCGTGCCGGTGAATTCGTAGAAGTCCTCGAAGGGGATTGTGGACTGGCGTGCTCCTTGCGTGTCCACGGTGTAACCCTTATTGTGGCTTACCATCTTGAGCCAGAACCCGGCAGTGGAACTGTTTAGCACCCCAAGCAGCGCCAGATGCTCCTCCTCCGTCGCCCCCTCCCGCAGCTTGATTACGGGGGCAGACCTGTTGAACACCTTTCCATCTCGATCCAGCACGAAGTGATTGTGCGTGGCGACGAATGCAAAAACGATCGCCCAGCCATGGGCATCGCTATCCCGGGGGATCTGGTGCCACTCCCACCACGGACGATCTTCGGCGAAGTAAGTTTTGCCGGAAAAAGTTGCGCGATTCCCCAGCTCGGTGCGGTATGGCCAAATCCAACGGGAGATATGGGGAATATCCTGGAGCTGGATCAGCTTCTTGTTCTTTCCGTAGGGATGGAACGCATCGTCCCCATTTCTGAAGGAGAAATCGCGGATCTCGTCGCCGATTGAGAGTGGGCGGATGCTGCTGGTCTCTGCTTGGTGGCGAGTGAAGACATCGCGGGGCGCGGTCATGGCGTCGTCGGACCCCATAACGCCGTAGAAGCCAATCCGAAGGGTTTGATTGGCTACTGTGCCCTGTGCTCGGTTTCCAACCTGATCCAGGATCTCGCGTCCACCGTCCGCCAGCACCCACGGCTGCTTGCCGAAGTAACGACCGCGCTCCAAATCGCCGACTGAGATCCACTGTCCCGTACTTCCCGGACGGTCAATCTGGCCGGTGATCGCGCGCCAGACGAGCCCTTCGTTGGCATTCTCCGGCGCTGAAGGATCGCCCTGAATGCTCCGTACCGTGCGGATCGTTACCTGGCGGTTGGCACCTTCCCGGGGGCGGCCGATGAGGATGACCGTGGGAGTGCCATGGCCGGGAATATAGGCCCCCGACGTGTCAATAACCTCCGTGAGTTCGATCTTGTCCCGGAAGAAACCCTCGATCAGCTTCGTGCCGAACTCCCGCTTCATGAAGGAGTTCGCCGTAATCTGGCCGACCATGCCATACCCGCGCCCGCTCCTCGGGTCGTCGCCCCGTACTGCGAGCTCGAAGAACCGCTTCGCAAAGGGCACCGACAGCGCGTACTTGCCGGAACAGACGTCTTTGTATAGCTCCCGGTACACCTTGTTGAGTGTCTTGTCCTTGACCGTAATGTACGGCGGGTTCCCCACCACCACGTGGTAGCGGCCCTTCCGCAGAATCTCCGGGTGCTCGAAGACGTCCTCCGTGCTCAGCGCGAAGTACGGGTCCTCAGCCCCTTCCACCGCCGCCCCCGCAACCTCGAAGAGCCCCTCCTGCCGGAACTCCGTCGGCAGCAGCGAGTCGCCCACCGCGAGCCCCATCGGCCACTCGTACGCCGACGCCTCCGCGAAGGTCCGCATCTCGCTCGCAGCCATCGCCGCGAGCAGCAGGCGGAACCGGGCGATGGCGATCGCGAACGGGTTGAGGTCCACGCCGTGCACCGATTCCAGCGCCGCCCGCACCCGCTCGTACGGGCCCACGGCTGGCCGCTCGTCCACCCACAGCCGCACCAGCCGCCGGAACGCGCCGAGCACGAAGTGGCCTGACCCACACGTCGGGTCGATCATCTTCAGGCCCTCGAACCCGAACTCCCGGATCGCCGGCTTCATCGTCCGGTCGAGGATGAACTCCTCGACGAACTCCGGGGTCTGCAGCAGCGCGTACGTCTTACGGGCAGCCTCGCTCAGGTCCTGGTACAGGTCGCCGAGGAAGCGGGTGTCCCAGCCCTTCGTGCCGTCGCCGTCCTCTTCCAGAGGGTCGGTGAAGTCGTGGACCAGTGTCGCGTCCCCGCCGTTCTCCCGCCGCCAGAACTCCAGCAGTGCGCCCGCGCCCTCGTGCGAGAGCGGGATCTGGAACAGCGGGTTGTGGCGTCGGTCGAACAGGAGCCGCCCCGCCGGGCCCGCGCCCAGTTCCGCGAAGGCCGTCTCCAGCCAGCCGCGGTACGTCGGGTCGTCGTCCTTGTCGACGTACTCCTCGTACCGCGCCTGCGCGACGTCGCGGCCCGCGACCGTCGGTGCGGTGACGTACGGCTCGGCGATCAGCCCGTTGTCCTCGCTGAAACGCACGAAGACCGTGCCGAGCACCCAGGCGACGGCTACCTGTGTGACCCGTTCCCCGAGCCACGCACTCCATGTGGCTGCCGTCCGGTTCGCCTTGCGCGCCTGCTCGTACTCCCCGCGTAGCCGTGCGCTCACCTCGGGTACGGCCTTGACCTGGGCGTCCAGGTCGGTTTCGGCCGCCTTGACCTGCTGCTGCAGGTCGGCGAGGAGGCTCTTGCGCTCGATCACGTATGGCTCCCGTTCGGGTGATGCATGAGGTAGGTGGTGCGCACAGGGACGACGTGGTCAATTGTCAGGCATCGGTACGTGCCTTCACCCACGCTTCCGGCACGTGGATCCACTCACCGAGTGCCGCCTGGTACGGCACGGCCTTCCCCGTGAGGCGTGGCGGGTCGGACGGGTCGGACTGGGCGACGAGCAGCCACAACGGCCGCCGTCCCTCCCGTGCCAGCTCCGCGAGCCGGTCCAGGACGTCCAGGGCGTCGTAACGGGCCAGTACCGCCGCCTCGGTGAGCAGCAGCGGCCCCCCGTCCGCCCCCGGTACCCGTTCGAGCCGGGCTGCCAGCTTCGGCTCCAGCTGCTTCCACGCCTGTGCGGCGACCAGGCCGAGGTTCTGCCGGTCTCGCGAACCGGGCGCGGCGGCGTCCGCTTCGAGGACCGTCTGCCAGGTCGGCCGGGGCCGCCCGTCGACCATCGCGTGCAGCTCGTCGAGGAACAGTCCGGTCAGCGACACCGCCTCCGCCCGGTAAGGCGCCTGCGTCAGGAGTCGTGCCGCGGTGTGCGCACCGCGCGACGGCACGGTGAGTACCCGCAGCCCGTCCTTGCCCGCGTCGTACGTCAGCCGCTGTTCGGCGGTGGCCGCGGCCCGTACGGCCTGGTCGGCGTCGTACCGGGCGGCGCCCTGCCGATTCGCGGACGACGCAGTCCCTGACCAGGCGGTTCCCGTGCGCGAGCGCCCGTTCGTCGTCATCTGGCTGCCGCCGGCCCCGGTGCCCGCGGGGCGGTCGGGCAGCAGCCGTAGCACGCGGTCGTATCGGGTCCCCAGTTTCAGGTCGAAACCGGCCTTGCGCAGCGCCGTCACCAGCTCTTTCCCTGTGGGGAGTTCGGCCGTGACGAGCGGGTCGGAGCCGAGGACGGGGAAGCGGGTGTGGACCAGCTTGTGCACGTCCTCCACGCGCAGGCCGGGTTGCCGTGCCTCCTCCAGCTCCGGCTGGACGGCGACCATGCCGGCCTGGGTGATGCGCAGGGCGCGTACCAGGTCCAGATCCCGTGGGTAGATCTCCAGGCGGGGTGTGAGTGCGGCCCGCGTGGACGCGGCGACCGCAATCTCGGCGATCCGCTGCTCGTTCCAGCCGAGCACACCCGGCGGCGGTGCGACGGATCCCAGTTCGGTCAGCACGGTCGCCGCGGTCGGCAGGGACTCCAGGCCTGCGAGCCGGTCGGCCTTCGCGCCGAGCTTCACCGCGTACTCCTGCAGTGCGGGCTTGGTCGGTGTGTCCGGGCTGTCCGTGCCTTCCCGCACGTCGATGACGAGCAGGCCGAGTACGGGCTCCGTGCCGCGCACCGCCGGCGCGTGGAAGTAGTGCAGCAGCGGTGGCTGCTGATTCTTCTCGGCGTCGTAGAACTGCTCCCGTTCCACCAGCGCCCGCAGCAGTGCCAGCGCGAGCGTCCGACGGCCGCGCCGGTCCGCGACCTCGGTGCCACGGCGGGCGATGAGCGCGTCTGCGATCTCGACGGCGGACGCCACTCGGCCGCGATCGGCGAGGATCTCCACCACCTGCTCGCGCAGGACCGACAGTGTCGCGTCCTCGTGCCAGCGCTCCCGCGCCTTCTTCACGATCTGCGGGATTCGGCCCGGGGTGACCCCGAGGGCTTTCGCCACGTCCGCCTGCCGTGCCCACACCGGACCTGCGGGGTAGTGGCCCTGCTCGTCGGGCAGACCGAGCAGCAGCCGGATACCCTCACGGGTCGTCTCGTTGGAACCCCCACGCCCTGTCGCGGGTTTGGGCACCAACCGGGCCGCGAGCGCGTCCAGGCTGAGCCGCGCGTACACCTCCGTGGCCGTCTCACCCCCCACCGCCTCCGCGAGGCTTTCCTCGAGATCGGTGAGCTCCTGCTCCGCCTTCCTGCGTGCCTCACTGCTGGTCGGCGTGACCGGCTGTCGCAGCCGCGCGTTCCACTCCTTCTGACGGCCCTGGATCTCCTCACGCGTACGCGAACCCATACCGGGCGCGGTGAGGAACTTGCGTGCCTTGTAGGTGACGACGTCGCCGACCGTGTTCAGGCCCATCGCGTGCAGCTGGGAGAGCGCGGCCGGGGTCAGGCCCGCCACCGACAGGTGCGTGCTCAGCGTCGCCTGCGCGGCCTGCCCCTCACGGACCTGAAGCGCGGCCTCGCTCTCGTCACCGGCCGGTGTCTCCTCCTCGCCGGAAACGTGCCCCTTGGAGGGCGCCGTCGTCTTCTGCGCCTCGATGAAGATCTGCTTCCAGGCCCGCTCCATCGGAACCAGATCCGGGAAGCGGTCCTTGACGTCCCGCGCGAGTGCCTTGCGGAAGAACGTCACCAGGCCGTCGCGCACCGGCGTCTCGAACGCGTCCGCCGCGATCTTCGGGTACGGCCACTCCTCCGCGACCGTCTGCCGCGCGGTGACCGAGCCGTCGCCCCACTGCGGCAGCTCACGCGAGGCCATCTCGTGCAGGGTCACGGCGAGTGCGTACCGCTCGGCGTGCCCGTCGTACGCGCCGCGTTGGAACGTGCCCAGGAACGGGTCGAGGTAGCCCTCCGTACCCGCCTCGATCTCCTTCGCAGGGTAGCCCGCCAGCGAGAAGTCGATCAGGACGAGCTGACGGGTGCCGTTCGGTCGGATGCGGATCGCGATGTTGTCCGGCTTCAGGTCACGGTGCCAGATACCCTCGGCCTCCAAGTGCTCGACGGCACCGAAGAGGTACTGCCCGTACCTCTCCAGCTGGTCCATGCCGAGGCGGCCGACCTCCCGCAACTGCCTTGCCACGGTGTCCTCGCGGCGCTGTGGCCGCTCCGAGCGACCCGCCTCCCCGCCACGCTGCTCGCGTGCGTCACCCACGTACTCGAGGGCGAGGACCCGGCGGCCGCCGATCGTCAGCGGCTCGGGCATGGCGAGACCGATGATCCGTGAGTCCTGGTGGATCCGGCCGAGAACCTCCGCCTCCCGCTCCAGGACCGGATGCTTGGCCTCGCTCAGCGCCACCTTCAGCACGACCGGCGGACGCGAGCCGTTACGGCGCGGCTCGGCGTCCAGGTCACGTACGAGGAAGGCCCGCGCGGTCGACCCCGTACCGAGTCGCCGCTCGACCTCCCAACGGCCTGCGAGCACATCGCCCGCGACGCACTCCAGGGGGTCGTGTTCCGGTTCGGGTGCAGGAGCCGGACCAGGCTCGTCACCTCCACCCCCACCCTCACCGTCACCGTCGTTCGTATCCGTGGGCTCCGCCGCAGCGAACGACGACTCGACGAACTCCAGCATCTCCATGAAATCGTCGAGTGCGGCGAGCCGACGGAGCGGGTCGAACGCCGTCGCAGCCCCCACCAGGTCGTCGATGTCCGGATCCAGGCCGTCGACCAGCGCACCGGGCCGCAGCGACTCGCCGCTCTCCAGCCGGCGCAGCACCTCCGCCCGGCTCGCTCCCGGCGCCTTCCCCGTGACCAGCAGGTAGGTGAGTACACCCAGGCCGTACACGTCCAGGCGCACCGGGTCGGCCTTCACGGCGGTCAGCTCGGGCGCGAGGTACAGGTCGGCCTGGTCGGCGATGTGGAGCGAGGACAGCGAGCTCGGCGACATCATCTGCGTCAGACGACGTCCGCTGCCGGACGAACCGGTTCCAGGTCTGCCGGCCGCGATCTGCCAGTCCGCGATCTCCAAGCGGGGCCGTGCCCACTGCTCGGCCTCGCTGAGTTCGTGCCCGCGTACGCCGCGGTTGCGCGGAATGACGTGTACGGAGTGGGCGGACAGGGCGCGGTGGTAGATACGTCGCGAATGCGCGGAGCGGATCGTCTCCGCGACTTGCCGGACCAAGGCCAGACGGGCCTGCAGATCGAGCTCCTGGCCGTGGCTGACGAGGTAGTCGTCCAGGCGCATCGTGTGCGGGTGGTAGTCGAAGAGGATCGCAGGGCCGGCCGGGTGCCCGGCCGGCAGGTAGTTCTTCACCGACACCGCGCCGGGGTGGCGGAACCGGTTCAGCACCGCGGCTTCACGTGCGGCGGCCTTCTCCACCGAGGCGCGTTCGGCGTTCGAGGCGCCGCGCTCGCTGAGGAAGACCCTCACCCTGGCGATGTCGTGGAGCTGGGTGTGCTCACCCTTGTAGTCGGCCCAGGTCTGGCCGGAGTCGAAGGAGGCGGAGTCGAGCAGGTACCCCCCGACCTCCTCCTGCCGTCGGATCGGTGCGATTCCCAGGCTCTGCAGTCCTTGCGCGACCTTCCGGGAAACGTCGGCGGTGACCGCGTAACGGGCGTCACCGGGCGGCGTGGCCAGCATCTCGGCCAACTGCCTGACCGTGAAAACGCCGTTCAGGTCTGCGGCAGGCAGCTGCAGGCGGAGCCTCTCGTCTGTGAAGCAGACCGCTTCGCCGACCCAGATGCGCGGGCGAGTACCGACGGCCGACTGGAGAAGACCGGCCAGCTCCTTGGCCTTCTGGTTGGACAGGTGCAGCGGATTGGAGTGACGTCGGCTGGTACCGCCCGGGGTGGTCTGGATCCAGTCGCGGCCACCCCCCGCGACCGAGCCGTGCCAGTCCTTCAGCTCGATCAGGAAGACGCCGGCCGGGGCGACCATGAGGAGGTCGACCTCGCGGACATGGCCGCTGTGCGCGGTGAAGGTGAAGTTCGACCAGGCACGCCAAGGTTCCCCGTCCTGTGCCCGCAGGGCACGCCGGATCGCCTCCAGGCCACGGCGCTCATGTTCGAACTGCGACTCGGTGACAGTCGTCCACCGCTCGTCTTTCACACCACTCCCCGTCCTGCCCCCTGCGTCCCCGCGATTCTAGGCCTCACCGCAGACGAACAGCGTGCACGGTGGGACCCGGGCGGACGGTTGGGGACTGTTTTGCGTGAACTGCGTCCACCGGATCGCACGGCCTCCGAAGGCCGACGCCTCTCGGAGGGTGGTGGGTGCGTTCTCGGTGTTCCTGCACAGTGGGCGGGCCGGTCCGGGCGAGTGCGGTTCCGGCCCTGGGCGCCACCAAGTCACTCATCGGTGTCGAAGTCGAAGAACAGCTGTTCCGTGGGCACAATCGCTTCGGGGAGCAGGTCTGCGGCGTCGGTCGGGTCCACCACGTCGTCTTCGTCCCTGTGGGGGAGCGCGTACTGGTCGGCGAGCCTCGCCAGGTGCAGGACCAGCGGCAGCCCGAGTGCGTCGCGGTACTCCTCGCTGAACCGCTGCTGGTGGACGAAGGCCGCCCACGCCTCGGCGTCGTCTCCCGGTTGCAGGCAGGCGACGGTGAACTCCAGCAGGCTCGGGTTCCAGGCGTTCGCCGTGGGGCGGTACGCATCCCGCCCACTCGGGTTGACGTGCGGGGTCAGCTTGGCGTCGTCGTTGGTCAGACCGGTCTGCGTACTCGACTTGTCGGCCGTGCTGTAGAAGACGCGGCCCGATGCGTCGGGCTCCGTCGGAACCCAGAGCCCCTTGGCGATGCCGCCGCGTTGCCGGCCGGCGAGGTCTGCGGTGAGCTCCTCCCGTTCTGCCCACCACTGCGCTGTCTCGTCCCGGGTGGCGTCAGCGATCCGGACGATCCGCAGCCCCTTGCCGTACAGGCCGAGTCGCTGGGTCGGACCGCCGTCGAGCCCGAGCCTGTCCCGCTCCAGCCCGTCGTTCCGCAGCCACGGCCAGCGCTTGCGGATGTCCTGGGCGTGGGCCAGGACCAGCGTGGGGGTGCTGCGCAGCCGAGACAGCGTGTTCTTGATGAACGCGGCCGTGAGGGCCGACTGAGCCGGCTCGCTCCGCAGCTCCTCGGCCCGCACCCGCCCGGTGAGCGACTTCAGCAGCACCGGGTAGGGCACCCACTCCTGCATGTCGGCGCTCCGGCCGAGGACGCAGGTGGCGCCGGGACGGAGCAGCACCGCGATCGGGGTGAACTGCGGCTTGCCGGTCGGCCCGTCGCTCCGACGTTCGACCAGGTGGAAGGCGACCTGGTTCAGCCCCTCCGGGATCAGTTCGCCCAAGGTGTGCTGGGGCACGAGCCGCAGGCCGAGCTGGCGGAGTGCGTCCGCCCACGCGGCCTCGGCCCGAAGAGCGGCTTCCTCGGTCGCCTTTTCCGGATCGCTGTCCGTGTCCAGCGGCCGGATGAACTGGGTGACCAACCCGCCGTCCGCGCAGCCCAACCGGATCGCGTGCTTCGGGTCGGCCCGCCGACGGGGGCCGCGGTACACATCGAGGCCCTCCAGCTCGACGAGGGCGAGCTGGGCGCCGGGCACCCTCTCGCGTAGCGCGGCCACCTCGGAGGCGACCAGCCGGCGCCGGTCCGCGATCGCCTCGTCGTGCTCGATGCCGATCCGCGGGACGCGGTCACGGCCGAGCGGTTCGCCGAGTGCGCCCAACGGGTGTGTGTGGAGCCGGACCGTGAGCTCAGGCGTTTTCCACGTCCAGTTGTTCGGGCCGTGTTCGACCCGCCCGTCGGCCAGGCCGAGTCCCTTCTCGGCGGCGGCGACCAGCCGGTCGCGTTGACCGTCCGACTGGTACAGCAGCACGCCGATTAGCTCGGCGTCGGGCAGTGCCTCGGCCATCGCCCGGCGGCGGGTCGCGGCGTTGGCTGCCGAGATCCGGCTGTGGGTGTCGAGGATGGCGGCGAGCTTCTCCGGCGAGGTTTCCTTCCTCGGGATGGCTGGCAGTTTGCGGAGCTGCTTCTTCGGCGGCCGGGCGAGCCGGCTGCGCTCGAGGTGCGGGGCCGGCACGAGGTCGGGCAGGAGCGCCTGTTCGGCCCACTCGACGAGTCGGCGGCGCTCGCTCGGCATGAGGCCCGCGTGCACCGGGTGGGATCCCATGGCCGTCTGGTGACCGACCGCGAGCCGGATCCCGTCTCGGCCGCCGATCCAGTGCTCGGACTCCTTCACGAGTCGCTCCGGGGAAGGAATCCGGTCGAGCGCGGTGACGGCGGCCAGCATGCCGCCGACGCCGCCTTGGCGCCACTCCGTGGTGCCGTTGCGCCACTGGAGCGTGGCGACGGAGAAGCGCCTGGATGAGGGCCCGTTCGGCACCAGGGAGGAGTCCGGCAGCAGGTACACCGAGGCGCCCTTGCGGTAGGGGAGCCATACGTGGCCGCTGACGAAACGGCGGACCCCTGCACTGAGGTGGACACGGGGGACGGGGGAGAACGGCACGGTGCGCACGGTGACTCGGAGGGTGGCCGAGTAGTACGCGGGGCTACCGGTGCCGCGCTTGGTCCGGTACTCGATCGGCGGCCACGACATCAGCTCAGCGCCGCCACTGCCGGCGCCCCGGGCTCCGCCAAGACCGGCGACCTGATGGAAGGTCAACTGACTTCCGCCGTGCTCGTACGGGGGCTGGGCCGCGATGCGGGCGGCGAGATGGTCGGTCAGCAGCCGGTAGACGTGCGGTGCGGGACTGGCGGTGCCGTTCATGGATGGTTGCTGTTCGAGCAGGTCGACGGTCCGTGCCTGCCAGCGAAGGGAATCGGTGTCGAGGTCGCGGAAGCAGGCCAGCAGTCGCGAGGCGCTCTCGGGGTCCTCCGGGTTGCGCTGGAGGTTCCGCAGCCAAGCGGCGACGAACATGTTGGTGACGGGCTGGGGATAGGCCTGCGTGCAGTAGAGCCATGGGCGTTCAGCACCGAACGTGGCAGTAGCGTCGACCGTCACGATGTCGGGCGCGGTTGCTCGCAGGAGCTGGTTGATGTCCTTGGTCGGTACCCGGCGGGGATGCGGGCCGCGTCGCTCGGGTCGCCCGCCTGCTCGGAGTGCGAGCAGTGGTTCTTCCCACGCGGCGGGCAGGGTGAGGCAGTGCATGGGCACGGTGAAGTGGTCCCGGCCGGGAACGGGTCGATAGGCGGAGGCCCTGATGCGCTGGTACTCCATGGTGTCCTCCACGGTGACGGCGGGCGGGTTGAAGGTGTGAGGGCCTGGTCAGGCCATGCCGGTGAGGGCGCGGTACAGCGGTTCGTACAGCTCCTGGACGAGGGACTTGTCGAGGTCCGCGGGTTCGACGGCGTCCTCGTCCGCGGCCTCGCCGAAGTAGGGAGCGAGGACGGCGCGCATGCTGGCCAACAGACTGGTGTCCGGGGTGTCCGCTGCCTGGAAGCCCGCTTCCCGGGGGGAGAAGGCGGCGTCGACGAAGACGACCCGGGCGGGCACTCCGCCGCGTACCAGTCGGCCGATGACCTGCCACATCACCACGAGTTGGTCCCAGGTGAAGGCGATCTTCTCGTCCTCGCGCAGGCTGGACCAGGCCATCCGTCGGGTCAGGTAGCGGGTCCACTGGCGGAAGGCGGTGCTGCGGAACGCGACGGCGGCCCGGTCGGGGCTGGCCGCGGCCAGCGCGGCCTGTCGGAAGGTGCCGTCGCGGTCTCGGAGCTGGCGCGTGGCCCAGTCGTTGATGGACTGGACGGCGAGAGAGATGTCGTCCGGTCGCGGGTGCGGCCGCGCGAGGAAGTACACGCTGCCGATCGCGGCCTTGCCCGAGCCGAGCACGATGTTGTGTCCGCGCTCCACCGCGAGCAGCGGAGCGACCAGGAGGTCTCCGCCGAACCGGGGGAAGGTCCGGACGTCGCCCCGGGGGAGGGTGCGGACTGTGGTGTCCTGCGGGAGCCTGGTCCAGGCGTGGTCGGCATCGGTGTCGTCGGAGACGAGCTGGGTGACACGGCCGCTCCACTCCGGGATCCGGTTGAGGAACTCCGCGGCGCGGCGCGCCTCGTCGTAACTGCCGACCAGAAGCAGGATCCGACGTCGCTCAGGGTCCTCGATCTCGGCCAGCTCGGTGTCCAGCATGCTGAGCGAACCGGGCAGACTGCGGTCGGGGACGGCGAGCTGTCGGAGCATCTCGAGCAGAGCCTGCGGACGCTCCTCGGGGTCACATCCGGACAGGCGCAGGGGCCTGGGGCGTTCTCCGCCCGGCCAGTGGAGGAACTCCTTGCGGAACTCGGTGCCCAGCACGGCTGCGACCTCCTCGTCCCGGGGCCGAAGGACTGCGCCGACCTCGGTATGCAGGTGGTAACGGCTGGAGGTACCGGCCCAGCTGGTCGCGGACATGAGAAGGACGTTGGGGCCGGGCCGGTCGTCCACGGCGCACAAGTCACCCAGACGTACCAGCAGTTCCCGACCAACCCCGTTGCAGTGGAAGAAGCGGAGCTCGCCGCTTCGGTCGCCGTCGCACTCGCGGTCGTCGAGGCGGAACTGGAAGCCGAGGACGTTGCCCATTGGAGATTCGGGAATGACCGCCTCGTAGTCCTTGGGCGGCCTGCGGGAGAGCACATTGGAGGCGTTCTCCAGGTGCAGCGCGGCCTCGACACGCGGCCAGAGCGTGGTCATGAAGTCGAGCCGACTGTGCAGGGCCGCGAGAATCAGCGTGAACTCGAAGCGCCGGGCCTGGACATCGATGCGGTCGAGTACTCCCGATCCGCGGCCGACGAGGTTCTCCAGGGTGTCGCGCAGCCGGTCGCGGGTTCGGGCCCCGTGCGGTGCGTGCAGCAGTTCCAGGGTGAGGTGCACCAGAGTGTTGACAATCGGTGTGACCTCATCGTCGCTGTCGGCTGGGTGCTCGTGTAGTGGGTCGTCCCGGAACTCATACAGTGCGCGGTCCAGGGCCTGGGCCTCCGGAAGTGGTTGCTGTCCCTTCTCCCGCCCGGGAAACCAGCTGTCGAGCAGCAGGTTGTGCAGTGTGAAGGCACTGAAGTAGTCGACGCTGATCCAGTTCCGCAGGCGCTCGTCCTTGACGAGGAGCGCGTAGAGCCGGTCGGTGGCGGCGCTGACCGTGTTGACCGCGTTGGTCCAGTCGTCGACGTCACGTGCCGAGAGCTGCAGTCGCCCGTCCCGGGCCATCTGCTGGAACTTGTGGACGGCGACCTCGTCGAACCACGAGTTGGGGGAGCGGCCGACCAGGGTGCTGGCCGGCGCGAACGCGGTGTCGAGCTGCATCTGGACCCGGTCGGCCTCGTCCACGATGACGAGGTCGCTCAGCCTGCAGGCGAGTTCGAGGTAACGCAGCTGCTCGTCGTGCTGATGCTGCGGGACCGAACTGTGTACCAGCCCGGCCGGGGTGGAGACCCAGATCTGGGCCTCGACCAGTTCACGGGCGCCGCGGTGGCGGGGGCAGCGGTCCCAGAGGGGGCAGAGGCGCCGCTGTGGCTTCGGCCGCTTGGCGGGGCGCGCGGCCGGGTCCTCCACGTCGAGCAACGGGTCGCCGACCGGTGTGTCGACCACGGTGAACAGCCCGGTGCAGGGGGCCTGCCGGATGCCGAGCGGTCGGCGTGCCTCCAGACCGCGCAGGACGTCCACCGGGCAGGCGCTGCTGAGGTAGGCGAAGCCCGGGTGGTCGTGCCCGAGCATGGTCTCGGCGCCCGCTGTCGCGGTACGGCGGTGCAGCCGGCTGATGTTGCGCTCACGGGTCGACTGGCCGAGGACCGGTGCGGCCCGCACTCCGAGCCGTTCGAACTGCGCGACCACCGCGAGGGTTTCGGCGACATCACTGACCACGATGGTGACCCGGCGGGCCGGTTCTCCGGTGACCACGTGGTAGGTCAGGATGTCGCGGACGGTAGACTTGCCAGCGCCGACCATCCCCACCAGGTGGAGCAGCCGGTCGATCCGTAGCTGCCCTTGTTCGGTGAACCGCCCGAGCTCCTCGTCCCGGACGAGCAGCCGGACGCGTTCGAGTCGGTCGCGCCACCTGTTCGGGGCGCCGTCGGGCGTGGTGGCCTCGGCGGCGTCCATCGCGTCGGCGGCCTTTTCCAGGTCCGTCCAGCTGGCCTCGATCGGCGCGCCACGCCCGCCGGGGAGTGCGTCGAGGTCATGTGCGAGCGGCCGGACGCCGGTGAGCAGATCGTCGGTGAGCACCACCGAGTGCATTCGGTCGTCCACCCGGAAGGTGTACTCGCCAGGTTCGGCGATCGGGGTGGTCCGGGTGGAGAAGTCGGGCGCTTGGCCGAGGACTTCCTCGAACACCTCGAACCGCCGGCTCGAGCGTGTCGGCTCGCGGCGACGCGGCACCGAGTCCGGTGCGTCCAGGTCGTAGCCGCGCAGCTGCTGGGGCACCTCCAGGTACGATGTGAGCGCCTCCAGCCAGGTGGTCCGCCGGCGCAGATCCCACAGCCGGTGGCGGGCACGCAGGAGGCGCAGCCGCTGGGATTCCGTGCGCACGTCGCCGAACACGTCGCTGTAGGGGTAGCCCCCGAGCAGCGGCCAGACATCGAGGGCGGTGCGGCCGGGTGTCGCGCTCTGCAGGAGGTAGAGGCCCAGCTCGACATCGAGGAGGTCGGTCGGCCGGAACTGGCCGAGGCTCTCCGGCCAGACCTCGCGGAGCTGCTGCGGCGAGCAGCGGTTGTGCCAGCCACGCCGGTCACGCATGGTCGTCTCCTTCGACGGGGGTGACCGCCCGCTCAGGGCGGATGGCGATCTCGTTGCCCACCAGGCGCAGGAAGGCCCGGTCGTCCAACATGTCGACGCGTTCGGCGAGGTCGACCGGAAGGTGGCGCCGGAACTGCCGCCCGTATGCCTCGTTCTCCTTGAAGCGGTAGTGCGGGACGACGAGGAAGGCCCGGTCGTACGGCGGGTCGCTGCGGAACGGCGTGAGGGTGCGGGCGAGTAGCACCGGGTTGACGCGGTCCTTGACGTCCACAGCCCAGTGCCGTCCGTCAGGCAACGGGACGCGCAGGTCGTAGGCGTCGAAGTTCGGCCACATCTCGGCCGTGATGCCGAAGAGGCGGTGAAGCGCGGCTTGAAGGTCGGTTTCGGCGAGGCCAGGGCTGGTGACGAACATCCTCAGCGGGCGGGAGAGCTGGAACAGACCACCGTTGTCGGCGCGGATCGGCTTGCCGTCTGCTCCGGTGCCGTCGCGGCGGCACCGGTCGAGCTCGCACCTGTGTCCGCCGTCGATCAGGGGGATCATGAGGCAACGACACCGTCCGCACTGCCGCCCTGCGCGGTCCGTCAGGTAGGACGCAGGTACCGGCTCGTAGCAGCGCTTCAGGACGGAGAGCAGGAGCATGCCGCATTCCGGGTCGCCGCCCAGCAGCGCGAGTTCGGCCCCGGTGAGGACCGGACTGGTGGTGAGCAGGCTCCGGAAGGCCGTGTACGCGCCGGGGTTGCGTGCCGCCCGGCACGTGGCGAGGGCTTCGTGGATCACCTCGTTCTCGAACATTTCGGCGGCCGGATCGGCCGCGCTCACCGTCCACTCGAGGCAGAGCTGGCTGGGCAGTCGGGTCTCCGGGTCGGAGAGGCGGTAGCCGGCATGCCGGGCATCTGTCGGCAGTTTCAGCGGCCAGTCGGACAGCGGGCGTTCGCGTGCCCACCGGGCCAGTTCGGGGACACTGCCCGGGGGCTCGACATCGTTGCGCAGACAGTGCAGGACCAGGCGGTTGTAGGAGTTCTGCACCCTGGCGGGATAGACCGGGTTCGGTACGGCGCGCAGACGGGACAGATCGACCAGGGCCGTGGCGATCTCCCGCAGCAGCGCCTCGTCGGTGCCGGCGGTGGTGTTGATGGTGTTCATGCGTTGCTCTCCCCGCTCGAGTCGGTCGTGGCGGCGCTGACGCACCACCGGGACACCGGGCACTGCCGGCAATGGCCGCCCGGCTGCGCCGGCCAGACACGGTCGTCCCGCCACGGGCCGGCGTAGCCACGCAGCACGGACCGTGCCTTGGCCAGCCGCTCGGGATCGGTGGGGTCGATCATGTGCGGGTCCGAGCCGTCCGGCCGCAGGATCTCCACCTCCACGCGTGACCCGGACGGGTCGCCGCCGAGCGCCCCCGAGGCGAGCAACGTGACGGCCAGGGCGAGCTGTGGGTAGAGGTCCAGGAGGTCCTCGCCGTGCCGCGGGTGCCGACGGGTGGTCTTGAGCTCCCGCCAGATCCAGGAGCCGTCCTCCCGGTACAGCAGGTCCGGCTTGCTGATGACCAAGGCATGGGCCGCCGTGTCGTGAATCGCCCGCAGGGCCTCGGAGTCGACTTCCTCGATCAGCCCGGAATCCTGGAAGGGGCAAGCGTCGACGTGGTGCAGCAGCATGGCGCGTCCGGCTGCTGCGTCCCCGTCGGAGACCTGCCACCGGCCGGTGGTCCAGTTGACGCCGAGCGGCGGCATGTCGGCGACCGAGCAGGCCGGGTGGCCGTGGCGCAGGTGGAGCCGGTCGAGCCAGTCGTGAACAGCCTGGCCCAGCTTGGCGGAGTCGGCGTACTCGTCCTCTTTCGGCAGGTGCAGGGCCCGCAGATACGACTGCGCCGGGCAGACGGCGTGGTAACGCAGGTCACTCACCGAGACCTTGCGCAGCGGTGCCGGGCGTGCGGAGAGACCGAGTACACCAGGGACGCGGGGGAGCGCGGCGCAGCCGGTGAACTGCTTGCACCCCACGCATGCCGACCCGGGCCGCGCTGCCCCGCCGCGTACGACCTTCTGGACCTGATGGGCGCCGTAGGTGTCGTAGTACGCCTTGGCATCCTCCGGACTGCCCTCGAACTGGACCGTCGACGATCCGTCGTCCAGGCCGACCTCCACGATCCGGATCCGATGGGGCGGGGACGGCACTCCGGTCAGGGCGAACGGCTGCTTCCACCGACGCGGCCAGGACGCCTCCGCCCCGAACGCCGCGGCGTAGGCGGCGATCGCGACCTCGCCGGGCGTCGACGACCGGGCACCGGTATGCCGAAGCCGCCGCAGCTCCCGGAGAGTGCCGTCCGCCGACCGGTACCGGCGCCACCAGGCATACAACTCCCACCGGAGTCCGTTGTCGCGGCGGACCACCCAGTAGTCCCGCACCGGAATGAGCTCACGTCCGACCTCACGGGCCAGGTACCGGACCACCGCGTGCTCGGTGTAGGAGCGGTGCCCGAAGTGCAGCGGCCGCTCGCGGCCGGCCAGCGCGGCGAGCGCTCGGTCGGGTGACACCCCGTCGAACTCGACCAGGTCGAGCACCTCGGTCACCGGCCCGAGAGTGAAGTCCTCCAAGGCCTCCTTGGGCAGGTGGGACGGCACCCGCGTCGTGACCGCCGGGCGGGCCTTGGCGGCGTCCCGGGCCGGACACGTGTGGTCCTCATCGCCCCCGGTCCCCGGGCTGATCCGCACATGCCGGTCATCGCCAGTCATCCACTGCGGCCTGCGCCAGCGCGCACTGTCGCCCATACCCTCCCCTTCCAGGACGGCGGCACCGAACCTCGCCGCCCTGGAACGAGGGGGTGCGCCGGGCCATGACCATAGCGCACATCTTTGGAAGTCTTTGGAGAGTTTCCTTGGAACAACTTGGTTGATCTTGGAAATCGATGGACGGTGCACTACGCTGCCGCCATGGCCGCATCAGTCGAGGAACTCGAGAAGCGCCTCACAGCCCTGCGCGCCCAATGGCGGGAATCGCGACGCGCCGGCGACAAGACGGTGAGTGCACGCATCCGCAAGGAACTGCGCGAGGTCGAGGAGGCCTGGGAAGCCGCGTTGGACGAAGAGGAGACGCAGGAGGGCGAGCCTGCAGTCGCCCCGCCCCGCCCGCCCGCGGAACAGCAGCAACCGATCGGACAGTCGAGCCACGGCGCGATCCCGGTGCGCGAGCAGGTCTACCAGTCGCTGACTGTCCTCGGCGCACCCGCCTCGCCCAAGCTCATCTCCGCGGTGTACGAGGCGTTCTTCTCCGAGCCGCTCGTCGCCACCAAACTCGCCTCGCTCCGCCGGGACGAAGAACGCTCCTTCACCGCGCAGGGCTACTCCCGCCCCTACTACATCTGCGCCGCGCTCAACCACGACCGCCTCACCGCGGCACGAGGTCTGCTTGCGGTGTCGGTCTGGCCGTTGGAGCGACGCCTCATCGCCTCGCTCAGCCCACGCGCGGACTTCCTCCGCCACGCGATCGGCGCCGCCGAGCAGATCCAACGACTCGGCGACGCCGGACACCCGCCCACCGACGCGGCCTGGCGACTGCTGCGCCGATTCGCCCTCACCATCCCTGGCGCCTACAGCGAGGACACCCGGCCGGACCCGGCCCGTGTTCTCTCCGCCGCGCACACCGAAGCCGCGGTGCACCAAGCCGAGGGCGACAGGGAGCGGACCGAGGCGGCCCGCCGCGCGCGTGAACAACTCAGTGACGTCCAACAGCTTTTCGGCGCACGTGAACTGCACAATGCCCTTCGCAGTGCTGGAGGCTTTTTGTAGTTGATCTCTGATGGTGGAGATCAGCAACGCCCCGAACCCTCCCAAAGACGAGACGATGCCCCCTCAGCAACTCGAACCTCCCGACCGGCTCTCCGAGCTGCGCGGCGGCCGGCCGCCTCAGCCGTACAGCGCCCGGAAGATCACCGCACTCACCGCGAATCCGGCCTGCTCGAGGCGGGCCGTCCTGGACGCCTCCGGGGTCGACAAGACCGCCCTGGCTCAGCGGATGGGCTACGAACCACGCTTCGGCCAGTCGCCGTTCGCCATCGCCCGCGAGGAGGCGTTCAAGGCCTTCGTGAAATGGGGGGCGTACGCGGAGCTGATCAGGCTGCTGCGTGATGAACTCGGCGTCCCCGTCGAGGAAGCCAAGCTGCAGGACCTCACAGACATCGGCGGCATCACCACGATCGCCGTGCGCGAGCGGGAGACCCGCAGCCTCATCGAGGCCATCGCAGCCGGTCATCAAGACCGGCTGATCCTCCAGAACCCCGTGCTGACCCTGGAGGTGGCCGGCCAGCTGGCCTACCTGGAACCCGACGCCCTGACGCACCGGATCGACGGGAAGTTCCACACCGTCGCGATCAGGTCCTTCCCCGCGATCGACGGCCAGGCCAACCCGACAGCGGTCGCCCAGACCGCGAAGCAGGCCGCCGTGTACGTCCTGGCACTGCGCCGCGCATTTGCCGCCGCGGGCATCGACACCGAGCAGATCGCCGACACATTCCTGCTGGTCTGCCCCAAGGACTTCTCCAACCGGCCGTACCTTCGCCAGATCGATCTCCGTCAGGAGCTCGACGCGCTCGCCTTCCAGCTGACCCGGCTCCGTCGCGCCGAGAGCCTGGTCCGGGACCTGCCGCACACGACTACGCTGGACATTGACCAGGACCCGGGTGAACTCCTGGAATCGGTCGGACGGCTACCTGCCTCCTATGTCCCCGACTGCCTCTCCTTCTGCGAGATGGCACGCTACTGTCGCGACGAGGCGGACGCCCAAGCGTCCCCGGCTCGGCTGGGCGGCGCCGTGCGGAACGACCTGCCCGGCATCGACTCCACCAGCACCGCCCTCGCCTACCTCGACAGGACCCTGCCGCAAGGCGAAGAGGCGGCAGAGACCGTCGAACTACTCCTGGCCGCCGAGCGCCTGCATCGCCTGCGCCGAGGAGATGTCGCATGAGCATGCTCACCACGGTCGCCACCCTGCGGGCGACCCAGACCGGCCGAGCCCAGCCACTGACCACCGTCAGGCACCAGCACCTTGACGCGAAGCCGTTCGTCCTGGTGCCGCTCACCCTCGCCGGAGAGGCCTGCGCACCACTGGCCGCCCTGGCCGGCACGGACCCGCAACATCCGACACTGCTGACCGTCCGTCAGCCACGCGACAGAACGATGAGGTTCCGCTTCGTCGAAGAGCTCGGCGCCCTACTTCTGCCATACATCGAAGACTGCCGCGCCGAGACCGAAACCTACACAGCCGGCCGGGGCAAGGAAACAGAGGAACGGGAACGCGCGCTGCACGCACCCCAGCTCCTCGTCCCGAACGGCGAGGGAATCGCCTACCTCCGCCTGCTCGGCCGACTCACCCGGCTGCGCGCAACCGAAGGCCCGCACGCCGTGCACCCCGACGTGCCAACGCTCGGCAAATGGCTGACCTGGTTCGCCGACCAGGCGGAATTCCCCGGATCCAGCACCACACTCGCCGCGACCCGCGTCCTCACCGCCCATTGGGCAACCGGCCAGAGCTCCGCCGAGGACTCCCACCTGGCGGCCGTGGTGGCCTGGATCGACCCGCCCGGGGGCCGCAGCGGTGCGGACGCCGCACGCGAGACCGAGGACCCGCTGGTGTGCCCGCCCGCCGGCCCCGCCACGGACCCGGGCTTCGACGGCATCCTCCACGACCTGTTCGCCCGCTACGCGGAGACCGAAGGGAGAGTCAGAGAACGAGTCGGCGAGCGGATCGACCAAGCACTGCAGGGACAGCTCCGGCCGACCTGGGACCTGATCTGGCGCGGAGCCGGCCTCGCGCGCTCCTTGCCCGAGGGCGAGCACGTCGCCGCACGACGGACCTTCGACCGCCAACTGTTCACCGACTACGCGGCCTACCTCGACGAACACGGCCATCCGCAGGGCAGACGCGACCGTGCCGTGGGCGCGGCACGTCGTCTGGCGCAGCTCGAGAAGGCGGTCGCCCGGTACGAAGCCGAACGAGCCTACGACGACCCCCTGGTGATGGCGCAGTACGAGCTGACAGGTGAGGCCTTCAGCGGGACAGTCGTCGCCCGCGAGGAAAACCACTTCGTCCCCGGGGCAAGGTCCCCCCGCTGGCGACCGACCATCACCGTCCACACCGACCGCCCGACGGGCCTGAGCACGAGAACCAAGGTGACCTCCCCGGCGCGACCCGGCCAATCCGCCGAGATCATCGAGGTGACCCCGCACGACGGAACCGACCTGGTAGTGCTCCAGCTCAAGGGCGGCTTCGCGAGGAAACAGAAGCCGCCCGCGCCACCCGGCACTCTCGCAGAAGTAGGAGAGCCGGTCACCTACACGGTGCTCGACCTCAGCACCGTCATGGCGAAGCTGCCCGCTGAGGAAGACACCCCGTGGACCCACGGGGGCCCGCGCAAACCCTACGAACCGACCGATGAGGACGCCGAGGAGGAATGGGAGTGAACAGCACCATGTCCACGACGCCGGTCCCGGCCCAGCGCACCCCTGCCGACAACGCCGTGAACCCGGCGGACCGCGCTGACCGCGCGGTCGCCGCGATCCTGTCGGACCTCGACACCGCCACCGGCCGCGGGGTCGTCGTCGATTCCCCGCCCGGCGCCGGCAAATCCACTCTTGTGAAGCGCGCTACCGGCCACCTCACCGAGGCCAGCCACCACGTAATGATCGTGGCGCAGACCAACGAGCAGGTCGACGACCTGGTCGACAACATCGCCCAGGAATACCCGAATCTGGCGATCGGCCGCCTCCACAAGTCCGACTTCATCCTGCCACCGCGCGTCGCCCGACACCCGAACGTCAGCGCGGGCGACAAGATCGAAACCTTGCGGGACCTGCCCGTCGTGGTATCCACAGCCGCCAAGTGGGCCTACGTCGACGTGGAGAAGTCCGGGACCTGGCGATGGGCCATCGTCGACGAGGCATACCAGATGCGCTCCGACGCCCTGCTCGCGACGGGCCCGCTCTTCGACGCGCCCGAATCCCAGGTGCTATTCGTCGGCGACCCGGGCCAGCTCGACCCCTTCGCCGCCATCGACACCGACCGCTGGCACGGGCTCAGCTGGGATCCACTGCGGAACGCGGTGGACGTCACCCTCGCCCACGAAAGGAGCCTGCTCCGGCACCAGCTACCCATCTCGTGGAGGCTGCCGGAGATGGCCGCACCCTTGGTGGCGCAGGCATTCTACCCGTACTACCCGTTCGAGTCGGGCACCACAGCGGCCGAACGCGTGCTGACCTACGGAAGTGTGCCCCACCGGCCGACGTCGGAAGACCCGGTGCTTGCCCAAGCCGCTGTCACTGGCTGGGGCTACCTGGAACTTCCCGGCCGACACACCCTCGACCACGACCCTCAGACCGCCGAGGCACTCGCCACGACGGCGTCCCGGCTGCTCGAACGCGGCGCGATGGTCAACGGCGAGCCGCTGACCGAGTCCCGAATCGCGATTGGCGCGGCTCGGACGACCCAAGTGAACGCGGTACGTGCCCGGCTGGCCGATCGCGGCCTCACCCGGATCACCGTGGACACTGCCAACCGACTCCAGGGACGGGAGTTCGACGTCACCCTTGTCTGGCACCCACTCTCCGGCCGGGCGGACGCCTCCGCGTTCCACATGGAGACCGGACGCCTGTGTGTCCTGCTCTCCCGACACCGGTTCGCCTGCATCGTGGTGGCCCGGGCCGGCATCACCGATCTGCTCGACCGGCATCCTCGTAGCAGCCCCGTGCACCTGGATGTCCAGCCCAAGTTCCCGGACGGCTGGCGAGCTCACCAAGTAGTAATGGCGCAGCTGGAGCACAACGAACATCGAGCCACGGTGCATTAGCACTTCGCTCTGTCCCCACGAGATCTGCACCCGGACGAACGCTCCCGGAGCCTGGCGGAGTCCGAGCGCAGCTGAACACCCTTCTCCACATTAGGCCATGAGACATGTCAGTCGTACGGAAACTGAATTCATCAACGGTCACCGCGATGAAGGGACACGACATGGTCGACAATGTCACCAGCATCGAGCAGCGAGCCTCCGAAACCCGTATGCCCTCGACGGAGCCGCACGACTGCGAGCGGATCAACGACGACGCCTGGGTGCTGCCGGTAGAGGTCCTTCTGGACCTTCTGAACGCCACCGCTCGCGAAGCGGAGATGCCGTGCGACGCGCTCGGCGCGACGCTCGGCGATCCGTCGAGCGGCCTGCGCATCTACGTCCAGCCCGGCCAGAGCGACCACGATCTTTCACGACTTATCCGCAAGCTCATCGGGCACTACCTCGGGAAGCCCGGCACGGGCCTGTGTGTCGCGCCGGCGTTCGAGTCCGACGGCGAGTTCGAAATCATCAGCGTCCCCGGAAAGCGTGCAGCCACAACGGAGGGCGCGGCTGTCGATGCAGCCCTGCACACTGCACCGGACATCGCGTCGCTCTACGAGGGAAGCCGCTGGGCCCCGCTGGACGGCCGGCGAACCGACGGGGAGGTGATCGACGCGTTGAAGGCGATCACCGTTGACCGCCATCATGGTCTGGCCGAGGACCTGCCCGAGGAGGCTCCCGAATTGCCCGAGGGCATCGGCGCCGCGGTCGGCTTCGGCTACGACAAGGACGGCGAGCGCTGTCCGCTCGTCTTCGTCGACCCGAACCTGCCGAGTGGGCTGCGCGCGGATCTGTGGGGCTTCTGCGTTGCGCTCGCCTCCGGAGGAGACCTCGGTGGCGCGGAGCCGAACGTGGACGGCATCTTCTTCGTCGGGACTCAGCGTTTTCCCGTGAGCGGGCCCGGGGCCGGGTTGCTGGCAGCCCTGACGCTGCAGAGGCTGGGCCGGCGTCCGGGCGACTGCGGGTTCCAGCTGGCGAGCGAACCGGCGATGTCGTCGGAGCAGCTGCCGGATGCAGCCTGACGGCCACCGCAGCCTGAACGCCGGGGCCTCATGGCACCGGTGCTCCACAGAGAACGGGTACCAGTAGCCGTCTCCGGTGCCCATCTCGTGGCGCTCCTGGGAGATCCACCCTCCTCCGCGCCTCCGTGAGGTCCGCGTGGCGGCCCGAGACCTGCCGAGGAATTTGGCTAGTGCGCCTGGCAGTTGGGTGATCTCCCGGCGCATCGCCGGTGCCAGCGGTTACCGTACGGATCATGGGCGGGCTCGGGTGGGGAGCTCGAACGGAGGGTGCGCGCCTCTGAAAGGTCAGAGGGGCGTGCCACCGTGGAGCGGGGTGCCGACGAGGGAAGGGGAAGTGGCCTGGATGGCAGAGCGCGAGGGTCCGAGCGATACGGCGTTGTCATCATTCGACCTCGACTCGCTTGCGGTGGGAGACCGGCTCAGACTCTTCAACTTCACCCAGCGCGACGATTCGACGGCCTACCTGTGGGTCTTGAGGACGATGAACGTCCTTCGTGCGGTCCACCAGGTACAGGTCCACACCGCTGATGTGGCCCGAGCGCTGACCGAACTCGGCGAGGCGCACGCCGATGTGCCGGCCCCGGGCGATCTGAACCTGCGGAACATGCTGGATGTTCTGTCGGGAGAGCAGGACCGGGGACGAGAAGGCGGCAAGGTCCTTCACCGGGTCGAGGACGCATCCCGCGCCGGAACGCTTGCCGCGTACCGCAACCGGCAGTCGGTCTACCAGTTCACGGAGATCGGATACCGGGCCTACACGGCTGTGGAGGCAGTGATCGGGGCCCGAGTGGAGGACGCCAACCTCTCGCGGCTCGTCTTCGCCGACATCCTCGCCGACCTGACGGCCCTGGCGGCGGCGAACCGCAGCGCGGACCGGGAGGAGATCTACCGCAAGCTCTCCCGACTGGACGCGGTCCTGGAGGACATGACCCAGCGCTCCGCTCGGTTCTACCTCACGCTGAACGACGTGGCCCGCACCACCGACATCTCGCCGGAGACGTTCCTGCGCCACAAGCACACCCTTCTCGCTCACATGAGCGACTTCTCGGCGGAGCTCGAGCGCTACACCCCGCGCCTTGTCGACGCGGTCCGCGAGGTCGAGGACAGCGGTGTCGAAACGATGCTCGACCGCGTCGCCGACGTCGACGGACGGCCCATGATGAGCGTGGCTGCCCGCAGGGAAGACTGGCGACGACGCTGGACGGGGCTGCGTCAGTGGTTCGTCGCCGAGTATCCCGTCGAACCGAAGGCCGTCCAGCTGCAGAGCGCCACCCGCGACGCGATCTCGGGCGTCATCGCGCTCCTGCGGCAGGTCACCGAGTCCCGGCGCACTGGCGTCAGCCGCACCACCCAGCTTCGCCACCTCGCGGCCTGGGTCGCCGGAGCCCCGGACCAGCAGGCAGCGAACGCTCTGATGGCCGCGGCATTCGACCTGCGCTCCGTGCGTCACCTGGCCGGCGCCCACGACGATGACGACCAGATCTCCAGCCGCTCCACCTGGTGGGACGCTCCCGGTGTCGAGATCAGCGTCAGCCTGTTCAAGCACGGCAAGCGCCCCGCCCCGGGCGGGCCGCAACCGGTGCGCACCAGTCGAGGAACCCGCGCACCGCTGCGGCAGAAGCATCTCCAGAGCCGCGCCGCGGAGAGAGCCGCCGCGAGCGGGCTGCTCGAGCACGGCGCCCACGACAGGATCCTGGACGAAGCCGAGACACGGGCGGTCCTGAAGCTGCTGACCCGTGCCCTGGAGAGCCGCACCGTGGTCGCCGGCCGACTTCATCCATCCACCGGAGCCAGCGATGTCATGATGCTGCGCCTGATCCCCGACCAAAGGGGCAGTCGACTGCGGACCGTCAACGGAACGCTGCACCTCCCCGGGTTCCACCTGGAGATCACCTCGGCCCGCCGAAGCACCCGCACCCGGGAGCCCAGCTGATGACAGCACACCGTGTGGCCGCGACCGTCGAGACGGCCCAGCTCGGCTCCTACCAGCAGGCAGCGCGTCTGATGCTGCTGCACAGCATCGTCACTGACAGCTATCCGCGAAAGGGCGCGCTGGCCTCCGTGCTTCCCTGGGCCGACGGGCTGGCGAAGGACTTCCGCTCCCTGCTGGGCTACACCCTGCACACCACCTCGTACCACGCCCGCCTCACCCGCCGCCTCGACAGCCTCGACGGCAGCCAGGACTTTACCGCCGCAGGCAGCGGCAAGCGGCCGTTCGACCGGCGCCGCCTTGCCTACCTCTGCCTGGTCCTCGCCTGCCTGCACCGCTCGCGTATCGAGATCAGCCTCGCCGATCTTGTGCGGGAACTCACCCCGTACGCCAACGCCATCGAGTATCTGGGCTTCGACCCGACCGTCCCGGGACACAAGGACGCCGTCGTCGACGTCATCGACTGGCTCGTCCACCGGGGGGCCCTGCGCCTGTCCGACGGCTCCACCCAGCACTGGGCCCGCGACCACGAACGAGGTGACGCGCTCTACGACATCGACCAGAGCCTTTGCGTGGCGCTGTTCAAGCCTGGCAAGCCCCTTCAGCACCTCACCAGTGTGGCCGGCCTCCTTGAATCAGCGCCGACCGGTACCGGCCGCGACGCCCGCCGACGCTATGCCGCCCAGCGCGCCCGCCGGGCCGTCATCGAGCACCCGGTGGTCTACTACGCCGACACCGACCCCGAGACGGCCAGCGCCCTGCGACAGCCCGCACTCGTGGAGGACCTCACACGGTTCACCGGCCTGAAGATCGAACGCCGTGCCGAAGGCATCATGCTGGTCGACACCACCGGACACTTCACCGACAAGCGCTTCCCAGGCCGCGGCGGCGCGATCAACCGCACCGCAGGCCTGCTCCTCGCCAAGATCGCCGACCTGCAAGAAGACCCTACTCAAGCGGGCAGGCTCAGCCGGCTTCCCACGCTCGACCCAGTCGACCAACACCACGCCCTCATCGCCCACATCGACGTCGCCCTGCCACACACAGCCACCCTGGCCACCCTGGCCGACGAACTACCCGCCCCCGGACAACACCCACCCGCAGCCGTCCACGTCGACGGACCGCAGCAGCCCCACCCGCCAGCGACCGCCACACTCATCGAACACGCCCGGCTGGACGAGATGATCGCCGAACTCTACGAGGAGTTCGGTCCAGCCTCCTTCACCAATAAGTGGCAGGCCGACCCCGCCGGCCTCCTCGGCGAAGCGCTCACACTCCTCACGGATCTGCGCCTGGTCCACCGCGTCCCCGGCGGAATCCTCATCCGCCCGGCCGCCGGCCGTTACCGCAACATCACCGCAGCCCTCCCCAGCCCGAGCGTCGACGGCCAGTTCGCCTTCGACTTCAGCGCACCCGAGGACGTCACCCGATGACCACTCCCACCAGCGGCGAGACCACCATCCGCTTCAAGCCGTCCCGCGCCGGCATCATCGGCCTGTGGGACTACGACGACGAGGAGTTCGTTTTCGCCGACGGCCGCCTGGTACTGCGCGGCCACAACGGATCCGGCAAGACCAAGGCCCTCGAAGTCCTCTTCCCCCTCGTCCTCGACGGCAGCATCGACGCCCGCCGCCTCGACCCGTTCAGCGGCGAAGAACGCACCATGAAGTCCAACCTGCTCTACCGCGGCCAGGAGTCCAACTTCGGCTACGTCTGGATGGAATTCACCCGCTCCACCCCCGGAGGCCGACTCCTCGAAGCCGTCACCATCGGCATCGGCCTCCTCGCCCACAAGGCGAAAGAACGCCCCGGCCGCGTCTTCTTCGTCACCGACGGCCGCGTCGGCGTCGACTTCGGCCTCCTCACCGCCGACTCCCGCCCGCTCCGCAAGACGGAGCTGGAAAAGCTCATCGGCAAGGACGCCCTCCACGCCACCAGCACCGCCTACCGAGACGCCATCGACGAGCGCCTGTTCGGACTCGGCCGCGAACGCTACGCCCAGCTCATCAACCTCCTCCTGCAGCTGCGCCGCCCACTGCTCGCCAAAGACCTGGACCCCGATAAACTCTCCGCCACCCTCACCGCCGGCCTGCGCCCGCTCGATGAACACCTGATCAAGCAGGCTGCCGGCGACTTCGAGAACCTCGCCGAGATCCAGGACGTCCTCGACGCACTGATCGGCGCAGACACGGCCGTCCAGGACTTCCTGCGCGAGTACACCGCCTACATGCGCGTCCACGCCCGTCATCGGGTCGACCAGGTCGCCGAGCGGCTCCTCGCCACGGCCGGGCACTGCCAGAAGATCACCGAGGCCGCCCAGCAGCGACAGGACGCCACTGCGGCCCTGGCAAAGGCGAAGGCCGCACGGAACAGGGCAGCGGAGCAGGAGAAGAAGACCCAGGCCCGATTGGACGGCCTCAAGAACCACGAGGCGATCAAGGGCGAACGGGACCTCGACGAGCTACGGGCCCGCGTCGGTGCGGAAGGCCGCACCATCCGCGACACCGAGACCACCCTCACGCGGGCCCAGGAGCACGTGGCAAAGCTCGGGGAGGAAGCCGACCGTCTCGCCGAGAGGCTGACCACAACGGAGAAGTCCGCAGAGCGGCACGTCGCCGCGCTGCTCGAACACGCCCGCCACGCGGGCATCCGGATCGACGACGACCCGCTCGACTTGGCAAAGGACGTCAAGACCCAAGCCGCCGCGCGAGCCACGACCCGGCGCCACGACATCCACGTCGTCCAAGGCCACCTGAACCGCTACCAGGACGCGGCCGGTGCGCAGAAGACCGCCCAAGGCGCTGTCGACAAGGCCGAGGCCGAGGTTGCCGAGCGCGACCTTGAAAGCGACCGAGCGGCCCGAACGCTGGCCGACACTCGAGTGCAGGCCGCCACGGAGCTGGCAGCGTTCACCAACCGTTGGACCGGAAGCGACCCCCACGCCGTTCTCGGACCGGACGGCGCCGCCCTGCTCGCCCAGGCCCTGGCAACGGCAGACGACCCTGGCGCAACCTCCCTGCAGGAGGCATTCCACAACGCCACCGACGAGCGCCGCACCCAGGCCCGCCGGCACCATGACGCACTCCAACTCCAGCACGCCGAGATCAGCACCACGCTGGAGACGACACGGGCCGAGCGCGCGAGCGTGGCCGCGCAGCGCGACGACGCCCCGCCGTCCAGCGACCTGCGCCCCGCCGACCGAACCGACCGCCCCGGCGCGCCGCTGTGGCAGCTCGTCCGCTTCGCCGAGCACCTGAGCCCCGAGCACACGGCCGCTCTCGAGGGCGCCCTGTACGGCGCGGGCCTGCTCACGGCGTGGGTACACCCGCACCCCAGCGCCACACACCGGGCCGTTGCCGACCAGGAGGCCGACGGCTTCCTGCACCCGCTTCCCCCCGAGCAACGCCCGGCCGGCCGCACCCTCGCCGGCGTCCTCGTCCCCGAGGAGCAGGAACATGTCGAGGCGCAGGCCATCAGCGCCGTCCTCGCCTCCATCGCCCTCACCGACGACCTCGCCACCCCAGGCCCGCACACCGACCAGGACCCCGGTGCAATCGTCAGCACCCGCGGTCAGTTCTCCCTCGGGGTCCACCGCGGCGCCCACCCCAAGCACCAGCCCGAGTACATCGGAGCGACAGCACGGGCCGCCCGCCGCCGCGAGCGGCTCAACGCCTACGACGCCGCCATCGCCGGCCTCGAAAGCACCCTGGAGACCTTGACCGCCGACCTCCAGCACGCGGCCGGAAACCTCGCGGCCTTCGCGACCGCCCGCGCCCAACTGCCGAGCACCACCGGCATCGTCACCGCAGCCCAACAGGTGGTCATCGCCGCCAACAAGGCGACCGACGCCCGAGGCCGGCTCACCACCGCCGGCAAGGCACTCGACAACGCAATCGCGGAAGCCCACGAGCGCAAGCGCCAACTCCACAAGAGCGCAGCAGCCCTGAAGCTTCCCGCCGACACCGAAGGCCTCAAGGCCGTCGACCTCGCCCTTCGCGACCTCACCACCGCCGCAGCCGCCCTGGAGACAACCAGGAGCACCATCACCGACCTGCGCAAAGACCTCACCGACCGACGCAACACCGTCGACGAGCAGACCGCCGCCTGCCAGGAACAGGCCGAGGCCCTGGAAGAACGACGTATCGACCACACGGCGCTCGCCGAGCGCCTCCAGAAACAGGAAGAGACCCTCGGCGCACCGCTGCGCCGGATCCACGAAGAAATCAACACCCTGAAGCGGCAGCACGAGGACGCTCAGAACGCCTACCGACAAGCCGACAAGGACCACTCAGCCCAGCAGCTCGCACTCGCCGGCGCCGACAAGGCCCTCCAGTACCTCCACGAGGCCCTCGCCGAACAACTGCGCACGGCAGCCGCCCTCCAGCCGTACAGCAGGCCCGACCTGCTCCGCATCCTGGGGGCGAACACCGTCAGCAACTGGACTCCCACCGAGCTATGGCCGACAGCCGGTCAGGCCGCAGAGGATCTTATGGTGCGGCTCACCGCCCCGAGCACCGACCTCAAACCCGAAGCCGGAGCCCGCGGCGCCCTCCCCGATGCCACGTGCGCCCTCTATGACGCCCTCGACGAGGCCACCCGCGGCCGGACAGCCACCGACAGCGCCCTCAAGAGCACCGCCAGCAAACTGTCCACTGCCCTCAGCACACTCGAGAACGCCCTGGCATCCTCCGACCAGGGATACCACTTCGAATGGGAACCCGACGGCGACATCATTCTCGCCCGCGTTCGCGACAACGACGGTCCCGCGCCCGTCGTTGACTTCGCCGTCCGCCTGGCCGAGCAAGTGGCCGACCAGAAGGTACTCCTGGAAGAACGTGAGCGAACCGTGCTTGAGGACACCCTCCTCACCGGCCTCGCCCAACAAGTCCACTCCCGGACCATCGAAGCACGCGACCTCGTCAGGGACATGGACGCCGACACCCGGGCCAAACCCATGTCCTCCGGAGCCAGGGTCGGAATCCGCTGGGTCCAGTCGGACAACCTGACCGACTCCCAGCGCGCCGTCAACAAGCTCCTCGAGAAGGACGCCAGGGCACTGGGGCCCGCAGGGCTCGCCGAACTCCGCTCCCACCTGCGCAGCCAGATCCGGGCCGCACAAGCCCGCGACCGCCGCAAGACCTACCAGCAGATCATCTCCCAGGTCCTCGACTACCGATCCTGGCGCCGGTTCGAGCTGCTCCTGTCCCGCCCTGGAGGAAAGGAAGAGAAGCTCACCCGCTCCAAGCACAGCCAAATGTCCGGCGGTGAGAAGTCCGCCTCCATCCACCTGCCGCTCTTCGCCGCCGCCAACGCCCAGTACGGCTCAGCCCACCCCACATGCCCGCGCCTGATCGCGCTGGACGAGGCATTCGCCGGAATCGACGAGCGCTACCGCCCCGACCTCCTCGCCCTGACCGTCAAGTTCGACCTCGACCTCTTCATGACCGGCCACGACCTGTGGATCACCTACCCGTCGGTCCCGCGCATCTCGCACTACGACATGCTCCACGACGAAGCCACCCACACCGTCTCCGCCATGCTCATGCTCTGGGACGGCGAACAGATCCACGACGACCTCGGCTACCCGGGCTCCGACGAACTGGCCGCAGACATCCTCGGGTTCACACCTCGCCGCCACACGCCCGTCAGTGACGGCCTCCTCACCGACATCAACCCCGACACCGACCTCGACGACCTCACCGAAGGACAGGACGACGAGGAATGATGACACCGGCAGACCCGCAGGACCTCTACGGCGGCCCCGAGTACCAGCGGCTGCTGGCGGCAGCGCGCCGCTCTCTCGAACGCACCGGTGGTCGGCTCGACGGCTCGGTGAGCATCACAGCCCCCACCGATGCCGAACGCGAGGCACTAATCGGCATCACGGGCAGCTACCGGCCACCGGGCATCGCCAGGATCACGGTGAAGCTCACCGACCTCGAAGCGGCCATCCAGGCTGCCACCGGCGCCCCACTGGCCGCCCTCCTCATCCGGTTCGGAGGACCACTCGTCGATCGCCCGGGACAGAAGCAAGCACAGGGTCGGGCGCGAGCAGAACTGGCCGCCGCCGCCGAAGCCAGCCCGCTCCACGAACAGCACTCGTGGTACCGAAGCTGGCTCACCGTGATCACAGCAGACGGCACCCTCACCAGCCTCGTCAACAAGAACGACGGAGCCGCGCTGACCCGCGCCATCCGCGTCCTCGAGCACCTGCACATGCGCCCAGGCAACGCGCCACCGCTCATGCTCCCAGTCCTTGCCGAAGCAACCACCGGTGACACCAAAGCCCTCAACCACGGCAGCGGTGCTCTCCTGACCCTGGTCCTCCGCGCCCTGGCTATCGCGGAGGACACCACCCTCGCGAGCGGCGCCGAGGCGCGCCGCGACCTCTGGGACGCCTTCGACGTGATCGTTGACGACCTCGCCAGCCGCGTTCTGGTGCTCAACCTGCCCGCTGACGGCGAAGGCCTGGGCGAATGGCTCACGGGCGCGGCCCGCCACGGCACACCCTTCCATATCTCCCTCCATCAGCTCGTCACCCTGCCGATCTCCGTCAACCAGCCGATCGTCTACGCATGCGAGAACCCCGCCGTCCTACGACGGGCCGCCGGAGAACTCGGCCCGACGAGCCCACCGCTTGTCTGCACCGAAGGGCGACCCTCAACCGCGTTCCACCGCCTCGCCCGTGCAATCAGCCGAGGTGGGGGAACGCTCTGCTACCACGGTGACTTCGACTGGCCCGGCATCGACATGACCAACCAGCTCATCAACCGCTACCGGGCCCGCCCCTGGCGCATGACCGCCAGCGACTATCTGGCCGGCGCCTCTGACACCGGCGAGGACGACCGCATTTCGCTCAGCGGCAAGCCCCATCCGACCCCATGGGATCCGCAGCTCGCCGAGGCCATGCAACGCACCAACCAGACCCTCTACGAAGAAGCCGTCGCAGACAACCTGCTTGACGATCTGACCCAAGATCCTTCCTGGTAAGAACGCGCCAGTCAGTTGTGCCCCTTGGGAGGACGGTGCCAAGAAGCGGCTGAACCGCATGCACGATGCTGTCGGCGGGTCACCGCCGCGGTCGCGGCGCTGGTGGACCGACTGGCCGGCATGGCGATGACAGTCCGCATGTTCATCCCCGGCGAGGACCACACGGAACAGCTGAACCACGTTGCCCAGGCCATGAAAGACCTCCGCTCGGAGAAGCGGCGCGGCCTGTACGACTACCCCGGTGGCGACGACGAGTACTCCGAAGCCCTCGAAGTCCTCGTCGACGAACGCCGACGCCTCGCCGCCCTGCCGCAGCGACCCGCCGCCTGGGTCGACGTCGAAACCGGCGAAACCTTCGCCGATGCCTGGACCCAAGCCGACCAGGAAAGCCGCCGCCAGCTGTTGATCGGCCTCAAGGCCCGCCGCTACATGGCGCCCGCCATCGAAGGCTGGTACCTCCCCACTGAACTTGATGCAAGAGTACGGCTCGTTGTCGGCGGTGGGTCGGAGGATGATGCGGTAGGGGAGTGGAGACAGGGGCATGACGTCACGATCGAGTGGGGCCACATAGGCCAGAAGACCTTCGACCCGGGTGGTGGAGGCGCTCCTCTTTCGGACCAGGTGAGACCCAGCGACCCCGATCTACGCAGTGCACCGGAGGAAAGCTCAGGCGGCGACCAGCTCCATCCGTAGGTCCTCGGGGAAGAGAAAGCTGAGGGAGTTCCGGCAGATGTAGGCCCTCACCTTGGACTTCAGGAGGAGCTGCCGCTGGCCAGCGATATCGCTACTGGCCCACTCCGAAGCGAAGGTCGACGCTGTGGGGAGCGATGTCCTTGGGCTCACGCGTGCCGCTTGCGCCGCGGTCTTGCGGCGTTCTGCCAGCCCGTTGATACGGCGAAGATACTCCTCCCTTCCGCCCTCGTACTCGTAGAGGCCAATGTTCTTCTCAGCCCGGATATCCTTCATCGCCCTGGATATCGATTCGACCGTCTCGCCGTTGTTCAGAGGAGCATCGGATGGTACCGGCTCGACGACCTGTACCGTCGAGAACAAATGGGTAACAATGGCGTTGAACTGCTCCTCGACAAAGTCCATGGGGGCTGCAGTGTTACACCGCTTCGCGGAACTGCCAGCGGTGACGCCACACCGGTAATACCCGTACTCGGTTCCTCCCACCCGGTTTATCCAGCGGTAAGCCACATGTCCACACTTGGCGCAGAAGACCGAGCCGAGATACGGATAGGACTCGTTCACCCGCTTCTTTCGAGTGGGGCGCGCCGCCCCGAGAACCGCTTGAAGGAGCTGCCATTCATCTGGAGTGAGGATCGCGTCGGCGGCCCGAACGGGATCTCCATGTGCATCGTAGACAATCCTGTGGAAGCCGGTGGACCCGCCGGTCATCTTGAGGCCGAGGCACGCAGGGGAGGTGAGGATCTTCCCAATCGACGCGGGGTTCCATCGGGCCGGGGTGACAGGCAGGCCGTTCTGTAGCCGGATCCAGTTCCGCGGTGTCGGCACTTCTTGCTGGCTCAGCCTGCGGGCTATCTCGCTCTGTGACACCCCGGTGATGGCCCAGCAGTACATCTCCCGGACGATGCCGGACGTCACCGGGTCGATCTCAAGAACCTTCCCGCCCCCGTCCAGCGGGACGACCCGGTACCCGTAGGGCGGTCGGCCGCCGGCCCAGCGACGTGTTCCCTTGAGGAAGCGGTGGGCGTCCGCGACGCGTGCGGAGATCTTCCTTGCCTCCATGCGGGCGAATACGGAAGCCATATAGGCCATCGCCTCTCCGAGATCGCTGGAGAGGTCGAATGTGTCATCGACGAAAATGAGGTTCTTGCGATGCTCATCGCACCAACGAATCATGTCGGAAAGGTCGGCCGGACTTCGGACGATTCGATCCAGTTTCCAGAAGATCATGACGTCGAACTCGTGGCGGCGATTCTTCATCCAATCGCCCAGCTGCGGCCGATCGATCGGCCGGAACTTCGTGGCAGAGACGTCCAGATCCTCGGCGTAACCGACGATTTGGTAGTCCTTCATCTGGGCCATAAGCCGGCCCTTTTCGCGCTGGCGCGCCGGCGACGTACTTTCATCGGTGGCTACCGATAGCCGAACTCCTATCAGGGCGCGCTTACGCGGTTCCATGCTGCATTCCACCCATGCGAACGACTGAGATGCGCACCGATCGGTGGCACATGCCGAGTGTTCGCGGCGGATGGCTCGATGTATCGAGCCGATCTTGTGCTATGGGAGTCGCCGCTGCCTGGCCTGAATTTGTGAACACTCAGCGCAGCGCGGTGCTTCAATTCTCGGAGCCGGAGGGTCCGCCACCGCGGCGGCCGACATGCTGGTCGGTGTCCCAAACTTTCGGACGCCGGAAGGTCGACTGCCCGTCCCCGCTCGCGGAGCACGTTGGATGAAATGATGACCGGCCACACCTGCTTCTTCCGCACTTCGACCGCCCCGTCGATGCGTTCGATCGCCCGCCGGACCGGCTGCTGGCACGACCGGTCGCGGCCAACACCCAAGCCCGGCGCTTGTCCACGTCCATCCGCGAGTGCCAGGCAGTCACCGCGGCCTGTCCGGCGTAGCAAACGTCGAGGACGAACAGGGTCATCGGCCGGTGCCGGCCAGGGTGGTCTTCGATCAGATCGATCCACTCGCCCACCGGCCGGCCCAGGCGATTCCCGTCGCTGCCCAGGATGTACAGCTTCTCGCTGCTGCCTGCGGCCAGCTCCCCATGCCCGACGATGTGAACGATCAGCACGTCGGCGTCCTCGGCCTCGACCGCGGCTTCCACCAGCTTCCCGTAGCCGGCCAGTCCCTCCGGTACCGCTGTCGGGCGCAGCGTCGTGTACCGGAACTCCTCCAGGATCTTTGCGACCCTGTCGGCATGGACGGGGGCTTCTTCCAGAACGTCCAGGCCGAACCGCGGCGAGTCACCGTCCTCGGTACGCGTCAGCGCGATCCCCAGCGACAGCACCACGTGCCGCGGCCCGCCCGCCCCTCTTGGCTGCCCCACGTTCGACGCCACCACTCCCCGCCCCCGGCTCCCTGGTAACTCGATCAGCAACGCGGTTCGACGATAGACACTGCGCGCCTCTGTAGTGGTCAGATCACCGAGATCGGGAAGCGACCGTCCGCTCACACTGCCTGTCACGTCAGTGTGTACGTACGCATGCTGACGTGATAGGCACCCAACGAGTCGGACAGGCAACCACACCGGAGGACTCCCACACATCTCGGCTCCGACGTATGGGTCTCAACAGTTTCAAACCAGGGA
The DNA here is from genome assembly GCF_045862635.1 of Kitasatospora sp. NE20-6. Lineage (NCBI taxonomy): Bacteria > Bacillati > Actinomycetota > Actinomycetes > Kitasatosporales > Streptomycetaceae > Kitasatospora > Kitasatospora sp. NE20-6. The sequence continues at coordinate 97,241 of NZ_BPRL01000041.1, forward strand.
CAGTTACCTCGCCTGGTACGCCCGCAGCCGGCGCAACAGCGCCCTTACCTACCTCACCGGCACCGACCACCTCACCCAGCCCGGCACCGACCGCACCCACACCCAGGCGCTCCGGCACATCCACCTCGCCGCCCTCCGCTTCGACTTCCGGTGCCGCAGCATCCAGCAGCTGCTCAACCAGGCCCCGGTGAGCGAGCGCGCCCGCTGGGATCCGTACACCCGCGCCCTTGCAGCGTTCGCCCTCCTCGGAAGCTCCGCCCCCGGTGCCCTCGACGCCATGGACCGCAGCCTCGCCGAGTCCGGCGACAACCTCCAGGTCTGCCACGCCCTGCTCCACGGCCTCTGGCTCGGAGACGGGCTGCCCGACCAGGCCGAGCGGATCTTGGAGCTGGCCGCGTGGCCCGCCTTCGACGACGGCGATCCGATCATGCTCTTCCGCACCGCCACCGCCTGGCGGCGCCTCGGGCGCCGAGCCGAAGCCCTCGCGGCGATCGGCAGCGCCTTCGAAGCCCTCGACCCGAACCAGCCTGACGTTCACGCTGACTTCGTCCGTGAACGCGCTCTGATCACCTCGCTGACCCAAGAACCGCAGCACGACCGCGGACACTGACCCCGCCCGGCTCCGCCCCTCTTGCGCGGAGTCGCTACCCCTGACGGAGAGGACCACCATCGAACAGCCGAACCCCCAGGATCGTCAGCCCGCCGCCCCCACGCGATTCTGGCCGGAGGTGAGGAAGGTCGGACGCACCAGCGCGATCTGAGCCGCTGGGCCGCCCGCCGCGCCCACATCCAGCAAGCCCTCGCCTCGGCCCCAATCCAGGGGACGAGCGAAGCGCCCGTCACCGTACCACCCTCACCATCCCGCCCCCGCCGGCGGTGACCGCCGCCCGGGTCCTGGCCCGGCACACCACTGAACACCAAGGCCAGCCCTGCGGACCCGACCCTCCGGTGAGCGGGCCGAACAACGGCGATGGGCCGTACCCCGGAAGGGGTACGGCCCATCGCCATTGACGAACTACGCGGCAGCGGCGTAGCTCGTGCGCAGCAGCGCCATCGACCGATCGAGGTCCTCCACAGATCCGATCCGGACCTCCAGCCCGCCCGTTCCGAGGTGCCCGATTCTCCGGACGTCCCGGGTCCAGCCCGGGACCAGCTTGACCGTCGTCGGGTCGACGCGCAGGAAGACGACCAGGGCCTGCGCCTGCGCCAGCACCCGGACTCAGGCGAAGTTCCGCCGACGGCGGTAGGCAACGTAGTGCTGCAGCGGCACCGAGTGGCCCTCGCCCAGGTCCAGCAGACGCGCGTCAAGCTCCTCGTACAGCCCGCGGATCTCGCTGCTCGCCTGCGCGAGCACGTCGGTGACCGTCCGACGGTTGACCGAGACCGGCCGCGCAAGCTCCGGCCGCCGACCCGAGAGGGCGCCGCACCCGCCGGCGACCGACGCCGCCAGCTCCAGCGTCACCAGGTCGTCCGCGTAGCGCCGGTAGACCACCATGTCGATCCGGTGGTGGGACATCCCGGCCGCCGCCAGGTCGTACCGGGTGAAGTCCGCCGCGGTGCACACCACCCGCGGGTTGCTCCAGTCCACGTGCTCCGCGGCGGTGGCGCCGAGCCGCTGCTCGACGAGCGCCTCGAACTCGGCGCGGTTCTCCACCAGCCACGCCAGGTAGAAAACAGCCCCTGTGCGAGGACCGACTCGCTGCGCTGGCGCTTGTACTCGATCAGCACCGGGCTGCCGTCCTCGTCCAGACCGAGGCTGTCGATCCGGCCCCGGTGCACCGGACCGGTGGAGTACTTGCTAGCCAGGAAGCGGACGCCGCCCAGCATCTCCTCCATGTTCGCCTCGACGAGAGCCTGGAGTTGACGCTCCAGCTCCACGGTGCCGCCCTCGACACGACGAACATCCCCATCAGAAACGCGGAACACCTGCAGACTCGCCACGTACCCCCCAACACACCATCCGCCGGACCGCCCGGGGATGAGCCGGACAACATATATGCCGGAAGCAGGACAATCTAGTGCTTGTTGCGTTTATCGCACTTTGCGTCAGCAGGGAATAGAGGGAAAGGCCGGTGGGCGCTGTTCTCGACGTGCCGGCTCTACTGGGGCAGTTGCGGCACCGGCATCCCGGTAGCTGCCCCGATTCCGGTGAGGACCATGTTCTGTGCCACGGGGTTCGTCGCCACGCTCTGGACTACCGAGCCCACGCGCTGCAGGAACGTGCTGACGCGGCCCTGGTTGGGGTTCCCCGTCGCGACCTCGGCCTCAAGAGCCGTGACGTCGTCCTCGACAGCTGCCCGCTGCTCCTCCGGAAGTCCAAGCATCGGGATGCTGAAGCGGATCATACTGACGAGGGTGGCAAGGTCCTCGCCGCTGACGCCGTTGGCGGAGGAGTTGCTGGACTGGTGGTTGTTGTTTCCGAACGCGACGTTGTTGTTGTCGCCGGTGATCTGGAAGGTACTGGGCTGGGAGCGCTGCTCATTCAAGTAGGTCCTCACTGTCTGGCGGGACCGCGCGCAGTCCTCGCCGTCAGGGGTCAGGCGCAGGTGGATCCCGTCCGGAGGCCCGGAGAACTGTGTCGGGGCTTCCAGGAGACCGCGTCCTTCAAGGTAGCGCACGGCGTGGACCACCTCGTCCCACGTGACCTCAGTACCGCAGAACCACCAATCCGGTGACGCCGGCAGGCTCTGGATCGACGCTCCAGCCCCAGGACGCTGCTGGTTGTACGCCCAGCGCACCAGCGCGTCGTGGAGGTGGTGTTCGCGCTCTGCTCGATCCTGAGACCGGCTCCGCAGGTTCATCGCCTTCGTCCGGCCGACGGTAGTCAGCTTGACGATGTTCGGGCGGCCGTTCGCGCGGACCTGCACAGCGTCGACCTCGCGCCGGTCCACCAGCATCCTGAGAACCGACCAGCCGGATTCATCGCGCGCGTGCGCCTGGGGAACGAATCCGTCCGGCGAAAGCGCCTGGCCCACCTGCCCACCGGAACGGTCCAGCAACTGGAGAAGCATCAGGTCGGCTGCGACCTCGGCCAGTTCCTTCGGGATCGGCGCCGTGATCTTCAGCTGTCGCCGGTCAGCTGAATTCGGCGTCGCCGAGATCTCGAGTTCGGTGGGGGCCTCGTGCGCCTGCGTCCACGGTCCGGCGTGCTCGCTGATGAGCCGGGCCGTCACCTCGACATAGTTCTCCAGGGTGGTGACTCCCCGGTATCGCCCCAGGTCGCGGCTCAGGCCCCACCATCGGTTGCCGTTTGGCAGCTCGCCGGTGGAGTTGCGGGTCACCGGCTCGTTGCTCATCAGCTGCGGCAGTCGGGCCATCCAGCGGCCCAGTGGCTCGTGATCCCGTTGTGGAGCCAGCTCGGCTCGGATGTCCGTCGCGGTGATCCGGAACTCCTCCACCTCGTCCGGCGAGATCGGACGGCCGTGCCGGGCTGCGACAAGAGCGGTGAGAGTGTCAAGGAAGGGAGCGACAAAGTAGGGCTGAAGCTCAGGCAAGTGGAGAGCCCCGGCCAGGGTCACAGCGACTCGGTCGCTCCGGGAGACGTTGACCCCGTCGTGGTTGACCAGCCCGTACCAAGGTCCAGGGCGGTCGGCGCCGATCTGGGGAAGCGAGCGGAGCAGGCCAGGAGCGTCAAGGCCCCGGCGGTCGAGCACGGTGTCCACCCACTGCCAGGTAGGCCACTCGCCGCTGCTCAGGTATTGGTGGGCCATGGTGGTCAGCAGCAGCGCATGGTCACGGGACAACTCCGCGGTCAGCGGGGCACTGGCGGCTGAGGGCATGGGTTAGGGCCTCCGAGGGTGAACTGGGCGCGAGCCGCATTCTGGCAGACGGCCACGGAGGCGCGTGGGACAAGGAGGTGGCCCCCGGCCGCAGCGGGCGAACCTGTCGTCGGCAAGCGACCTCCGTCGACGGGGAGAACGGCGAGAGCAGAACAGCCAGTGGCGCAATGGGTGGGGGCGAAGACGAGGCGGCACTGATCCCGCTGCGAACAAGCCGCTGAACCAGTCGCCCTGCGCCCTCCACTGCGACACGGCGGCGGTGACCGTCGGGGCGTCGGGGTCGGCCGTCCCGTGCCGTGGAGCCAGCTCTGTGTGAGAACCCGTCGATGTTGCCCAGGACGTTGGCGGGTCTGCGAAACCCACGACGTCCTCGGACGCTTCGCACACTCGATCCCTGCCGCAGTCCTCCCTGCGCTCCGGAGCCCCTGGTCGGGATGCCCACCAAGTCGGACCATGCCCCTGATGGGGTCACTCCGAGTACGGCGCGAGGCGGGACACCCCAGCAACTACCAGTGCATCGATCACGCGTTGCCAGTCCGCTGTTATGTCTGTGGCTGCGACAGCTTGGCGCAGTTCGATCAGCCATGACGCGAGGAGAAATGTGCGAGTGGCTACCTCGGCCGGATTGGCGAGGACGAGTTCGGCCACCCACGGAATGCCTACACGTGCCTGATCGCCAGTCGGTAGGGGCCTGATGAATCCGATGAGCTGATCCACACATGCGGCCTGGCCTCGGGCCAGGGGCAGCCACTGGGCAACCGTGCTCTGCCAGGCCAGCGGCTCCCACCAGACGATGGGCTCGCCCTGAACCTCCCGATAGAGGTAAGCAACTTCGGGGGCAGGGTTGGGGAGCAACGATGCCAGAGCGGAGCGGTACGTGCGGTGCCCCGTGAATGGCGAGTGCCCTGCGTTCTGCAGGGCGATCACATGGGTGATGACTGTCGGCCAGATCCGGCGTGCGGTGGCTGCTCCTTCTGCAGACTCTTCGGCGGCGGCGGACAGCGCGTCGAGGAAGCTGGCGAGTAGCGGCGCATTGTCGGCATAGGCGTCGATGTGCTGGAAGAGAAGCGCGTCCTCGCCCGTGCTCGCCACTGCGAGCAATGCTCTCGCCGCGATCAGGGCGTGGGTGCCGCGGCTGTCCATGTCGGGTTCGGATGCGAGCAGCGACCTGCGGTGTGCTGCGAGAAGTACGGCAAGGAGTTCCCGCGCCGGGGTCGAGGCGCAGATTGATGCCGACGCTGCCGGGCCGAGAGCCCTGATCGCCGCATCGAGTCGGCCCGCATAGATCGATGTGTCGGTGGCCGCGGCCAGCGAGTCAGCGACCGGATCGTCGAGTGGGACGGCCTTCGGTCGACCGGACTCCTGGTCCCAGTCTCCGAGGAGGCAGTCGCGCATCGTCTCGATCGTCAGCTGGAACGCAGCTTCGTGATGGCGGCAGATGCCGTCTTCGGGTGCGCATGCGGCCCGCCACACATGGTCCATGCCACGAGCGAAGTGCAGGCGGACTTCGTGGGCAACGGAACGGGCCAACGTTCCTGCCGCGGCAGTGGCCCGATGGTATGTCGTGGAGCTGTCGTCGCCGTCGACCTGGGCGCGGAGCGGAGCAGCGGTTGGCAGGAGGAGGAGCGGGAGTGCCTGTGCGGCAACGCGGTCCGCGCCCTGTTCGAAGTATGTCTCCTCGTACTCGTATGGGCGTGGTGCTGCGGTGCCTTCGCCGATGCTTAGAAGGGTCTCTGCGGCGAGGCGCAGTGCGTCGGCGGGCAGGACGACGCCGTTCACGATGTGTGCCATGAGGGCTGCCGCGGCCACTGCGGCGGGTGCGTCCCAGTGGCCGCTGAGCGCGTGCTCTGGGGGGTTCTCGAGCAGCTCTCGGGCTACGTCCAGGTCGGCGGCCAGGTCCGCGGCGTCGACGGCGTCGTTCTTCCCGTTTTTGGGGTTGACGTAGTAGCGGACGTTCAGCCGCATGACTTCGTGCGTGCGGGCCGATTCGGCGTTCCTGGCCTGCAACGCTTCAACGACGTCGTCGGGGGGTGTGCTCTGGATCTCCAGGCCCCCTTCTACTTGTTGCGCCCGGTAGTTGCGGCGGTCGAGGTTGCTCGCCCAGCCGCGGACAGTGGCGAGCTGCTCCTGGATCTCCGTGTCGTCGGTGTCGCCGAACTCTTCCTCCATCAGTCGCCTGGCCGTCTCGATGAGTCCCTGCCCGAGCAGACGCAACTCGTCCGCGCGCTGGTTATCGGCTTGGAGGACCATCATCATGGCTGTCTCCCGCAGCGACCAGCCGCGGCGCTCTGGGGCGGTCACGCCGTCGGCGGCGGCCGCCAGGCCGCTCTGCTCGCTGACTACGCGGGTGAACTCGAGGTCCCAGATCAGCGGCTCGGTGAGGAAGCGGTCCAGCAAGCGGTCAGCGTGTTCCAGGTGACGGACAAGCAGGCCTACGACGAGGCCGAGCATCGCGAGGTTCTCGCAGTCCTCGAGCAGGATCGCGACCAGCGCGGCCAAGGGAACGTCCCCTTGCACCAGGTCGTCGCACACCCGCTCCAGGGCCTGCAGCGCGCTCATGCAGGGATAGGGGCCAACACCGGTCCCTCGGTACCAGAGCCAGACGTGCTCGTCTCCGACGTAGGTTCGCCGGGCCCCTGCGACATCGAGCTCCACGCCGTAGCTGTGGTTGTCGTCCTGGGGACTGCGCCGGTGGTCGAGGCATTCGAGGGTCCGTTCACGTTCCACTGCGGCATGGTTGAGCATGCGGTTGAGCACCGAGACGCCATTGCGGAAGTCGGATTGGAACAACGGCGTGAATGGGCCCCGGTACCAGGCCGCGAGAGGGGTCACGCCGAAGCGGCGGGCGTGGTGGCGCCGGATGCCGTCGTCGTGGAAACCCGTACCGTCCTCGTTCAGGTAGTAGGCCTCGGTCAGCTCTGCCAGGAATCCACGCCGGTAGGTTGCTAGTAGGGCTTGGTCAGGTCCGTATGGGTGTGGGTATGTCGCGGTGGCAGGTGGGGCAGGCGCCGGCCCAGGTGGCGAGGATCAACTGCAGCTCGCGGACGACCTGGTAGAGGCTCGGACCGCTGC
>NZ_BPRL01000042.1:0-34583 GCF_045862635.1 Kitasatospora sp. NE20-6
TCTCCCTGGCCTCCAACGCGGCCATCAACGACGGCACCCCGCCACCCCACCCTCAACCAACACCCGCACCCGTCGGCGGGCTCACCTCGCCGACGCTAGAGACCGCCCCGCGCCCCCACAGGACAAGCCCCAGCGAATCACTCCAACGAGGCACCCTCACAAGATCTGCACCCAACCCGGATCGCCTCGGCATGGGCTTGGTAGCCGGCTTGCGTGAGGTCTTCGACGAGGTCGGCCATCAGTTCGGCCGCCTGCGAAGGTGCGGCAGCGGACAGTTCCTCGGCCCTGGCCAGCGCGGGCGCCCGGTCCAGGTGCTCCAGAGGGTCGTTAAGCAGGGCGTAGGCGTTCGGCAACGCCGGCGCGGCCGGGAGTTCGAGTCCGTAGAGGGCTTTCGCCCACTCGGGGCCGAACACGCCACCCACGATGCTCGGGCGCTCGCGCAGGAAGCGGGTCAGAGCCTGGGCGTCGTACAACTCGATCTCCAGGTCGCCGTGGTAGGCGTCCTGGAGCGCGACAAGCTCGTCCTCAACCGCGGTGTCGTCCACCTCCAGCTCGCAGCCGACTGCCAGGACGAACCGGACCGCATCAAAGCGCCGCTTCTTCCACTGCGGCTCGGGGGTGCGCGTTCTGGGCGGGCCGGCGAAGTCGGTCACCGCCGTGCGCAGCGCGGCAGGGCTGAGCGAAACGATCCGCCGGACCTGGTAGACGTGTGTCTTCCCGTCCTTGCGGCCGATCAGGTCAAGGCCGCCCTGGTCCTGACCGGAGCGCCCATAGCCGCGGATGTCGTTCATCCCGTCCACCAGCCACATCGTCTCACCGACCAGACGTTCGAACACCGGTGGTGCGAGCTTGCCGCACGGCAGGATGTCCGCCGCCAGCGGCGGCGGCAGAGAGCCGGTCTGTTTCTGGCTGACCAGCGCACTCAGCCGCAGCGGCTTCGGGTCTTCGTCCATGGCTGCCACCAGTGCTCCTCGCTGCCGCGCCCTTCTCCTCTATCAGTACCACCCGAAACCCACAGCGGCGGGCATCTGCAACCAAGGCACGGCCGCCCAACAGCGGTTGGCCACGTGGCCAGCTCACCGCGCGGTGCGATCCAGGTCGCCCGTCCGCCGAGACAGCCGGGGCGGTTCAGCTCGGGCTGCCCCAGCAAAACCACAGGTCAGAGGCTTGAAGATCGTAAACCACTTGCAATGGTCGACGTTGGCAGCGCGGCTGGGGGATCCACTCTCCCGGGAACCACCGAGCGCCTTTACCGCAATTGCAAAACCGGCAGGCCATCTCTACGTTGTCAGCCTCGGCCATACCAACCAAGATTCGAGCAACGACGTGATCGAGTGTTGCCTCGCGCCGCACCAACGCCCGCGGCGTCAGACACACCCACCGGCTCACCTGATCGTGCTTCGCACTGGCATGTCGAAAGGGGCCGGTCTGACGTCGTGTGCCAATGGAAGGTATCCATCCGTGGCCATGCCGACCGTCGACGACAGCCGTTGATGGAGGTGCGGGTGGAAAGGGCGGCCATCCCGCGCAGCCTAGTACTCCAGTCATACTTCGCGATCTGGTTCGATGACTTACGGGGGCCTTCTGGCCTCAGCCGAGTCGCGGAGGTGGGCGGATGGACGAGCGCACGGTCATGTTGAACGAACTCGCGCAGGGCCTGCGCCCGCTCGGGCAGGGTGTCGAGTGGTTCGAAGCCCTCCCCTCCGAGGACCAGTTCGAGGTCCTGCGGGATCTGGGCGGGCACTGCATTCAGGCGCGTGCGACGGTGAAGGATGGGCCCGAGAGCGTGCGACTCGCCGGTATCCGGCCGACGCACACCCCGGCGGTGCTGATCACGCGTGGACAGTTGGCCGGGCAGCTGACAAAGATCATCAATCTGCCGCAGGACGAGCGGGTGAAGGCGTTTCGGCTGCTGGTCGCGCTACTGGGGGTGGCGGACAAGCGCCGCCGGGAGCGGTTCTGCGCCGACGGATGCACCCATGCATGGCACCAGTTGGCGGCAGGGGCCGATACGGAAGCGGCCACCGCGTGATCATCAGAGGTTGTGTGGACTTCTGAAGATGGCGCGATGGCCGAGGGCCATAGCGTAGACCCTGCCCGCTGGCGGGCGATGTTCGACCAGGCCATGGCCCGCATCGCGGGCCGGTTCCGCCGAGTGGAACCGAGGGCGACGGCACGGGCGTTCGTCCTCGGATTGCTGTCGGGCGTCGAACGCAAGAACTGCTGGCAGCTGGCTGAGGAAGCCGGCCATGCCCGCCCCGGCGCGATGCAGCGGCTGCTGCGAAGCGCACGCTGGGACGCTGACGGGGTGCGCGCCGAGGTCCGTTCCTATGTGCTGGACCACCTCGGCGGTGACGGGGTGTTGGTCGTGGACGAGACAGGGTTCTTGAAGAAGGGCCTCCGTTCGGCGGGCGTGCAGCGGCAGTACACCGGCACTGCCGGTCGGATCGAGAATGCCCAGGTCGGCGTGTTCCTCGCCTACGCATCGTCGCGGGGGCGGGCTCTGATCGACCGTCGGCTCTACCTTCCCGAGCACACCTGGTGCCGGGATCCCGATCGCCGGTCGGGCTCCGGGGTGCCCGAGCAGGTGGAGTTTGCCACCAAGCCCCGCCTGGCATTGCAGATGATCGAGGCGGCCTTGGACGCCGGGTGCTCGTCCTCGTGGGTGACCGGCGATGAGGTCTACGGCCAGGACCCCCAGCTTCGCTCCGTCCTGGAGGCGCGCGGGATCGGCTACGTCCTGGCGGTCGCCTGCACCACCAAGGTGCGGATCAACGAGAACCGCACAGTGGTCCAGGCCGGCACCGTGGCCGCGTCACTGCCCCGGGATACCTGGCACAGGCAGAGCGCTGGCGCCGGAGCGAAGGGCCCGCGCTACTACGACTGGGCGTGGGTGCAGACCGGAGCGGACAAGAACCGGTGCCTGCTGATCCGCCGCAACCCCGCAACCGGCGAACTCGCCTTCTATCTGTGCTGGTCACCGGGCGAGGTGGCCCTGTCCGCGCTGGTGCGCGTCGCCGGGACCAGGTGGTGCATAGAAGAGTGCTTCCAAGCCGCAAAAGGCCAGGTTGGCCTGGACCACTACCAGGTCCGCCACTGGACCTCTTGGCACCGCCACATCACCCTGGCCATGCTCGCGCTGGCCTTCCTCGCCGCCGTCGCCGTCAGCGCGAAGCCCAACCAGGGCACCACGGACCCGAACCGTCCAGTACGCAGCAGCGACCCGATCGACCTGACCATCCCGGAGATCCGCCACCTCATCGGCACGCTGTTCAGACGGCCGACCGCACCTCCGCACCGCCTTCTGGCCTGGTCAACCTGGCGCAGACTCCACCAGGCACAGGCCAGACGCTGCCACTACCGACGACGGCTCACCAGCGGCTCAGACACCTAGATCACGAAGTCGCACTGGAGTACTAGGCGGAGGGCGGTGCCGGATATGGCAAAAGCCCGCCCGAAACGTCCCGGCTCCGGCAGGCTTGCACTTGGCCGGGTTGGGACCCGGATGGGGTACCGGGGAAGGGGCGCGTCGTGCTCGTGCGGATTGAGCCGGAGAGCGGCGGAGGGGATCTGCTGCGCTGGCTGCGCAGTGATCCGGTGGCCGCGCAGGCCGAGCTCAGCGTTGCGGCCTCCGAGCCGGGGCTGGGCGAGATGGACGTCATCGACGTCGTCCAGGCCGTGATCGCGGACGCGACCGGACTCGGCGGCCTGCTCGTCGCGATCGCCGCTTGGAGGGACGCCAGACGCCAGAGCCGGCGCCTGGCCGCCGCGCCCACCGTGGTGATCCGCTGCGGAGAGGTGAGGGTCGAGGTCGCCGGGGACGATCCGGCCGTGCTCCAGCGCACTGTCGACACCCTGCTCGCATCAGAGGGCCGCACCGCGGGTGAAGGTGACACGACCTCGTGACCTTGCCGGACCCCGCCGGGTCCCGGGCGATCCTGATCGGGGTGCACAGTGCCTCGGACGGTCTGGGAATGGGCGAACTACCTGCCGTGAAGAGGAACTTGGCCGCGATGCGGAGCCTGCTCACGGATGGGACGGTGTGGGCGCTGCCGGACGAGCACTGCGTGTCGATCCGGGAGCCGGCCTACCCGCACGAGGTCCTGGAAGAAGTGGAGCGGGTGGCCGGTGAGGCGACCGACACCCTCCTGCTGTACTTCGCCGGCCACGGTCTGCTGGTGGGCCAGTCGCAGGAACTGCACCTGGCCCTCAGCGGCGTGCGCTGGGAGGACGACTGCCTGAGCTACGACAAGCTCCGGAACCGGCTGCGCACGGCGGGGCGCCGGGCCCGTCGGACGGTGGTCATCCTCGACTGCTGCTACAGCGGAGAGGCGCTGAACGGGGAGATGGGGGCCGGAACGCCGCCCGACCAGGCGGAGTTGGACGCCCTGGTGGCGAGCAAGGCCGAGATCGAGGGCGTCTGTGTGCTCACCGCGTCCGCCGCCACCCGCAAGGCGCTGTCGCCGGTGGGTGAGGAGTACAGCGTATTCACCGGTGAGCTGATGCACGTGCTGCGCGACGGTGTCGAGGACGTCGGGGAGTTCCTGGACATGGCCTCGGTCTACAAAGCAGTCACCGCGCGCCTTGCCGAGCGTGCCGGCATGCCAGTCCCGCAGTTCGGCACCCGCGGCCTTGGCGCCGAGATCGTGTTCTCGTCCAACCGGGCGCACCGCGCCTTGGCGGTGGCGCGCGGCCCGGTTGGCGATTCACCAACTGCGGTTGTCGTGGTGGCGCCCGACCACGGACTTCCGCCGGTGATCGCCACGTACAAGGGTGTGGAGATCCGCGACCCGCGCCTTGCGCTCCAGTTCCTCCGGACGCTGAAGTACGACGAGGGGGATCCCGATGCCTGATAAGAACACCCAGTCCGGAGGCAGCTTGGCCGCCTCCGGGCACGGCCGGATCAACAACTTCGGCGACGTCGCCATCCAGGGGTCGGTGTGGCAGACCGGACTGATGACGAACGTCCACAGTGTGACGGCCCCGTCCGGTCTGTCGAACCTGCCGTCGATGGCCACACCTGTGGTCGGCCGGGATGACGAGCTGCGCAAACTGGACACCGTGATGGCTCACCCCGGCCGGGTCGCGGTGCTGTCCGGGCTCGGTGGCATCGGCAAGTCCACGCTCGCCTTGGCCCACGCAAGCCGACGAAGCGGGACGGGCCCGACCTGGTGGATGTCGGCGAACTCCCCAAGCGCGCTCGATGCCGGCCTGGCCGCTCTGGCCGTCGCCCTCCAGCCCGCACTTGCCACTGCCCTGCCGATGGAGGCGGCAGCTGCCCGTGCCGTCCAGTGGCTCGTCGAACACGAGGACTGGCTACTCGTGCTGGACGACGTCACCGACGCGGCAGACGTCGAGCCGCTGCTCGCGAGGCTGCACGGCAAGGGCGGCGGGACCATTGTGACCAGTCGGCTGGCTCACGGCTGGCACCGGTTCGCCACCATGGTCATCCGTCTCGACGCCTTGACCCCGGAAGCCGCCGTCACCCTGTTTGCCGGGATGCTCGAGAGCCGGTCCGGCAATGTCCACACGGCGGAGCGCGCCGAACTGCGCGAACTGGCGGCTGACCTCGGGTGCCTGCCGCTGGCCCTCACCATGGCGGGCGCCTACCTCATCGAGACGGGCATGACCGCCGCTCAGTACCGCTACCTGCTGGCCGAGCGGTTCAACGACTTCGCAGAGGGCTCGATCCGGGCCGAGAGCTCGGCCCAGACTGTGGCGGAGGTGTTCGGCCGGGCACTGGCAGCCGTGGCGCACGTTCCGCAGGCATTGCCGCTGCTGCGGGTGCTGAGCTGGTACAGCCACGAGGCGGTGCCCATCGCCCTGTTGCAGGCCGCGGACGAGCGGAGCCCTGGCCAGACCAGTTCGGCCCTGGGCGCACTGTCCGCGCATAGCCTGGTCCACCTCACCGAAGACACCGTTTCCGTCCACCGACTGGTGCAGACCCTGGTCCGCACCGTGGACGATCGGGATCCGCTCCGGCAGCCCGCTGACATCGAGGCCGCACTGGCCTCCGCTACCCGCCTGTTGGACCAGTACGCCCCGGCCGTGCACAACCCCAGGGGCTGGTCGAAGTGGCAGAGCCTGCTGCCCCACATCATCGCACTGGCCGACCGGTCGACACCGCACTCGGACACGCCGGTCACCGCCCACCTGCTCAACCAGACCGGACTCTTTCTCTGCGAGCAGGGCGACCCGGTAGGCGCGTTGAGCTTCCTGGGACGATCGCACGCGGGCTACCAAAGGACCGTCGGCGAGGCGGACCGGGCCACCCTCGCCGCGCTCGGCAACCTTGCGGGCGCCTATCAGATGGCAGGCCGGATCGACGAAGCCGTCGATCTCTTTCACCGCGCCCTGGAAACTGGTGCGCGGTTCCTCGGCCAGGAGCATCCGACCACCCTGGCGATCCTGGCCGCTCTGGCGGGAGCGCTGCTGGCCCGCGGTGGCACCGCATCGGCTGTCGAGATGCTGGAACGGGCCATGGCTGCGCACGAGCAGACGTTGGGCCCTGACGACGAGGAGAGCCTGACGGTGGCCGGCAATCTGGCCTACGCCTACCAGGTGACCGGTGAGCCCGAGCGAGCGATTCCGCTGCTGGAGCGGATCCTCTTCCGCAGCATCCGCCTGCTCGGCGATGAGCACCCCGCAACCCTGACCTCCCGGCACAACCTCGCAGGCGCCCACCACGCCGCAGGCCACCTCGACTCGGCGCTCCCGCTGCTGGAGCAGAACCTGCAGCATCGGATCCGAGTCCTTGGCGGCGACCACCCCGAGACCCTGCGATCCCGCAACAGCCTCGCCTACGCCCTGCTCAGCGCCGGCGACCTGACGTCGGCGCTTCCGATGCTCGAACGCGCCCTCGCCGACCGGGAGCGAGTACTCGGACCACACAACCAAGACACCATCACTTCACGCAGCAACCTGGCCGCCGCCTACCGCGAGGCGGGCAACCTGACGGACGCCGTTACCCTGCTCGAGCGCACACTGGAAGACTGCCTACAGGGCCTGGGCCCCGGCCACCCCGATGTCCTTGCCGCCCGGCAGAACCTCGCCAGCACCTACCGTGCCGCTGGCCGGTACCCGGATGCGCTGGCGCTGTTCGAGGTCAACCGGATCGAGTACGAGAGGGTCCTCGGCCCTGAGCACCAGGACACCCTCACCGCCCGCAACAACCTCGCCGTCGCCTACTGGGAGAACGGCGACCTGCGGCGAGCGCTGCCGCTGCTGGAACACGAAGTCGACGACTGCGCCCGGCTATTGGGGGACACACACCCCAACACCCTGATCGCACGAGCGAACCTGGCACTGGCCCTGCTGCGCGGTGGCGAACCCGACCGGGCGCGGCAACTGCTTGAGGCGACCGTGGCCGACTACGAGCGAGTCCTGGGACCCGAGCACCCCGTCACCCTGACCGCCGCCAACAACCTGGCCGGCGCCTACGACGCGGTCGGTGATCCGCTCAGGGCCCTCACGTTGTATGAGGAGAACTTGGAGAAGCGCAGGCGCGTGCTCGGCCCTCACCACCCAGATGTGCTCGCGTCCTACAGCAACCTCGCCAGCGCCTACGAGGAAGCCGGGCGGCGGGACGAGGCGGTCGCCCTCTACCGGGACACGTTGCGCGACTGCGAGCTGGTGATGGGTGACGCCCACCCACTCACCGAGACGGTCCGGCGCAATCTCGCGGCGCTGACCAGAGCCGGGTAGCGATGCCTGGCCCAGGAGGCTGGGCGGGTGACCGCTCGGTAGTAGGGTTTCCAGACGTAGCGAAGTGGGTTCGACGCGGCGGCTTTTTGGGCGAGGGGGCGGAGTATGCGTTGGGCGGCTGGCGAAAGGTGCGTCCGAAGAATAGCCGCCTACCCTTGGGCGCGGCGGACGGTGGTGTGTCAGGCCGCGGTCCAGGCCCTGCCGGGCGCGGCGCCGGTTGGGCTGCTGCCCCGCCCCGCGGAGATCGAGGGGGCCTCGTGCCACGGCGCAAGCGTGCCGAGGAAGAGAAGTGGCTCGGGGAGAGCAAGGGCATTGACCTGCTCCTGACCTTCGTCCGCGCTAAGATCTTGTCCTACGTGGTGAGTTTGATCAGTCGTTTGTGGCATGTGATGACGGCGGCGAGGTCGTAGAAGGCCAGGTAGAGCAGGTGGTCGCGTTCGTAGCGGCGAGCGATCCGGCGGTAGCCGGTGAGCCAGGCCATCGTGCGCTCGATGACCCACCTGTGGCGTCCCAGGGTCTGGCTGGCACTCGACGCCCCTGCGGGCGATCCGGGGCAGGATGCGCTCTCGGCGGAGCCATTTCCGCAGGCCGGGGCTGTCGTAGGCCTTGTCGGCGTTGACCTTGCGCGGCTTGTAGCTCAGGCCCCGCTCCGGGTCGTGTTTCATCTGGAGGGCCTGGACCAGCGGGATCAGGCCATGTTGGTCGTGGACGTTGCCCGCGGAGATACCGACAACGAGAGGCAGCCCTGCGAGGTCGGACAGGACGTGCACCTTGGAACCGGGTTTACCTCGGTCGACGGGGCTGGGACCGGTATGGAGGCCCCCGTTACCGTTTTCGTGGCCCCGCAATGGGTTCCCGGACTCCCGGCCCGGCATGACTTGCGCCCCTTGTCGGTCATGATCGAAAAGGTGGTGTCACCGGGCTCGGAGGCGTTGGCAGACCGCTGATGAGGGGCTTGAGCGCCGGATCCCGCACTGGGTGAGGCAGGCTCTCCGTAACGTGGATGCCGGCACGCCGATGCCGCAGGGCCGGGGAGGACGAGACCTGGGAGGGGCAGTTGACCAGCACCGACGGCATAGATCTCTATCTCGGCCTGGACGTCGGCAAGGGCGAGCACCATGCAACCGCGCTCACGCCGGCCGGCAAGAAGGTCTTCGACAAGGCACTGCCCAACAACGAGCCCAGGCTCCGTGAGCTGTTCACGAAGCTGCAGGCCAAGCACGGGACCATGCTGGTGGTGGTCGACCAGCCGGCCACCGTCGGCGCCCTGCCGCTGGCCGTCGCCCGCGACACCGGCTGCCGCATCGCCTACCTGCCCGGCCTGACCATGCGCCGGATCGCCGACCTCTACCCGGGCGAGGCGAGGACCGACGCCCGCGACGCGCACGTCATCGCGGACGCCGCCCGCACCATGCCGCACACCCTGCGCGACCTGGTGCCGGCCGACGAGACCGTCGCCGAGCTCGAGATGATCGCCGGCGAGTCGACGAGGATCAAGAACCGCCTGCGCGGCCTCCTCACCCAGATCCACCCGTCCCTCGAGCGCGTGCTGGGCCCGCGACTGGACCACCCGGCCGTCCTCACCCTGCTTGAACGCCACGGCTCCCCGGCCCAGTTGCGCAAGGCGCCCCGACGCCGACTGATCACACTGCTGCGGCCCAAGGCCCCACGGATGGCCGAGCGCCTGGTCGAGGACATCTTCACCGCCCTCGACGAACAGACCGTCGTCGTCCCCGGTACCGAGGCCGCCGCGCTGATCGTTTCCAGCCTTGCCGGCTCACTCAACTCTGTGCTCGACCAGCGCAGACTCCTCGCCGCGAGGATCGAGGAACTGCTGGAGGCCCACCCTAATCCTGTGTGTAGGCGGTCCCAGGGCGCCCCGACTGGGCTCCTGAACCGTTTGCTGTGATGGATGCCTTCCTTACTCCTGGTCGGTCAGGCCTCGACGAAGAGCGGTGCCGTCACGGTGGTGGGTTTCGTGGTGGTCGCGGGTCGCCGGTCTGATACCTGGGCCCACCCTGACCTGCGAGGTCTCGAAAGAGAGCGGCACGGTCCGGCGTTTTCAGGCCGCCGCGAAACCCATCGGTGATCGTGGTTCCGTGGTCGTGGTGCGAGCCCGTTCCAGGGCTGACCTCTTCTTGAATCCGCGAGCCTTCGAGCTCTGGTGCAGATGGGGGCCCCTGGGGCGCGCTGGTGTCATGAACGGCTACTGAGATGGCGGACCGAAGAGTCCTGGGATTAGGGCGCCGCGTGACCCGCATGTGCTCGTGACCTGCGGAAACAGGCAACGTTGGGAGAGTCGGTTGAAGATCTTCTGCGGTATCGACTGGGCGGAGTCGCATCACGACGTCGCTCTGGTCGACGAGGTCGGTGAGCTGGTGGCCAAGCGCCGGATCACCGACGACGCGGCCGGCTACCGGCTGCTGCTGGACCTGCTCGCCGAGCACGGTGACAGCCCTGAGACGCCGATCCCGGTGGCGATCGAGACCAGCCACGGCCTGCTGGTCGCCGCCCTGCGTACCGGCGAACGGCAGGTGTTCGCGATCAACCCGCTGGCCGCCGCCCGCTACCGCGACCGGCACGGCGTCTCCCGCAAGAAGTCCGACCCGGGCGACGCCCTGGTTCTGGCGAACATCCTGCGCACCGACATGCCCATGCACCGCCCCCTGCCGGCCGACTCCGACCAGAGCCGGGCCGTCACCGTATTGGCCCGCGCCCAACAGGATGCCGTCTGGAACCGCCAGCAGCTCGGCAACCAGATCCGCTCCCTCCTGCGCGAGTACTACCCCGCCGCCCTCGAAGCCTTCCAGCACAAGGCCGGCGGCCTCACCCGCCCGGACGCCCGCGCCGTCCTCACCACCGCACCGACCCCGGCCAGGGCCGCGAAGCTTTCCCTGTCCCAGCTGCGGGCCGCGCTCAAGCGCGCCGGCCGCCAGCGCGGAATCGACGCCGAGGCCGAACGGCTCCGCGACGTCTTCCGGGCCGAGCACGCCCGCCACCCCGACCCGGTCGAGGACGCCTTCGGCCACCAGCTGCTCGCACTGTTGAAGCAGTTCGACGCGGCCTGCCAGGCCGCAGGCGACCTCGCCGACGCGGTCGAGACCGCCTTCCGCGACCACCCGGACGCCGAGATATACCTCAGCTTCCCCGGCCTCGGAGTCCAGCTCGCCGCGCGGGTCCTGGCGGAAATCGGCGACGATCCGACCCGCTTCGCCGACGCCCGCGGCCTCAAGGCCTACGCCGGCTCCGCACCCATCACCCGCGCCTCCGGCAAGAAGAGCTACGTCGGCCGACGCATGGTCAAGAACAACCGACTCATGCACGCCGGATTCCTCTGGGCCTTCGCAGCCCTCACCGCCTCGCCGGGCGCCGACGCCCACTACCGCCGCCGACGCGAGCACGGAGACTGGCACGCCGGCGCCCAACGCAACCTCCTGAACCGCCTGCTGGGTCAGCTCTTCCACTGCCTGCAAAGCCGACAGCTGTTCGACGAACATCGCGCCTTCACCTCCTCCGTGACATCGTCAATCGCGGCCGCCGCTTGACTACTTAGCCCCCTGAGATGTCTCTTTCCCCGGTCCTGACCTCGATGCCCGGCATCGGGATCAGGACCGCCGCCCGGATCCTCGTCGACGTCGGCGACGCAAGCACCTTCCCGACCGCCGGCCACCTCGTGGCCTACGCGGGCCTGGCGCCCGTCACCCGCGCGTCCGGCTCCTCCATCCCCGGCGAACACCCCTCCCGGCGCGGCAACAAGCAGCTCAAACGGGCCTTCTACCTTGCCGCATTCGCCTCACTGTCCCAACCCGAGTCACGCGCCTACTACGACCGGAAACGACGCGAAGGCAAGCACCACGTCGCCGCCCTCGCCCGCCGCCGCATCGACGTCCTCTTCGCCATGCTCCGAGACGGCACCCTCTACCAGCCACCGACCGCCGTGACCGGTTGACGAAGACCATAGGGGCACCTTTTGCCGGGCCTTCTCCGCCTCCTCGGAGGCCTTCTCCAGATCGGCGAGCGTGTCGGGATCGAGGTGCATCCCGGCGGCGTCGTGGTGGGCTCGGACGGTGGTGGAATCCGCGCTGACCAGCGACAGGTCCACCTCACCCCGCTTCGCGGCCTCCGCGATCGCGCCCTCCAGCAGGGCCTCGAAGACCCCGGCATCCCTCCACTGCCGGAAGCGGTTGTGGACCGTCGACCAGGCGCCGAACTCCTGCGGCATCTCCCGCCACTGGCCGCCCGTCCGGAACCGCCAGATCACACCCTCGAACTGTCGACGCAGCCGCTCGGGGTACGGGCCGTACTCACCGATCGGCAGGTAAGGCCCGATGAACTCCCACTCGGCATCAGTCAGTTGCACTCGCGTCACACAACACGATCTACCGGATCAGGCACGGCCACGAGGATGAAACCCGCAGATTGATCACAACCCGATACGCTCCCTAGCAGCCACATGAGACACCCTCTTAACCAGCCGCATGAATCAGGCTTCAACTAGCGCAGGTACGTACGCTGCCAGTCGGCCAGCGACATGGTCTGGGCGGCGTCAGCCAGTGCGATCGCAGAGGGCAGCTTGAGCTTGGCCCGGGTGCTGTCCACCCATTCCTGGGCCGCAGGGTAGCCCTGCTGGAGGTACTCCAGCCCTTGGATCATGCATTCCAGCTTGTCCGCGTCGTGGGCGACCTGGACCTCCAGGGAATCGCCGTTCTCGTAGTCGTGGACGACAGCGCTGATTCCCTCGGCCACGGCCGGGTGCGCATCGGCCACCTGATCGGCGGTCACCGCCTCGTTGGACGAGGTCTGGATGTACCGTCGACCGATCCAGGGGATGTCGCCGATGCGGGTTTCCTGGGTGTCGTGGAACGTACAGAGCAGCGCGACCCGTGCAGGGTCGGCCCCTTCCATCATGGCGAGGACCGCGCCGATCACGGCAGTCCGCCAGGAGTGCTCGGCGATCGTCTCAGGATCCTTCACGCCGGCGATCCACCAGCCACTGCGCTTCGCCCGCTTCAGG
This sequence comes from Kitasatospora sp. NE20-6, assembly GCF_045862635.1. NCBI lineage: Bacteria > Bacillati > Actinomycetota > Actinomycetes > Kitasatosporales > Streptomycetaceae > Kitasatospora > Kitasatospora sp. NE20-6. The sequence continues at coordinate 12,719 of NZ_BPRL01000042.1, forward strand.
GCCCCTGCTTCCAGAAGGTAGCCGACGGTGCCTTCGGCTTCCTGGCGGTCGTTCACTGTGATCGTCCTTCCTGAAGATCAGGTGGTCAGCTTCAGACCGTAGTGCACGGACACGAGCTCCTGCCGGGCCTGTGGTGAGATTCCGTCGGAGTCGAGCAGCGCTGTCACCTGGTTCTGCAGATGGCGACTGAGCTCGGAGTCCGCGGTGAGTATGCCCCGACGGAGGGCAAGGAGAGCCCACACCGAGTGGACGTTGAGATCGATCGCGCCGAGGCCGGGCTTCAGTCTGTCGGTCAGTCCGCGCAGGAGGGCGAGTGCATCCCAAGACTGTGCCGGTGCGGCGACCATGAAGTGGTCGTCGCTCTTGGGCAGGGAATCGATCCCGAGCCAGTAAGCCCAGTAGTTCAGGTTGGCTGCCTCTCCGGCTTCATCGCCCATGCCCGTGGACATGAAGGCGGCCAGGGCGTCGTTGTCTCCGTGCCGGGTGAGCGACGTCGCCACCGATCGCGCGTCAGCCCAGTCAGGGGACCACCCGGGTGAGTGTGTCCGCGGTGTTCTGCGTCGCACGTCGGCGAGCCATGCTGCGGTGTCCGCGGAGATGTCGTACGAGCAGAGGTAGAGAGCTTGTCGGCGGAGAAGGGCTGCTTCGTCGCCGGACTGTTGCGCGAGCTCGGCTGCTCTGCGCATCTGGCTGAAGAAAGCCTCCAGTTCGTCTCGTGGCAACTTCGGGGAGCCCGGGGCTGGCCCTCGGCGAGGTATCTTCTCGGTTTTCGGGAGGGAGGCGGGGACGCCTCCGGTGAGTGCCCAGGCCAGCATGTGGGTCGTGTCCCTGGTGAGTACCCAGCTTGCGAGGGGGTGGTCGTCGGCCCGTTGGACCGCAGGCCCGTCGACGACGAAGTTGATGATGCTGTCCGCGTCGAGCGCCTGATCGAGTTGCATGATCATCGAAGGGTCTCCTCCTAAACGGAGGAAGTTGCGCTTGATGGCGCGGAGCGAACCTGCCCGTGAGGCGTTCAACGATCTGCGTCCGGACTCCCAGCCCTGGATCGTGCTCTTGTCCACCCCGAGAAGCTCTGCGATCTGGTCCTGGGAGAAGCCGACCCGCTCCCGGATCTCCTTGACCAGGTGCCCGGAGACGGCTCCGAGTCGCCGACCGGGCCTGGGGCTGCCGACAGTCAGTGTTTCGAGTCCCCGCGCCTCGCCATGAGCTGTCACGTCGTCACCAACCCTTGTGGAACAGGCGGTTTTACCCGTACCGGCAGTCAGTCCTCTTGATTCCGTGCGAAGCGTAGCGTCTCTGCCATGGGACGCACAGTGACCATCCCCTTGGGTGGCTGGTCGCTGCACGCCCGATGCAGACCTTCGAGCAGCTCCGGCGCTCACCCCGACCCGAGTGATTCTGGGTGGTGACTCAGCGGATGAACCAGTGGCATCAAGTGTTCGGCGCCGACCCGCAGTCGGTTCCCATGGCCCGACGCCAGCTCCGGGAAGTCCTGGCCACCTGGGGGTGGTCGGACACCGACCGGCTCGTAGACCTGTTGGTCATCTGCTCCGAGCTGGTGGCCAATGCGGTCGAGCACGCCAGCGAGGCGTGTGACGAGGTGCAGGTGCACCTGCGGGAGGTCGACGGTGACTGCCTGATTGAAGTCGTCGATCGCAGGCCGGACTTGCTTCCTCCGCAGGAGTCCTGTCCTCGCGGGGAACGTGGACGGGGTCTGCTCATCGTCAGGGACCTGGCAGAGGACGTGAACGTCGTGACGATGAAGGAGAGCAAGAAGGTGTGCGCGAGGGTGCTGCTCAGGGCTCTGCCAGAGGCAGCCGCATGAGGTCGGGGATCCGTCTGCGTCATGCTCTGGGGTTCGGGTCCGGCCGCCGGCGTGCGGCAGCAGTCGTATGTCCGTCGGTTCGAGTCGTCCCACAGGAGGACGGCGGCCCCGCGCGCCGATGGAGTTCGGAGCGCGATGCCGTCGGTGAGCGCGTTGTCGAGCTGCTGCCGATCACCTACTGGTGCAGCGCCATCGCCTACCCGCAAGGTGCGGGCCGGTCGGTCCTGTTCGGTGTCCACATCGCCCGAGACGCCAGACGAGCGGTGCGCTGGATGCAGATGCGCGTGGGTCAGCTTGCCGACCAGTTCGATCTGAAGCACTCGCAGTCGGTGAGGGTGTGGGCCGACGATCTTGATGCGGCGGCTGCGGCGATGGACGCGCTCTTGGCCGGGGAATCGTACTCCCTGACGTTGCACGACGATCGAGCCACTTACATTTTCACCGCCCAGGTCAGTACGGGGGACGAACCGATCCTTCCCGGGAGAGGCGTCACATGGCCGATCTGACCCGCTCTGCTCCTGGCGAACCTTACGAATACTCGCCCTGACGCTTATGGGCCGAGCATCGCATGCCCTTGAGGGGCCGAGGCGACCGGCCGAAGCAGCAGACGTATGCCGCGGGCGAAGGTCAGGAGGCCCAACGCTTCCCGTGATCACGGACTGTCGGCGATTCCAACCAGGCCAGGGGATGGGTCCTGCGCGTCAACAACACCGGACAGCAGGTCCGTCGATGAGAACGACAACACAGAGGAGACGTACGGAGATGACCGCACTCAGCTACCCGCCGCGGCACGCGGTGGTGATCGCATCCGGTGGGCTGGACAGCACCACCCTGGCCTACTGGCTTGCCGATCAGGGCACCGAGCTCACCCTGCTGTCGGTCGACTACGGGCAGCGGCACCGCAAGGAGCTGGAGCACGCCGCGGCCTTGGCCGGCCTGCTGGCGGCCCGCCACGAACTGGTCGACCTGACCGGTGTCGGGCGGCTGCTGGGCGGCTCGGCCCTGACGGACGCCGCCGTCCCGGTTCCCGACGGGCATTACACCGACGCCAGCATGCGGGCCACGGTGGTGCCGAACCGAAACATGATCATGCTGTCGGTGGCGGTCGGCTTGGCGGTCGCCGTGGGCGCCGACGCGGTGGCCTTCGGCGCGCACGCGGGGGACCATCCGATCTATCCGGACTGCCGTGAGGAGTTCTTCGACCTGGTCACGCAGGCAGCCCTGTCCGGCAACGAGGGCTTCCTCGCGGCTGGCTTCAGCATGCTCGCCCCGTTCCTCGACCTCACCAAGGCCGACATCGTCACGATCGGCCGCCAGGTCGGTGTGCCGTTCGAGCTGACCTGGTCCTGCTACAAGGGCGGGGAGCTGCACTGCGGGACGTGCGGAACGTGCACCGAGCGGCGTGAGGCGTTCGAGATCGCCGGTGTCGCCGACCCGACCGCGTACGCGGTGGCCCCGACGGGAGCGGGCCGGTGAGCGAGGTTCGGGGGCGCCACCGGATCTCCAAGACGTTCCGGTTCGATGCGGCGCACCTCCTGACCGGCCTGGAGCCTGGCCACCAGTGCGCGCGGATGCACGGTCACTCCTACGAAGTCACCTTCGTGCTCACCGCCGAGGAGCTGGACGGGCCCGGGTTCGTCACGGACTTCGGGGAGCTGACGCCGGTGAAGGCGTACATCGACGCGGAGCTCGACCATCGCGTGCTCAACGAGGTGCTGCCGCTGGTTCCGACGTCGGAGAACCTGGCCGAGCACCTGGCCGGCTGGTTCGTCGAGCATGTCGAGCCGGGCATCCACGGGGTGCTGGCCGCGGTGCGGGTCTCGGAGACGCCGACGTCCATGGCGGAGTTCGAGGTGATCCGGTGACCGCCCCGTCCCTGCTCCTGCCGCCGTCAGCCGTGGAGCGGCCCCTACTCGTGCGGGAGCGGTTCGGCCCGACCTTCCAGGGGGAGGGCCCCAGCACCGGCCGGATCACGCACTTCCTGCGCCTGTGGGGCTGCAACCTGCACTGCCCGCCGTGCGACACCCCGGACACCTGGGACCGCAGCCGATTCGACCCCGCCGACGTCGCCCGGCACCACACCGCCCGGGAGATCGCCGACTGGCTGACCGGCCGGCCCGGGGAGCGGCTGGTCGTCACCGGCGGCGAGCCGCTGATGCAGCAACGCGCCCTGCTGCCGCTGCTGCGTCTGCTGCCCGGATACCGGGTGGAGATCGAGACGAACGGCACGATCCCGCCGCTGCCCGAGGTTGTCGAGCGGGTGGAGGCGTTCAACGTCTCGCCGAAACTGGCCCGTTTCGCCGCGCCGGGGGACTGGCGGATCAGCCCGAGGGCTCTGCGGGCGCTGGCCGACTGCGGGAAGGCACGCTTCAAGTTCGTCGTGCAGGAGCCCGGCGAACTGGAGGAGATCTCGGCCCTCGTCGGGGAGTACGGCCTCGGGTCGGTGTGGGTGATGCCGGAGGGCACATCCAGCGCGGCCGTGTTGGAGGGGATGCGCGGCCTGGCCGACGCGGTCCTCGCGCGGGGCTGGAACCTCAGCACGCGGCTGCACACGCTCATCTGGGAGGATGCACGTGGGCGCTGACATCGAAACGCCTGAGCGGGGCCGTCGTTCCGCAGACTCCCCGGGGCCGCGTGTGTGGGGTAGCGGCCAGGTCGTGTATCGGGGGAGCGGGATCGTTCCTGCCGCCCAGGCATCCCCCACTATATCCAACTCCTTTTCGCCTCGGGCACATTCGCTGATGCCGTACCTCGTGGAGGTTTGCCATCTGAAGGCGGCGGCGCGGGCCTGCATGCGGCGCGGCGGTGCGGCGGGGGCCGACGGCATGTCCTGGTCGGAGTTCCGCAGGGGTATGCAGGGTCGGCTGGACGCTCTCGCCGCCGAGCTGCGGGCCGGCACCTGGCAGCCCTCCCCGGTGCGAGAGGTCGTCATCACCACCTACACCGGCAAGGAGTTCACCGCCGTCATCCCCACGGTCGCCGACCGGGTCGTCCAGCGGGCCATGCGCAACGCCATCGAACCCGTTCTCGAACGACGGGCCCTCGCCGACTGGGTGTCCGGCTACCGGGCGGGCCGCAACCGGATCACCGCGCTGCGCGACGCCGACCGGCACGTGGCGGCGGGCCTGCGATGGGTGGCGGACGTGGACGTACAGCAGGCCTCCGCCGGATCCAGCGCCCAGGAGATCACCGGCTGGCTGGCCGCCCACGTCGCGGACGGCGCGTTCCTCGCGCTGTTCCAGCGCGTGCTGGAGCCGCTGCCGTACCCGATCATGCCGGGCACCGCCCTGTCCCCGATGCTGATCAACCTGCGGCTGTCGCGGGTGGACACCCTCCTTACCGGGCATCCCGTCGTGAGGTTCTGCGACAACTACTGCATCTTCGCTCGGGACCGGGCCGTCGCCGAGGACGCGATGGCGGACGTGGTGTCCGTCCTCGGGGCCTGCGGCCTCACGGCTCACCCCGGCAAGAGCGGCATCCGTCGGGACGTGAGGACGGAAGATCTCTTCCTGATCGCCGGATGAGCCCGCTGCTCGATGCCCGGAGCATCGTGTGGGTGCCGGTGCCCGGCGGGGTGTGCCTGTTCGGCGACCGGTCCCGGCCGGTGACCGTGGCCGACCTCGAATGGACCGCGACCCCGCTGACCACCGCCCAGCTCGGGGACGGGGACGACGACCGGCCGCTGACCGGCCTCACCCACGAGCAGGCCCGGGACCTGGCCGCCGAGCTCGGCGGACGGCTCCCCCGCTCGGTGGAGTGGGAGTGGGCCGCCTCCGGCCCCGAGCGGCGCCGCTACCCGTGGGGCGGCGACGAACCGGATGCGACCCGGGCCAACCTGCGCGGCGGCCCCGGCACCACCACCCCGGTCGACGCCTACCCCCGCGGCGCCACCCCGGGCGGCCTGTGGGACATGGCCGGCAATACCTGGGAGTGGACCGGCTCGGTGACGATCGGCGACGGCGCGGTCATCCGCGGCGGCTCCCTCGCCTCCCTGCCCTTGTACGCGCGCTGCACCTTCCTCAACGCGGCCCCGCAGGAACTGCGCTCGCCCGGGATCGGTGTGCGAGCGGTGAGGACACGATGACGGCCCGGGACCTGGTGATCGCGGGCTGCTCACGCCGCAAGAACCGCTCCAAGCGGCTGCTGCCCGCCCTGGACCGGTACACCGGCGGCATCGCCCCGCAGCTGCGGGAGCGGGTCGCCGGGCACCCGGACACGCGGCGGCGGGTGCGGTTCCTGTCCGCCGCCTACGGGCTCGTCACGGCGGACACCCCGTTGCCCTTCTACGAGCGGCCGCTGACCCCTCATCAGGCCAGCATCGTGCGGCCCAAGGTCGCCGAGCAACTGGCCGAGGAGTTCCGTACCGGTGGCGTCCCGGACCGGATCCTCCTCGTCTTGGAACCCGCCTACGTAACCCTCCTTGCGGACCTGACCGCCCGCGCCGACTGCCCGGCCCTGCACTGGGTCGGCGACCCCCGCGGCTGGCCGCAGGCCGCCGCCGTCCTCGACGACTGGAGGTGGCCGTGACCGGCCCCACCCTGGCCGACGCCCTGCGCGCCCGCCCGAACGAGCACCGCCCCATCACCGACGCTTTCACCGCCCACACCACCCTGGCCTGGCACCAGCCCACCCCCGCCCACCTCGCCGCCGGGACGGCCCTGTCCGTCGTCGTCCCGGCCCGCAACACCGCCTACGCCCTGCCCCATGTCCTGGACGCACTCGCCGCCCAGCAGACCGATGGCCAGGTGGAGGTGATCGTCGTCGACGACGCCTCCACCGACACCACCTTCACCGTCGCCCGCATGCACCTGGCCGTCCGCACGCTGGTCCGCCTCGCCCGGCCGTCCGGCGCGGCCGTGGCCCGCAACGTCGGCACCCGCCTGGCCAGCGCCCCGACGGTCCTTTACCTGGACGCCGACATGGTCCTGCCCAACCACGTCCTGGCTGACGTCGCCGCCCGCGTCCGAGACGACACGGTCCTGACCGGGTTCCGACACAACGTGCCCCACCCCGCCGGGCCGTGTGCCGCCCCAGTCCTCCCCGACGGGCCCCCGCAGCTCGCGGCCGACCACCGCGTCACCTGGACCCCGCCGATCAACACCCTGCTGCCCTACTCCGGGATCACCCTGACCGAGCCGCTGGACGGCCGCCCTCTGGACGCCACCGGCGACTTCCAGGCCCTCGGACACGGCCGCTCCTACTACGACTGGGACTTGCCCCGCATGGCCGTCACCGCCCTGCTCGCCGCCCCCCGCGCGGCCGTCGTGGACATCGGCGGCCTCGACGAGACGTTCGGCCGGATCGGCTGGGGCATGGAGGACACCCACCTCGGCGCCGCCCTCATCGCCTCCGGCTGCCTTGTCATCCCGCTGCGCCAGGCCGTCGGCTTCCACCTCGACCCGCCGGACGCCGCCGCCCAGTGGCAGACCAAGCTCGCCGCCTGGCCCGGCACCCTCGACCGCTACCGCACCCTGCTCACCCGTCCCGCGCCCACCGGCCGCACCGACGACTTCACCACCGCCACCGACCAGCACCTGTCCGACGCCGAGGTGATCACCCGATGATCCGCACCTTCGCCGCCGCCCTCGTGGCCGGCACCACCGTGGCCCACGACCCCGCCGTGGGCACCAACCATCTGCCACCCCGGTCCATCCCGACCGGCCGCGTTGCCCTCGACGACCAGCAGGTCGCCGCCTGGCCCGAGCCGGCCCCCGGCCAGCTCACGCCCACTGTCCCGTTCAGCATGTGCTGGTCGCCGATCGTGCGCTGCAACCTCACCTGCCCCCAGTGCCTGGACGACAAGGGCGTGCGAGAGTCCACCCCCGCCGAGCGCCAGGAACTCGCCGGGCACATCGCCCGCTCCGGCGTCCTCGGAGTCGACCTCTCCGGCGGCGAGCCCCTGCTGCTGCGCGACCTGCCCGACCTCGCCCGCGCGATCCGTGACGCGGGAACGATGGCGGTCAGCTGCACCACCAACGGCTGGCACCTCGCCCGCCGGGCCCCCGAACTCGTCGGCGCGGTCGACGCCGTGCGCGTCTCCCTCGACGGCGCCACCGAACACACCCACGACACCTGGCGCGGCCCCGACAGCTACCGGCGCGCCATCGCGGGCATCCGCGCCGCCGTCGACGAAGGACTGCGCGTCCAACTGCAGATGGTCCTCATGCGCGCCAACCGGCACGAGGCCCAAGACCTCCTGCACCGGGCCGCCCAGCTCGGCGCCGGAGGCGTCACCTTCCTCCAGATGCTCCCCATCGGCGACGGCGCAGCCCTCGCCGACCAGCAGATGCTCACCGACGACCAGGCCCGCGACCTCGTCGCCGACCTCACCGTCCCCACCGGCATCCGAGTTCGGCTGCGCACCCGCGACAGCGCCGACGGCTTCACCGTGCTGCGCGCCGACGGCTACGCCTGGCGCAACACCGGCGGAGCCACCGCCATCACCGCCCTCATCCCCATCACCGGGCCCGACGACCTCCGTTCGCCCGCCGCCTGAACCGGAGCACACCCATGACCACCTCACCGGCACCCCGCCCGGCGGCGGGCCTGCGCGTCTTCACCCGCACCGCGGCGTTCGCCCCGACCGCGAGCCAGTGCATCGATGCCGCCTGGCTCCTGGCCGAGTCCGCCATCGGCACCCACCCGGGCCCCGTCGCCCGCGTCATCGCCATCGCCAACGGCGGTACCCGCCCGGCCACCGTCATCGCCGAGTACCTCAAGGTCCCCCGGTTCACGGTCCTCGCCCGCCACAACACCGGCCCCGAGCCGTGGCAGCAGGCCACCGGCCGCGTCACCGTCGAACTGCCCGCCGACCTCCCCACCCGGCTCAAGGGCCGCACCCTGCTGGTCGACGACATCGCAGGCTCCGGCGCCACCTTCACCGCCGTCCGCGAAGCCCTCGCCGACCGACTGCCCACCAGCGCCTCCCTGGAGTGCGCGGCACTGTGCTGCAACACCGGCACGGCAGTGCAGCCCGACCGGTGGATCTGGGACGTCGACGACTGGGTGCACTTCCCCTGGGAGCCGCCCCACGACGGCCCGACCCGCCCGATGCCCATCTCCTTCCAGGTGAAGGTGCCCGCCCGTGCCTGACAGAGCCCCCCGCCGCGTCCTGCTCGTCCTCGCCTCCTGGGCTCCCGACGCGCCCGCCGGTATCGAACGGGCCACCGCTGCCCTCGCCCTGGGCCTCGCCCAGGCCGGCCACCACCCGGTCATCGCCACCGCCGCACCCCAGCCCGACACCGAGCCCCTGCCCGGCGTCACCGTCGACCAGCTCGACATCCAGGGCGTCACCTTCCCGTGTGACGACCAGACCCTGCGTCACGCCGTCACCCGTCAGGATGGATCACTCTCCGCCCAGATCCGCGCCATGATCCTGAGGCACCGCATCGACACCGTCCTGTTCACCGACGCCCTGTGGGGCCTCGGCCGGCTGCGCGGGGACTTCCCCGGTCACGTCCGCCGGGCCCTGGCGGTCCACGTCCCGCCGCACGTCGTCGACGCCGGGCCCGCCGTCGCCCGCGCCACCCGCGTCCTCTTCCCCTCCGCCACCGCCCAGAGCCAGGCCGTCGGCTGGGCCCGGCCCGGCCGCATCGTTCCCAACGCCCTGATGACCGACCCGGCCGAGCGTCCCGCACCGCACGCCGACCAGCGCGAGAGTCTGCGCCGCATTGCCCCGGTACGCGTCCTGGCCCGCCTCGGCCCCGAGAAGGGCGTCGCCGAACTCCTCGAAGCCCTGCCCGGCTTCGGCCAGCCCGTGGAGATCGCCCTCGCCTGTGCCGGATTCGAGGACCACACCGGCTCCCAGCAGCACCTGCTCGACCGCTGCCGGCACCTCGCAGGCCAGTGCCCCACCGTCAGCCTGCGCGGCGCCCTGCCCTGGTCCGAGGTGCCCGGCTGGCTCGCCGGAGCCGCGGCCGTCATCGTGCCCAGCCACAAGGAGACCTTCGGCCTCGTCGCGCTGGAGGCCATGAGCGTCGGCACGCCCGTCATCGCCTACCGCGTCGGCAACCTGCCCGACCTCGTCGAACCCGCGGGCGAACACATGCTCGTCGACCACGACGCCGGGCCCCACGCGCTCCTGAAGGCCACATCCGCGCTGCTGGACGATGCCATACTGTACGGCGCGACTACACAGGCCGTGTACCGGCGCGCAGGCGACTACGCCCCCCACCGGATCGCTGAACTCTTCGTTGAGGCGGTCTCGTGATGCCCGGAACACCTGACGCAACCCCCGCACCCCTGTTCATCGTTGACGGGTTCAACGTGCTGTGGGCCGGGACGTTCGGCTTCCCCGCCCCCATCTTCTCCCGCGACAAGCAGCGCGAACTCACCGGCCTGTTCGCCTTCTTCGCCCTTCTCGGTGCCACCCTGCGCGACGACGTCGACACGGACCCGCCCGAGGTCGTCGTCGTCTTCGACGGCCAGAGCGGCACCGGCGAACGCGTCGCCGCCGACGCCGACTACAAGGCCAACCGCGAGCAGACCCCCGAAGCCCTCAAGCCCCTGCAGTTCCTCCAGTCGGTCAAGAACGGCCTCGACCTCGCCCAGCTCCCCTGGGTCGAGATGGAGGACCAGGAGGCCGACGACGTGATCGCCACCCTCGCCACCCGGGCCGCCACCACCCGGCCGGTGCGGATCATGTCCCGCGACGCCGACTTCTACCAGCTCCTCACCGACCCCAACATCAAGATCATCAACCGGTCCCGGGCCGCCACCCGGCGCCTGATCACCGCCGACGAGGTCACCGACCGGTACGGCGTCACGCCGCAGCAGTGGCCGGCGTACCGGGCGCTGACCGGCGACCCGGCCGACAACATCCCCGGAGTGAAGGGCGTCGGCCCCAAGATCGCCGCAGGTCTGCTGGCGGACGGCATGACGCTGGACGGCCTCCCCGCCTCCGGACGGCTCCAGGGTGCCAGGGGCGCCACGATCACGGCGAACTGGCGGAACGTCCTGCGCTGGCACTCGATGATCACGGTGAAGCGGGACCTCACCGTCCCCTACGCCCTGACCGGCACCGCCGGCCCGCGCCCGCCCAAGGCCACCGACATCGTCGAGAAGCTGGGCCTGTGGTGACCGGCCTGCCGGGCTCCGTCCTGGCCGTCTTCGCGCACCCCGACGACGCCGAACTGTGGGCCGGCGGCACCCTCGCCCACCACGCCGCCCACGCCCCGGTGACCGTCGCCGTCGCCCACCACAGCCCCCAGCGCGACGCCGAAGCCGCCGCCGGGGCCCGGGTCCTCGGCACACTCCTGCACCAAGCCGACGCCCTCGACGTGCCCGCTCTCCACCAACTCCTGATGGACCTGCGCCCGGACGTCGTGATCACGCACCCGCTGCGCGACGTCCACCCCGACCACCGCCGCGTCGCCGGAACGGTCCTGGCCGCCCTGCCTGAGCCGGTCATCGCCACCGGACACCCGCGACGCGTCTACACCTGCGACACCTACAACAGCCTCACCCTCGACGGCCCGCTCACGGCCGACACCATCGTGGACGTCACCGCCACGTTCCACACCAAGATCGCCGCACTGCGCGAGCACGCCAGCCAGCCGATCGACGACCACTTCGGCCCGATGGCCGAACACCTCGGCCGGCTCTGGGGCGCCCGGATCGGCACCCCCTACGCCGAGGCGTTCACCGCCGTACCCGTCCTCGGCCGCCTCCCCGGCGCCACCCAGCTCTGACCCGGCCTGTCCATCTGCCGGCTGCCGCGCGCCCGGCACCTTCTGCGAACCGTCCTCCTCCGACAGGAGCACCATGTCCAGCGTCATACCCCGCCAGACCCGACCCTCCGTCGACACCCGGCGCATCGAACAGCTCACCCGTGAACTCCTCCTCGCTCTCGGCGAAGACCCTGACCGGGACGGCCTGCGCGACACGCCCCGCCGCGTAGCCGCCTGGTGGAGCGACTTCCTCGACCACGACCACGGGACGCTCGGCACCACCTTCAGTCGCACCGACACCCACGACGGCCTGGTCCTCCTGCGCGGCATCGAGGCCTGGTCCCTGTGCGAGCACCACCTGCTGCCCTTTCGCCTCCATGTCACCATCGCCTACATCCCCCAGGCCCGCGTACTCGGCCTGTCGAAACTCGTGAGACAGCTCCGCGTCCACGCCCACGCCCTCCAGATGCAGGAACGCATCACCCACGACGTCGCCGCGGACATCGCGAAGGCCGCCGGTACGGACGACGTCGCGGTCTGGGCCGAGGGAGAACACCTGTGCATGAGCATGCGCGGGGTCGAGGCAGGGGCGGTCCGCACCGTCACCTCGTGCTTCCTCGGCCGGACCGGATCCGACCCCGCCCTCGCGGCCCGCATCGAGCATCTGGCTCTCGGGGGCCATCGCCACGAAACCTGACCTTCATGGCTCCGGCGGCCCGGTAGAAGCTGCGACTTGCAGACCGAGTGCAGTCCGCCTACGTCAACTTTGCTGCTAAGAAGAGGATTTGGACCCGATGATCGACCTCACGCATGTGATCGAGGTCGCTAGGGTCAGGCTGGATCGGTGCGGGGTTTCCCCGTTATGGTCCGTAGTCCAATAGAACACAGGTGACCCCGGCGGTGCGTCAACACCCCGGGGTCCGGCAACAGGAGCGCTAACTCCCTTGCAGGTTCATCGTAGCGCGCACGCGCGCAACTTCATCGTGCTGCCCAACGCCCTCGTCCAGCACCGAAAGCTGTCCTACACCGCCCGCGGTCTCCTTGCGGACCTGTTGTCACGCCCGGATGGCTGGCGGGAGGATGCCCGACACATGGCCGACACCAGCCCGCAGAGTCGCGCGGCGATTCGCAAGGCCTTGCAGGAGCTGATCCAGGCCGGGTTCTACAGGGTCGAGAAGATCCGGATGCCCGACGGCCGGATCCGCTCCGAGGCCCACGTCTACGACACCCCGCAGCTGCCGGGTCTGGAGGAGGCCAAGGAGCTGATCGGGGTGGCGGTGCCGCAGGTGGAGCCGAGTGTGCCCCGTCCGGCGTCCGGTGCAGCGGGCTCCGGTGATGCTGGCGTCCTTGGTGTAAAGAACAGAGAGAAAGAACCCTCCCTCCCTGCCTCCGCCGATGACAAAGGCCTGGCCGCGGCGCCTACCGTCCGGCAGCCGAGACCTACGGGCGGGTGGGCGAAGCCCTCGATCGACGACCTTGACGAGCCCCGGAAGACGGCCGCCCTGCTGCTGCACCGGGTGCTGAAGGATCAGCCGAGGCTGCCGCTGGGCGAGGCAGAGTTGGTGAAGCTGGCCCCGCTGGTGGCGCAGTGGACTGCGGCGGGCTGTGGACCTGCGGCGCTCGGGGCGGCCCTGCTGAGCGGCCTGCCGGAGACGATCCACTCCCCGGAGGCAGTGATCCGATCCCGGCTGGAGCGCAAGCTGCCGCCCGTGCCGGGCCCGAAGCAGCCCGCGCCCGCTTCGGCAGGGCACGAGTGCGACGAGTGCAAGGTCCCGATGCCGCGCCTGGGGCTGTGCGGGCCCTGCACCGGTAAGTCCGTGCACGTGGTCGCGGTCGGGCTCGGAGAGCGGCATACGGTGGTTGGCGCAGCGCAGGCCCGAGAGGCGATACGCCGGTCGAAGCAGATCGCCGGGGCCCATCGATGACAGGGAGAGGAAGGCCGGGCCAGGTCGATGCGCTGCCGGTAGTGGTGTCTGCTGGGGCAGGACGGCTGTCAGCGGAGCAGCACGAAGGCGAGCGCTGCGGTGCCGCCCAGGGCGGTACCGGCGAGGACCTGCGGCAGTGTGTGGGCCTTGAGCACCAAGCGGGACCAGCCGATCGCGACGGCTGCCAGGACGGCCGGGAGCATCGGTAGCCCGAAGGCCAGTAGGAGGATCATGACGGTGCCGCCCGCGACGGAGTTGTGGATCGAGATCTGCCACCAGACGGTGACGGCGAGGGAGGAAGCCAGGCCGACCAGCATGGCGACGACCAGCGCGGACACGTCCTTCGGTGCGCCGAGGAGGTAGAGGAGGACGATACCGGCCACCACGGACAGCAGGCTCAGGGTCATCGGGACCATCCGCTGCCGCCGCACGCGGATGTGCTTGTCCGTCAGCTCGCCCCGCTTCACGCCGAGCAGCACGATGCTGATCGGGATCACGCCGCAGAACAGGGCCGCGACCAGGCCCCAGCCCAGGCCTGACCAGGTCATGGTGCTGTGCCAGCCGATCAGCAGGAGCAGCACGATCACGAGGTTTGCCGGGGCGAGGGCTTCGGTGAAGAGCCGGGCCGCCTTCTGGGTGCGGGTGCAGTCGGGCCAGGCCGGCGGTGCGGGCGGGGAGAAGGTGGCCACAGGAGATGCTCCGGGGGAGGTGAGACGGGCGACGTGTTGGCGGGCGAAGTCGGCGGTAACGGGGGAGAAGTAGGCGTCCGAGAGGGTGCGCAGGACGCGGACCTCGGTGTCGAGGTCGCCTCCCGCGCGCTCGGGGGGTTCGAGAGTTCCGGCGACGAAGTGGCCGGCCTTGCGGGCCTCGCTGGCGGCGCGGATCCAGCATGCTTCCGCGGCGGTCACCAGCTCGGACTCAGGGATGCCGGCGTCCTCGACGTGGTCCGCTGCGCGTAGGCGAACCGAGAGGGTCGTGTTGTCGCCGAGGACGAGGATGGCGTCCCGGATCTCGATGGTGCGTCGGTAGAGACGTTCACGTGGTGCGAGGAGAGCGAGCATGTCGCGTAGCCGGCCGGGGTGTTCCTCGAGGCGTACGTGCGGTGCTGTCGAGGTCAGGGTGTCCCAGAGGCTGTACAGCAGGACGTGGTCGTAGTGGTGAGCCAGAGCCTGGTGGAGCTTCGGGACGGCGGGCATGGTGCTGCCCACGGCGATCAGCAGGAGTGGGACCACAGCCAGGAATACGTTCAGGGTGTGGTTCACGCCGGCTGGCAGCGGGTGGAGTCCGAGCCGGGGGATGAGCAGCATGCTCAGGCGGTGGGCGGCGTAGACGATGCCGATGCTTGTCCCGGCACAGATGAGGGTGAGCCCGTAGCGGAGAAGGGGCGGCCCCGGCCGGCGCGACCACTGCCAGGACAGGCGTGCGGCGGTGAGCATGGCCCAGCCGAAGTAGGTGATCCACGTGATGTTGTAGGCCAGCACCCACGAGTCGCGCGGGTAGGCGACGAAGAGGTCGATCTCTTCCCGGGGCCGCTCCATCCAGGCGAACAGTACGGCCATGACCAGCACGGTGACGGCGGGGATTACCGTACGGGCATGGGCGTACCGCGAAGCCCGTCCGTCGGGACGGTCCTTCTCCCCGGTGCTGCTTGCGACGGCACCGGCGAGGAAGGCCACCACGCAGCCGGCCGCGACGACGGCGCACATGTGCTTGACCAGGGCGGAGCCGCTGTTGATCCCGGTGGCGGAGTCGAACCAGAGGATGGCACTGTCGCTTGACAAGAGCATCTCGGTGGCAAGGATCGCGAAGGCCGACCACAAAGGCCTCTTCTGCGGGTTTCGCCATGCCCCGGGGGCCCGCCAGAGGGTGATGAGCCACAGCAGCACCGCGGTCGCCATGTTGGCGTAGAACACGGTCGCCTATGCCTTTCCGAAGGCGTTCATCAGGTGGTTCATGAGCTCGTCCCTCGGCCCGCTCGCGGCGGCCTCCGCTTTGCGGATCATCTTGGCAACGACGCCGGCCAGCGCTTCGGCGTCCTGCTCGTGCTCGGTTGTGTAGCTCGTACGGCCGAGGATGCTGAGGATCGCCCCGTGCGGGACGGCGGGCCACTCCTCGACCGCGAGGAACTCGGAGAGGGAGAACGGCAGCTCATCTGCGTCGGCACGGGGGCCGTCCGTTGCGGGAGAGGCGGCGTCAGTGCTAGGCAGGCCCCAGTGTCCCAGCAGCATGTGGCACAGCTCGTGCAGGATGATGTGGGAGCGGTGGAGCGGACTGGTGGCCTCCTCCACGAAGATGACATCGACCTTCTTGAAGGCGATCCACAGCCCGCAGGGGGCCGTTGCCGCTTTCTTCCCCACTTCCATGGAGTGGATCTCAATCGGTCGGCCGCGGGCGGCAGCGATATTCGCGCAGAACTGCTCTATGGAAAAGGGTGTCGGAATGCTCAGCTCTGCGAGGGCCTGGTGGAATCTCCCGTCGGCCCGCTTCTTCTTCCTGCGCCAGAGTCGCATTTCCGTTCCATGGGGATGGCCGGGAGCTTCCTTTTATCGCCCCGTGGAAGCGGTTCATCCTATGCGAGCGCATGCAAGTTCTTGCGGATCCTTGTCGGCATCCCTAGGCCGGAGCCGATACGGAGACTGCGGAGAGTCATGGTTCATTACGCTGTGACAGCATCCAGTCGACGACATCCATCCCCAAATGGACATCGGTGGCCACTCTCGGTAACCTCGCCCGTTATGGAAAATTAACATGACGGGTGTTCAGGTTCGCCGAAGGGTGCGGAGAGCGTGATCCCGACTGCTAGGGCAGGGCCGGCGGAGGCTGGAGGGCCGGCCGGTCTTCGTTCGGTAGGCCTTCCATGCTGCGGGCGTGTTCGATCACGGCCGAAACAAAGCCGAGGCCGGCCTCGGAGAGGCCGTTCGTGCGCACGGCCAGGGCCAGGGCGCTGTGGTCGCGCAGAAGGGCCTGGATCTGTTCAGGAGTGGCCGCCGGTGAGGCCTCCTGCAGCAGCAGCGGCTCGTCGTCGTCGATGAAGTAGGAGGCGCGCACGCCGAAAACCCTGGCCATCGCCCTGAGGGTGGCGGCCGTGGGGTTGTCCTTCGCGCCGGTCCGTAGCTTCTGGATGAGGCTTGCGCTGATCTCCGCGCTGGGGTTGCCCGTGGCCCGCGCGTGCTCGGCCGTCATCGCGGCCACCTCTGCGTTGGTCCAGGCCCCTCGGCCTTTGGGGTGCCGGGTGGCGAACAGGTGGTTCAGCCGGTCCCGCAGTGATGAGCCCCCCAGGTCGCTCATGGTTCCGCTCCGTTGAGTCGCCAGTGATGGGTGCACTTTAGTGCGCCCTGGAGGCGCCGTGCGCCCGCGATTGCGTAACCAGGTCCCACTTCTGTCCGGACTCTGGTGTAGCTTGATCGCGGCAGAGTCGGACCAAGGTACGCAAGTGCTGGTGGACAGCTTGCCATGCCTGTGTGCTGGTGCGACCGAGGGGGTCGGGGTGGGTATGACGTGGGAGCGCGCGACCAAGCGGAGTCGGGGGATCCCGCGGAAGCAGGGGTGCTGCTCCCCTGGGCGTGTGCTCTCGCAAGGTGATGCCCCGCCGGTGCCCGCCTCCGTGGAGGCCCCGAGGTTGGCGTCCGCCGATGCCCGGACCGCCGCGAATCGCCTCGTGAATTGTTGGCGGGCGGTCCCGCATGCCCTTCCGCTGCACTTCCTCCGGGTGGAAAGGTGGATCTATTCTCTTTGTCGAAGGGGTTGCTTAGGGTGGTCGGAAAGAGGGAGGGATTCCCTTGGTCGAGTCCACTGCCCATGTAGATTTCCTGGGCTTGTTGACCGGTAGACAGCGATCGACATAGCGTCGTTCTTGCGCCGCGGGGAGCGGCATTCCGTGAGGGGGATTTCGTGTTGATGCGGCTCGGTGGGGGTTCCTGTGGGGAAGGGGTCCGGTCCATCGACGACCCCGACGATATCAATATCGGCACGGCCGATCACTTCTGACGCTGTATCGGGGGTGGGAACGTTGCTCCGGGAAGAGCCGGGATCCCGGTCCCGTGCCTGTCCGATGTGAATCGTGAGCCACCGAAAGCAGCCCTACGCGCAGTCGGCCTGACGACGAAGGCGCCCAGGAGCGGGAACTCCAGGGCGCCGGTCGTGCACGTCAGTCGCGCGTGCATCACTTCCGAGCAGAACGGCCTGCCTTTGCACGAGCCCGGCCGCCTGCTCCAGCAGCAAGGGAGTCTGTCATGTTTGCAACCCTGAGTACAGGCGGAAGCGGCCACATCGGCTATTCCGTGACCGACAGTGCAAATTGTGCAGCCGTGTCCCCCAGTGCCATCGGCATGATCAGCGCCGTGCTCGGCGCGGTCGGCCCCCAAGCCGAGGCCGTTCGCGTCAGCGTTTCCGGACCGCACTGCCTCTGGACGGCCCATGCCTACGGCCCCGGCCGTGGCAAGATCCCTCTCCTCCTGGAGGTCGAGCAGGCCGTGGCCTGCTGGGTCGCCGGAGACCTGCCCGGACTCGACCGGTGCCCCCAGCGTGACGTCAACCTCGCCACCGGGCGCATTGCTCCGGTCGGCCGTCTTGTGGCGGCGGTGCGCTGATGGCCACCCACGACGGACGCATCCGGACCCACAAACCGGAGATGAGCCGCGATGCAAAGCTCGCCGAGGTCTCACTGACGGCCGAACGAACCTTCATCT
Source organism: Kitasatospora sp. NE20-6 (assembly GCF_045862635.1). NCBI lineage: Bacteria > Bacillati > Actinomycetota > Actinomycetes > Kitasatosporales > Streptomycetaceae > Kitasatospora > Kitasatospora sp. NE20-6. Next base: position 30,825 of record NZ_BPRL01000042.1, read on the forward strand.
ACCTGCTCAACTACGTGGACGACAAGGGCCGCCACCTGGACGATGCCGGCATCGTGCGCGGGCTGATCTGGAAGCGCAAGAAGTCCTGGGACGGCCGCGTCCATATCTCAGAGAGGGTCGAGGACGACCTGCGCCAGCTCACCGAGGTCGGTCTGGTCTGCCGCTACGTGAACCCGGAGGACGCCGGCGAGGAACTCCTGCACGTCGTCAACTTCAACAAGCATCAGCGAATCGACAAGCCGTCCCAGTCTCGGCTGGCGGCCTGCCCTCTCCACCAGATCGAGGAAGCCCTCGCCGCCGCGCAGACCGCCACCCGGAGCCCTCGCAGGAAGACCCCGGCCGGGGAGACGGCCCAGGCCTCCGCAACCGCCTCCACTTCGTACCAGGAAGTCCTTGCCGACAACCAGGACATGATGGACTCCGCCTCCGCGCAGAACCCGGACGGCGAACACCCGAACACCGGAGTGCAAGAGCCGCTGCCGGACTCCCGGACACCCTCCTGGAACGGATCCAGGATCACGGATCCTGGATCTGTCCCTCCGGGGGACGGCTCCGCCGTGCCTGCCGAGGCCACTTCGCCTGCCGATCCCGCACCGGAGCGTGTCGCCGCACTGCACCCGAACGTCACAGGGGCCAACGCCCTGGTCGCCGAGTACGTCCGCACCTGCCCGCAGATGCCCACAGACCGGTTCCGCGGGCACCTGGGGCGCGAGATCCACCAGCTCCTTTCCGCCGGGTACACCGTCGAGCAGGTCCGGATGGGCCTGCAACTGCTCGCGGCCAACCCCAAGGGGCCCACCGCCCTGGAGTCCTTCGTGCAGGAGGCCCTCACCCGGCGCCGATCCCGACCTGGGGCCACCTACCAGGCATGGACCAACCCGGCGGCCGGGGCCGCCGCCTACGCCGGGGAGTTGTGATGGCCGGCCGCGACCCGCGCCGCGCCGGCGCCACCCTGCACCATCTCGTGGACCGCTTCGCCCGCCTGGGCGTCGACCCCTCGGTGATCGGCGTCCCCGAGCGGACGACAACATCGCAGCCGAACCGGGACGCCTTGGAGCTGGCTGCCGCCCGTATCCCGCCGCGCTTCCAGGCCGCCCTGGCCGACGACCCCCAGGTCCTCGCATGGGCCGAGCACGTCAAGCAGGCCGCTCACCGTGGCCCCGAGGGCCAGCTCGGCATCGCCCGCGCCCACTCGCTGCTGCTGCTCGGCGGGACCGGCACCGGCAAGACCCACCAGGCCTACGGAGCGATCCGCTCCCTGCTCGCCGCAGGAGTCCGCCTGCGCTGGCAGGCCGTCACCTCGGTCACCCTGCACGCGATGATGCGACCGCGCCCCGGTGCCGATGCCGAACGCGAGATGCGGGAGCTCGAGCGCGTCCCGCTGCTGCTGGTCGACGACCTCGGCGCCGGCCGCGCCTCGGAGTTCACCGAGGAGACCACCTACCGGCTGGTCAACTACCGCTACGAGCAGCACCTGCCGACCATCATCACCAGCAACATCACCCCGGCCGAACTGGCCGGCCTGCTCGGCGACCGTACCGCCAGCCGCCTGCGACAGATGTGCCACAAGGCCATCCTCGCCGGACCCGACCGGCGCCGCGCACCCCTCTCCTGACCCGCCGCGTTCCCGTACGGGGCCGACCGAGCCGCCCCTGGGAGACGCCTTGCCCGCGCACGCCCGGCCCCGGCGGCGCGACCGGAGACAGCCCCGAATGACCACTACCTCTCCTGCCTTCGAAGCCACCGTCCTCCTCCCCGGCCGCCACGACCCGCGCTGGCGCCTGGAAGCAGCCTGTGCCTGCCATCCCGACCCGGACATCTTCTTCGCCTCGCCCAAGTCACCCGACCGTCGCAAGGCCCTTGCCCTGTGCACCCAGTGCCCGGTGCGCGATGCCTGTCTCGAAGACGCCATCGAGTGTGGCATCCGCTTCGGCATCCGCGGTGGCCGCACAGAGGACCAGCTGACCGAGATCATCAAGCATTGGGGCGACCGTCAAATCGACATCGACCGTGTGCGTGCCACCCTCGCCAGCACCACCCGCCCCAACCTGACCGAACGCGAGAAGGGAGCTGTCGTCCGTGTCGCACTCGACGCCGACATTCCGATCGCCACCTGGTCCGAAGCTCTCGGCATCGGCTACAAGGCCGCTGCCAAGCGCCGCAGTCGGGCCGCCACCCAAATGGAGATCATGCCCAGGAGCATGCGTGCCGACGAGATCGCCCTGGCCGCCGAACTGCGCCGCTCCGCCGCAGCCACCCCGTCGGTGGCCGCATGATCAACCGCCGGGCCAACGTCTCCCCGTGGGACATCGCAGCGATCGGCGTCCTCGGTGCCTTCGGCTTCGCCCTCTCCTACGATGCGCTCCAGCAGATGGCCCAGGCCATCCACGTTCGCGGACAGCTCAGCTACGCCTTCCCGGTCGTCGTCGACGGCTTCATCGCCTACGGCGTACGGGCCCTGGTGCTCCTGCGGGAAGCCCCCTGGACCGCCCGCGCCTACACGTGGGCGCTGTTCGCCAGCGCCACCGGCACCAGCGTATGGGCCAACGCCCTGCACGCCATCCGCCTCAACGAGCAGGCCGGCCAGGCGAAAAGCCTGCGGCTGGGCGACGTAGCCGTGGGATCCCTGAGCACCATCGCCCCGCTCGCCCTCGCCGGCGCCGTCCACCTCGGCATCATCATCACCCGCCACGGAGGAGCCCAGCCACAGACCAACCCCGCCTCCGACCAACAGCCGGCCAGCTCCCCCGAGGCAATCACCCTCGGACGCATCACTGACCCCACACCCTCCCTTCGCAAGGCAGCCCCCGTCGAAACGCTGGACCACAGCGCCAGCCAGACCACTCGGGCAGAACTGACTACCGGCACGGACCGTCCGTACGCTCCTCGGTCCGCTGCGGACAAACTCCGTGCCCACCGCCAAGGCACTCGCCTGCGTGACCGCCTTGCCGCCCGTATCCGACGGCGCACAGACCTGAACCCACCAGCGGACGGTCTGGCTCCTCGGTCTGGCGGGGACGGTCCGGCCTCTCGGTCCGGTGGGGACGGTCCGGCCTCTCGGTCCGGTGGGGACGGTCCGGCCTCTCGGTCCGGTGGGGACGGTCCGGCCTCTCGGTCCGGTGGGGACGGTCCGGCCTCTCGGTCCGGTGGGGACGGTCCGGATCCCGAGCTGCTGCGGATCGGACGAGTGGCGGCAGCGAACGCCGGCCGGGTCACACGAGCCGTAGTGGCCACCGCGATTCGTGAGCAGGGCCTCACCGCCTCGAACCAGAAGGTCGGCAAGGTCCTGCAAGCACTGCGCACCGACAGGCCCCCGCCACACACTCGGTGACCCTCCCTCTTCCCATCCCAAGGAGCAACGTGAGCAACCCCGTTCTCGCCGCCCACGACATCGTCTCCGACTTCATGGTCGTCCTCACCCGGCACCGCTACATCATCAGCGCCGAGTCGGCGGGTGACGGCTGCTGGAAGGTCCGTCGTACGGGCACCAGCCCGGTCGAACTTCTCACCAGCGGCCAGGTCGAGGAGCTGGTCATGGACCACCTCATCAGTGCCTTCGCCGCCCAGGGCCTGAGCGACCTCGACTTCTAGCCGACGACCGCCGCCCCGCGCAGCTCATCCAGCACCCTGGCTTCCCGCCAACCCGATCTGACCCCAACAGGGTTATGACCTGCGGCGGAGCGAGCTAGTGCCGTGGGGGGGGGCGGGGGGGGGGGGCCGGCCCCCCCCCCCCCCCCCCGGGGGCGGGGGGGGGGGGGG